>CAYFRQ010000004.1:0-59056 GCA_964345615.1 uncultured Actinomyces sp. | reverse complement strand
AGTCTGAGTCGCTCTCTCCCTCTAAGTCTGAGTCGCTCAGTTCTATTCCACGCTGGCTCGCAAGCGCAGTCCTAAGCGACTTGTTGCCTTTCAGGCGAAGGCCCGCGTCCCTGTAGGTTGTCCCATCGATTGTGATAGTCACCGAGAGCCACTCTTTGTCCCCCGAGGTGGCGTACGTCGAAAGCATTTCTTGGTAGTCGTCGTCATCCAGCTCAACGTCGATTTCGTGGACGCGGTCTGTCGTGAAGAAGGTCTCGGTAGCCTGGGCGTTCGCGGCCGAGGAGGACGCGTCAGCACTCATTTCAGTTTCACTGCTCTGGTTGCCAGAGCACGCAGTCAGTGTCAGTGTTAGGGCCGCGGCAACAGCCATCAGCTTCTGGCTCAGCCGCCTCTGCTTAGTAAGTGTCAAAGTCATGAGACCAGAACATCAGCATGCGCTTTCCGTTGATTGTGTAGAAGCTGTGACGTGGCTGAGCAGAAAAGTCGGCAGCTTGGGCGGACGCGGTCAGCTTATGATTGCGCGTATGGGCGATCACATCAAGACATGGCCGGAAGTAGTTCAACTGAGCGCTGCGGGAGTTGGGCTGGTGGTAGCCACCCCCAGGGATGAGATGCCCACAATCCTGCATTGGGGGGCTGACCCCGGGCCTCTTACCGACGACGCTTTAGCGGCTGTGGCGCTACCTGCTATCCCCGATATTGCAACCAACGCAAGCGGGCTTGTCCTAACTGTCCCAGTGGTACCCGAAGGGCAATCGCGCTGGACCGGAACGCCTGGGCTGCAAGGCCACCGAAGCGGGACCAGCTGGTCCCCAAAGTTCGTGCCGCGCGGCGTTGACGTCGACGTGGAGGGAAGCGGTTTGGGAGGGACGCTCAAGGTTCTCGGTGAAGACCTTGAAGCGGGACTGGAGCTCACCGTGACCCTGGAGTTGCTGCCCTCCGGGATCCTGCGAAGCCGGCTGGAAGTTAAGAACACCGGGGAAGGAAGCTTCACGGTGAACAGCCTGGACGTCGCCCTCCCTGTGCCCCAAAGGGCGGATGAACTCATTGACTTTGCTGGGCGGTGGAGCAAAGAACGCACAGTTCAAACCCACGCCTTCACCGTGGGCACGCACCTGCGTGAAGGCCGGCATGGCCGCACGGGCGCAGACGCTGCGACCCTGCTGATGGCTGCGACGCCGGGCTTGGATTTCGCATCTGGCGAGGCGTGGGGAATGCACGTCGCTTTCAGCGGCAACCACAGGGTGCTTGGCGAACGGGTGTTGTCCGGCCAAAGACTTCTGATGGGCGGAGAGTTACTGCTACCCGGAGAAATCGATTTGGCACCCGGGGAAAGCTACACCGGCCCGAAGGTTTACGGCGTGTATGGAACGGGGTTCGACGGAGTTGCTGCGCGCCTCCACGAATATCTGAGGGCTAGGCCAAACCATCCCAACTCCCCCAGGCCAGTGGTCATGAACGTTTGGGAAGCGGTCTACTTTGACCACAACCTAGAAAAGATCCTGGAGCTGGCGGACCTTGCAAGCGAGGCTGGGGTGGAACGATTCGTGCTCGATGACGGCTGGTTCGGCAGACGCCGAAACGACACGCTGGGGCTCGGAGACTGGGAACTGAACGAAGAAATCTGGGGGGATGGCCGCTTCCGCGAACTAGTCGACGGGGTGCGGGCCCGAGGCATGGAGTTCGGACTGTGGTTCGAACCTGAAATGGTCAGCGTGAACTCGGAGCTGGGGGAGGCGCACCCGGAGTGGATCTTGCAGGTGCCCGGGCGACTGCCGAAGGAACAGCGTTTCCAGCAGGTCCTGGACCTTTCTCACCCGGGCGCCTACGACCATGTTTACGGCCAGATCGCTGCTCTGATCCGCGAGTACGACATCGACTATCTGAAGTGGGACCACAACCGCGACCTGGTCGATGCCGGCTCAACGCGGACAGGTAAGGCTGGTGTCCACGCACAGACGCTTGCCCTGTACCGCATGCTCGACCAACTCCGAGAAGAGTTCCCGGACTTGGAAATCGAATCCTGCTCTTCGGGAGGCGCCCGAGTCGACCTTGAAATACTGGAACGAACAGACCGCGTTTGGGCATCGGACTGCATCGATGCGCTTGACCGCCAACAAATACAGCGTTGGACGGCGCAGCTTTTGCCGCCCGAGCTAATCGGCTCCCACGTGGGGTCTCCGCGCGCCCACACAACCGGACGAGTGGCGGATCTGGAATTCCGCGCAGCAACAGCCCTTTTCGGACACTTTGGAATCGAGTGGGACATCAGCGCCGCCACCCAAGAAGAGCGGGATGAGCTGGCGCAGTGGGTCGCCTACTACAAGGAAATGAGGCACCTGATCCATACGGGTTCCGTCCTGCGTCGTAGCTTCGGAAATGGCACTGTCTGGATGATTGGTGCAGTCAGTCCCGATCGAAGCGAGGCACTTTACGGTTTCACAGAGATGGAGAGGGACGGGGACTGGCCAACAAACAGAGTGCAGCTTCCAGGTCTAAAACCAGAAGCGTCTTACCTGGTGACCCCGTCGGGACCGAACGCGGCCTCGGCGAACACCATGATGATCCCACCCTCTTGGTGGGAAACCGGGGCCCTACTCACGGGAAAGGCACTGGCAGAAATCGGCCTACACCTACCCGCGATGTTCCCCGAGCACACTGTCTTGATACACGCTAAAGAAGTGGGAGGCTGATACGTGGGGGCTTCTAAACTGGCGCGCTCAGGGTGGCTCACCCGCCAGCACGGGGCGTGGTCAATGACGCTGGTGCCAATCCTGGTTGGTAGCGCACTTGGCGGCTTCACTTGGTGGCAGCTCGGATTAGCTTTGGCTTGGCTGCTAGCGTTTCAGGCCTTTGACGCGTTAGGGCTTTGGATTCAGTCTGTGGCCCCGCGGAAACAGAAAGATACAGCTGACTCAAAGCAGGCTAAACCAGCACCGAATTGGGATCGTGGAAAACGGTTTGTGCCACCGATTGCCCTCTACAGCCTGCTCGCTGCCCTGGGCGCTCTTGCTCTGACACTGCATCTCCCGTCACTGCTCTGGTACGCGCTCCCCATCGGTCCCCTAGCCCTAATCGCGATCTTTGAGATGTGGCACCGCAGGCCTAGAAGCTTCATTGCTAGGGCCTCGGCAATCTTTGCCTCGGGCCTGCTGACACTGGTTGCTTTCCAACTTGGCAGTAACCCGGACAACTGGAAACGAGTTCTGGTTGCCACCACAATCGTCATTGCCTACTTCATCGGAACGATTCCGTTTGTGAAGACAATGATCCGCGAGCGAGGCAACCCCCGGTGGCTAGCTTTTTCACTGACCTACCACGCGGGCTTCACGCTGGTAGTGCTGATTGGGGCATTACTACACGTCACCAGCTGGTGGGTGTTCGGGGTTTGGGTGCTCCTCACTGTGAGGGCTTGGGGTTTCCCATACGCCGCAAAACGGCTGGGCCACCCGCTTAAGCCTGCCGTGTTTGGCGTCAGCGAGTTCGCTTTCTCAGCACTGGTGGTTCTTTCCCTGATCCTGACGTAGGGACCTAGTCGCAGCGCACCTGCTCGAACTCTGTCATCATCAAGATGCGGTCGATGTGCCTCTCATCATCAGAAAACGGGGTTGCAAGGAAAGTCTCTGCTAACGCGATGGCATCCTCGGTTGTGTGTTGCCTAGCCCCAATAGCGGCGACGTTTGCGTCGTTGTGGAGGCGTGCAAGTTCAGCGGTGGACTCGTTCCAGATGAGCGCGGCACGAACACCATCCACTAGGTTCGCAGCCATCTGTTCCCCATTGCCGCTTCCGCCGATGACAATGCCCAGGGCGGGAACGTCGTTTTCTAGGTCTTTGACAACCGCTTCACCGCACGCGATACACATTGGTGGGTAAGCGTCTAGGGGGTCGTAGACCAGCGCGCCATGGTCGACAATCTCAAAAGCTCCACTCAGGTGAGCGATAAGAGCTTCACGAAGTTCGAAGCCAGCGTGGTCTGCGGCGATGTGCACCCTCATTTGTTTTTCCTCTCAGTGACGGTTGCTGTTTTCGGCTTAGGCGGGTTGGTGCTGTGCAAGACCCGCGACCGTGTCAGTCAGGGCCCTGCAAAGGACGTTCAGTTCTGATTCCGTGATGGAAAGTGGAGGGCTAATACGCACCACGGACCCGTGAGCGTCCTTCATTAGAACGCCGCGATCCATCATTAGTTCACAAACCTCGCGTCCGGAGGCGACCCAGGGGTTGAACTCTATGCCCGCCCAGAGGCCAACCTGAGAAACATCCAAGACCACCTCGGGGTACTGTTCGCGTAGCGCTCTGAGACAATCGCCTAGCTGCTTTCCGCGCGTGCGGGCGTTTTCCTGCGGCTCCCCAGAGTTCATTATGCGGATCGCCTCTCTGGCGACCGCGGCAGCAAGAGGGTTCCCTCCGAAGGTGGAACCGTGGGTGCCCGCAGTGAGTAAGCCGAGCACATCGCGGCGACCAACGACGGCTGAGACTGGGAGGATCCCCCCACCTAGAGCTTTTCCAAGGATCATCAGGTCGGGCTTGATGTCATATAGGTCTGAGGCAAACGTTTCGCCGGTCCTGCCGAAGCCTGACTGGACCTCGTCAACAATCAACAGGATGTTTTCCTGATCGCAGAATTGGCGGAGTTCCTGAACGTACTCTGGGTCTGCAATGCGTACTCCCGCTTCCCCTTGAATCAGCTCAACTAGAACCGCAACCGTGTCCGGAGTCGCTGCATCCTTCACGGCCTGCAGGTCCGCAAACGGAACCGTGATAAAACCCGGCATGTATGGCCCGAAATCGTCCCTTGCGTCCGGGTCGTCCGAGAAGGAGATGATAGTGCTGGTTCGTCCGTGAAAGTTCGAGTCGGCGACGATTATCTGGGCCTGACCTGCGGGGACCCCCTTGACACGGTAACCCCACTTGCGTGCTGCTTTGATCGCAGTTTCGACTGCCTCGGCACCCGTGTTCATTGGAAGGACCATCTGATGCCCTGTAAGTTCGGCTAGTTCGCGCGCGAAGGGTCCCAACTGGTCGTTGTAGAAGGCCCGGGAGGTCATGGTGAGTTTCTGAAGTTGCGTTTTCGCGGCGTCGAGCAGCAGGCGGTTTCCGTGTCCGAAGTTCAAAGCTGAATAGCCTGCTAAGGCGTCCAGGTATTTTCGCCCTTCAACATCTTCAACCCACACGCCGTCCGCAGAAGTGATCACCACGGGAAGGGGGTTGTAGTTTGGGGCGACGTGAGCGGACTCAAGGCTAAGGGCGGTCCCGGTTCTGGTTTCAGTCATGGCGGCCTCCTGCGGCCAGGCTAACAGCCCGCCTCCCCACCTGGGAGCTACTGGGTTATGAGCTACTGCGTTATGGGGAGATCTAGCGAATCCGCGGCACTCTCGAGTGGCCCAAGGTCCTGAACCGAGGTGAAGCCCGCACTAGCGAGCATTGCGGCGGCCTGACCCGAACGGTTTCCTGAGCGGCAGTAGAGCGCGTAGCTAGCGTCCGGGTCCAGTCCGTCGATCGCGTTTTGGAACTCACCCGAGTTGAGGTCGAGATTCACTGCGTCCTTGACGTGTCCTTCTGCGAACTCTTCTGGGCTACGAACGTCGATCACGATGAGGTCGCTGACCGGTGCCTCAGCTGGTGACTCCGCTTCGCTTGGGACCGCCGCCTGCGCCTCAGGGAGCGCTTCAGTTGACGACTTTGAGCAGGCAACGGTTCCGGTTAGCACTAGTGTTGCCAGACTCAAGGCGGCAGCGATCTTCGATGCACGAAATCTCATGGCGTGATCCTACCGGGCGGGGCTGGGAAGGGGAATGGGTCTGAAGTAGGGCTGTGACAAGATAGGCTCGTGAGGTTCTTGATTCAACTGCTTGGTAGCATGCTCGGCCTTTGGGCGGCAGCTTCCTGGGTGCCAGGAATACTATTTGAACCGGGGAATGGCTGGCAATGGGTGATGCTGGACCTGTTCCTGTTGGCACTGATCCTGGCAACCGTCAACGCCATCATCAGGCCCGTTTTCAAGTTCTTGACCTTTCCCCTTTACATTCTGACGCTCGGGCTTTTCTCATTCGTTACTAGCGCCCTTATGTTCTTAATGTTGTCTTGGGTGGCGGGTAAGTTTTCGCTACCGTTCACCGTGCTGGGGTTCTGGCCGGCGCTGTGGGGAGCTGTGGTGACCTCGGTAGTCACCTGGATAGTCACCGCGGTTCTGAGCCCCCTGGTGCCGCAGAAGAGCGACTCTTAGTCTCACTGTTTTCAGCTGGGACCTCAACGGAACCTCGCGTCCGCCTGGTCAAGTAGGTGGTGGAAGTGGTGGTGACTCCGGCAGCCCCCAAGCCCAGGGCCTGAAACCGGGCGGAGTTCCACTGTTTCAGGGAGGCAAGCGCCGGGTCTGTTTCCGAACTGGCCTCCAGCCCCCGCGCCGCTTCAATGTACGTCTCTATGCTGTGAGCCCCTACTGGCTCAGGAGCTTCGACCACAAGGGATCGGTCGTCAAAGTAGACAACTGAGCTACTCTGGCCGGCAAAACCGGGCTCCCCGTCGAGCGCCGGAACTATGTCAGCGGTGTTTTCAAGCGCCAGCACTGGCACGGTCAGGGAACTGGATGCAGACGCGGGCGCTCCGGCCGTGAGCACCGCGACAATGTTGTACTTCGACAAGAGCTCTGCATCACCCGCAATCGACAGGGCTACAGCTCCGCCCTGGGAGTGCCCAACAAGCTCAACCGGCTCACCGGGACGGATGCCCGCCAGATCCATGGCCGTCAGAACTGCGACCTGCTGGTCAGAAACCTGGCCTGCGACTTCCTGCAGGTTCGACCGCATGTCCTGAGGGTTTGAAGTGCCGGGCAACCAGGTCTGCGTTCCCCTTATTACTACACTCCATGACCGACGGCTCTGGCCCGTAGCCTGATGCTTCAAGATTCTGATTTGTCCCGTGCCAGGCCGCGTGGCGATTGTCGGGAAAACCGCTAAGAGTGCAGAAGCGGAGAGGGGAACCTGGCACGGCTCATCCCTTACGTTTTTACCTTGCCCACTAGATAGGAAAGCTAGGGCTGCTGACACGGGATGGGCGCGGTCGGCCCAGCCCCGGGGCCATTCAATCTCCGCCCCCTTCCCACCGCCAAGGTCCACCTGCAAAAAGGAGCCATCGCTCCCAGTCCCGCCCCACGCGCTCATCCCACCGCCGCTGACAACTAGTCCGTTCGAGTTTCCCCATGTGATCCAGCGTGCACCACTCCAGACTCCCCCGAGCAGGCTAGCTAGTCCCGAGGTAGCGGAACGTCCCCTAGTGCTCTCCTGAGAGCTCGCTAAGGCTGCGAACTGAGTCTGTGATTCCAAGCCCGCAACAAGCGGCCAGGGCGAAGATGAATGAGAGCCCATGGCACGCACGTAGCTTCCAGCTTTGGAAAGCACAGCCCCCAGGGAAGTTGAGGCCGGCAAGCTGCAGTCGAGCGCGGTCAAAGAGTTGCAGGCAGCTATAAAACCTTGCGCATCCTGTTCTGCTGATGCGTAGATCAGGGCTGCGACGCTCAGCCACTCCGCCAACTCACTTAGTTGTTCGTGTAGCGCTACGACCCTTGGGGTCAGGGACTCCCTTAGCGCCCAGAACCGGCTATCGATAGCAGCGATCTGGGCCCCAGCAAAGGAGTCAGTTAGCTTCTGTGTGCGCGTGGGATGGAGAAAGATGAGGGCTGACGCGACATCAGACGCATTCTGGCTAGCCCAGCTGAGCGTCAGTGCAGACTGAACCACCGAGCTTGAATCAACGGAGGTGAAGCGGTCACGGACCCAGTACCACGGCGCGGAATCCATCAGGGAACGCCCTGCGCCGACTTGCTGAGTTCGTTACGGGTGCTTGCCAGGACATAGAGGTCCTCGAGGTCGCGGCGAATCGCGTCTGCTTGCCCCGCGACGCCGACCCGTCGTGCTTCAAAACCCTGAGCCCCAGGGCCGCGCCAGTCAGCGACCCCGGCCAAAGCTAGCAGCCGAGAGCATTCTTCGATAGAAGAAAGGCCTGCAAGAACCGCTCCTTCGTCAAGCTCGGTAGTGATCCAGGCGCCAACCCCGCCATCCCCGTAATCGAACATGCTGGAAAGCTATCCGGACTAGGAACGCCTTGCGCTCTTTAGCGCGCGCCCTGTGGACTGCGTCCAACGAAGTGAACCTGTGGCTCTATTGTTGAGTCCGTCCCACCCACCCACCGAAGGAGAAGAAGTGAGCGCGGAATCCAAAGCCGTGTCAGCGATGTCAAAGAGCGGGTTTTGGGAAGAAACGTTCACGCCGCCCCTGTCACCCCTTGACGGCAGGTATCGGCGTCAGGCAGCACCAATCGCAAACTGGCTCTCAGAAGAGGCGTTGAACCGAGCCCGCATCTTCGTTGAGACCCGTTGGCTCCAGTTCTTACTTGAAAAGAAGGTCATCGGAAACCTAGAACCCCTCACCGCTTCTGAGACGGAGTACTTGTCCGACCTCGCGAACGACTTTAATGAGCAACGCCGCACCAGGCTCGCAGAGCTCGAAGCAGAAACTCGCCACGACGTGAAGGCCGTTGAGTACCTGCTGAGGGAACACTTGGTGGAAAGCAAAAACCCGAAGCTCGTGGGCCTGGTGGAGCTGACTCACTTCCTGTGCACGTCAGAGGACATCAATAACCTGGCCTACGCGCTTTGCGTAAGGGGAGCTCTAGACCAGGTTTGGCTACCTGCCGCGCGAGGTCTTCAGCAGGAACTCGCGGCTTTGGCTGAGGCGAACGCGAAGACCCCCATGCTGGCGCGGACCCACGGTCAACCCGCAACCCCCACCACTTTAGGTAAAGAGTTGGCCGTGTTTTCTTGGCGGCTGGGAAACCAGCTAGACCGCATCGAATCTGACCCAATCTTTGGAAAACTCAATGGGGCTACCGGAACCTACTCCGCCCACGTCGCGTTGCTGCCCGAAGCGGACTGGCCTGCACTGTCCAAGGAGTTCGTTGAATCACTTGGCGCGAAGTGGAACCCCCTCACGACGCAGATAGAGTCGCATGACTGGCAGGCGAACCTATTCGGCGACCTGGCGCACTTCAACCGGATCGCCCACAACTTAGCGACTGACATCTGGTACTACGTGGCCCTCGAGTACTTTACTCAGAAGCCGGAGGGCACAACGGGCTCCTCGACCATGCCCCACAAGATAAACCCAATCCGTTTCGAGAACGCAGAAGCGAACCTAGAGGTTTCGACCGCACTGTTTGATGTGATGGCCGCAAACCTTGCGACTTCACGGCTGCAACGAGACCTGACCGACTCGTCGCTGCAGCGCAACACCGGGATTGCATTCGGCTACTCGCTGCTTGCCCTTGACAACCTACGGGCGGGATTGAAGAACTTGGCTCCGAACCCCGGTAAAATGGCGCGGCACCTTGAAGCGCATCCAGAAGTCCTATCAGAAGCTTTACAGCAGGCTCTGCGCCTTCGGGTGCTGGCGGGAGGCAGCCCGACTGAACAAGACCCGTACACTCGACTGCGAAACCTGACGCGCGGTAGCTCAGTGACTCTTGAGCAAATGCACCAGGTCGCAAAAGAATCCGGACTGCCCCCTGAGCTTGCCGAAAAGCTCGGCTCAATGCGACCCGCTGACTACACCGGGATTGCCGCGGACCTCGCGAAAGGAATCTGATTCAGGGACGCCAGTCAGGGTCGAAGCGCGGCGGTCCATACCTGTCGTAAAGGTCCGCGGCGCGCGCGATTTCGTCTACGAAACCGAGGTTTTCCAAGTCCATAACCACGGTCTCACCTCCCATAAGGGATTCGTGTCCAACCGGCGGCACGGGGTCCGCGCAAGATTCTTCAACCTGGTGAGGTTCGGTGCACGCGACAAGGATCCGACCCCTGACCGCTACCGGCGCCATCTCAGGGTTATCCCAAAGCACCTGCGTTGCCCGGTCCAAGAGATCCTTGACCAGGACAGAGTCCTTCGGCACCTCGAGGTCCGGATCCACAAAAATCAGGTCAAAGCTGACGAGCGTCGGCTTCCCAAAGCCCTCAAACACCTCGACTCTAAGATCCAGGTGTCCGCTCCCTGCGTGCTCCGCCACGACGGGTAGGTCATTCAGAGCCTTCCCCAAAAGGGCTCGGAAGCGTGCGTCCCGCCCAGGCACCCAAGACGGCCGCACGTTTGCGACAAGGTCCTTCGTCTGATCGGTAAAAACCCTGAGGACTGCGGTTACCTTTCGGTCGATTCGTTCACGTAACGGGACTTTACGCATGCTGTCCCTCCGTAATCGCTGGTTCGGTCTTCTTTGGAGGGAGGGGCGAGACGACGGGTTCTCCCGGGTAGATCACTGGTTGCCAACGTCCTGGGAAACGTAGATTCAGGTACTCATTCCAGAGCGAACCCGTCTTCGGTTCCCTGACTTCCTGCCAGACGTAGTGGTGAGTGACCCGGGTTTCTTCCCCGTCCTTGGGGAGGTATTCCCGAAGCGCCCTAAATGCTTCTGCCGCTCTACCCCACGGCGCAATCGCATGTCGACGCTCCGCAAGCCTAAGTGTTTCAGTGTAGGTGGCGGAGGAATGAGCGTAGAAAAGCGGACCTCGTTTCGGCTGGCTCAACCTTCTCTTGACCACCACTCTTCCGTCCGCTTCAAGTCTTGGCGCGCCATCGAGCGATGGGATCATGTCCTGGTCGTGTTCCACAGCGACCATGGTGACGCCGTCTCGAATTTTGACCCTTCTTGTGGGACTGCCCAGAGTCACAACCCCAAGCACATTAATCCCAATCTCGTCAGGGTCTTCTTCAGCGAGTCCGGCAGCCACCATTCCGCCTTGCGAATGGCCCAAGATCAAGACGGGTTCGCGAGTCATTTCCTCTGCAGGCACCCCGTCTGCCGCCATTGCGGACCTGATTACCTGAACCGTTCCCGCTCTCATTGCAGATTCAAGGTCCAGCTCCTCTTTCATGTTGGACTCGACGTCCGCAGGATTCGGAAGGGACTCCAGGTCTGCGTGGTCTGTGCCCGGTAGGGACACGAGCCAGCGACGCTCCGACCCCGTCCCGACCCTGGTCACCTTGACCGCCTGGCCGTAAGCGCCAGCCCAGTAGAGGTCGTCGACATCGGCCGCCATGTCACGAAGGCTTCGGGGCGGTCCGAACCTACGCACGCCGGGGTACGGATGCCCCTCAGGTAAGGAACGTGCAGGCTTCGGGTCCGGGTCCGCACTATCCCACCAGATCAGCGACCTGGTGGAACCACTGCGGAAGTAGCCCAGCGCTAACCCAGCCGCGAGCGAGGCCATCATGAGCGAGTCGTAGCCGGGCCGTGGTGCCAATGCCAGTTTCTCAGCGGCCAGGCCTTCCCTATCCAGTCCGGTTAGAACCTGAACCTTCGCAACCAGGTGAGACAGCCTGGCCAAGCCCTGTCCGCCCTTTGAGAGCGAGCGAACGGTCATGGTGTCGAGCCCCGGGTTTCGAAAGTAGATGTCCTGCGCCTTCTCTACCGCCTGGTCGCCAACCCGCCGGGCTTTCTCCTTGACCAGTGCAGCCAGGAACCCCCTTTTGGGAGTGAGCTTAGAGATCGTTGACCAAAGAAGCGCGCGAAGGATAGGGATCACCAGGGGGAGTAGGCTCCGAATCAGAAACAACCTTGAGAAAGTTTGCGGGATCCTGCGAAGCGGATAGTTTGAACTCACCCTTCACCCCCAGACGACCACGCTGATTCTAGTTTGCCTCTCAGGGTTCTGCCGAAGGTGAGAGAGGCTTGCGACCCCCGTCTATTTCGGTCAAGGTGAGAGAGGAAACCTTCCGCCGAAGAATAGCGGAAACAAACTTGGAGGGACAAGCATGACTAGCCCTGAGCGAACAATAGAGCTCTCCGTAAACGGCATGACCTGCGGGCACTGCGCCGCCAGCGTCACAGAAGAGCTGGAAGAAATCCCCGGTGTTAAGAACGTTGAGGTAATCCTTGTGAAAGACGGGACCTCTAAGGTAACCGTCGTTGCGGACGTAGCGATCGACGATGACGCCCTCCGGGACGCCGTCACAGAGGCCGGCTATGAGCTCCTAAATATCCAGAGAGGCTAGGGAACGACTCCCAAATGGCGCACCCCACCTCGGCTGACGAACGGGTCCTCGAGGTCGCTGACACTACAGACCCCTACCGTGACGTCACGGTAGGGGAAGACGCACGCAAGCGAGCTACGCAGCTCCGGGATCGCTTCCTTGTCGCGCTTCCCCTAGGCACCATTGTCATGGTTCTGTCTATGGTCCCTGCCTGGCAATTCCCAGGTTGGCAGTGGGTCGTGGCCGCACTGACTCTCCCGGTGATCACGTGGTGTGCCTGGCCATTCCACAAAGCCGCGTTTGCCGCGGCAAGGCATGGGGCCACCACCATGGACACGTTGGTAAGCCTGGGTGTGATCGCCTCTTCAACCTGGAGCTACTGGGCGCTCATTTGGGGAGGTGCAGGCCAGATCGGGATGAGGATGAACATGTCCTTCATCCCGCGCTTCTCACACGCAGACTCCGGACACGCAGAGCTCTACTTTGAAGCGGCCACCATGATTGTTGTGTTCCTGCTCGCGGGGCGTTGGGCTGAGGCCCGCACCAGGTACCGAGCCGGGGATGCGCTACGTTCCCTACTAGACCTTGGCGCCAAAGAGGCGACCATCATCAGGGTTGGGCCAGACGGCGCCGAAACCCAAGAAATCATCCCCGCAGCAAACCTTCAGGTTGGCGACCTCTTCCTGGTGCGCCCCGGTGAAAAGGTTGCAACAGACGGGATCATCGAACAGGGAAACTCTGCCCTCGACACGTCCCTCTTGACGGGAGAATCTGTACCGGTCGACGTCAGCGCGGGTGAGTCTGTAACCGGAGGAACCATCAACACGTGGGGTTCCTTGCGGGTGAGGGCAACTCGCGTTGGAAGCGACACAACACTGGCGCAGATCGGCCGCATGGTCACGGAAGCACAGGCAACAAAAGCACCGGTACAGCGGCTAGCGGACCGTGTTTCCGCGGTCTTCGTGCCCGTGATAATCGGCATTGCCATCGTGACCCTTATCGTTTGGCTTCTACTTAGCTACCCCACTCAAGCCGCCTTCACGGCCGCGGTTGCAGTGCTGGTAGTTGCGTGTCCCTGTGCCTTAGGCCTGGCCACCCCAACCGCTCTGCTGGTGGGGTCCGGACGGGCTTCGCAGCTGGGAATCCTCATCAGAAATGCCGAGGTTCTTGAGCAAACTCGAACTGTGGACACCGCGGTCCTTGACAAGACTGGCACTGTCACCAGGGGCGTTCTCAGCGTGGAGAAAATCATCCCCTCGCCCGAAGCCCACCTTGATGAAAGCCAAGTACTCGCGCTTAGCGCAGCGGTTGAGGAGGGGTCGGAACACCCCTTAGCGCAGGCAATCGTCAAAGAGAGCGTCCTGCGCGGCCAGACCACACCGGCCGTAACTGACTTTGCTAACCATGCGGGCAAAGGCGTCTCTGCCCTGCTGGAAGCCAAGGATGAGCCGACCGGGAAGCTGGAAGTACAAGGTCTTCTGGTCGGCGGGCCAGGGTGGCTCGAAAGCCACGGCGTCTCGCTGCTAAAGGAGCTTGCGCAGCAACAACACCTGCTTGAGACGACTGGCGCAACAGTTGTGGCTCTGGTCAGTGCTCCCCCAGCCTCCATCGGACGAAATGCTCCCGCGTCCGCCTCTGCCCTGGCAGACGCCCTAAACCCAGAGGCGGTCGCTGATGCGGAGCTTCGCGTAACCATGTCCGTTTCTGGCATGACGTGCGCGTCTTGCGTTGGGCGCGTTGAACGAAAACTGAAGAAGCTTCCCGGGGTAACTGCGCAGGTGAACCTGGCAACCGAAACGGCCACCATAACCTTGGACCAGGACTACTCGAATCAGGACCTGGAACACGTCGTAAAGGCTGCGGGGTACGACGGGGCCGTCATTTCACGCCAGCAAATCGTAAACGAACCCGTAAGCGCAAGCGATCCCGGTAGGCCCGACCTGCCACCTGCAATCGAAGGTGCACGTGTCCTGGGCCTACTGTGCCTAAGAGACTCGGTTAAACCCGACGCTGCGCAGGCCATCAGTGAGCTTGTGGAACTCGGCATTAGTCCCATCCTGCTGTCGGGAGACAACACCTCCGCTGCCGAGCACGTCGCCGCTCAGGTCGGGATCAAGACGGTGATCGCCGAAGTTCTTCCCGAACAGAAGAGGGACGAAGTCGCGCGCCTCCAAGAAGGCGGCCACGTTGTTGTCATGATCGGTGACGGGGTGAATGACGCCGCCGCTATGGCACAGGCGTCGACAGCTGGGCTAGGTCTAGCAATGGGGAGCGGCACAGACGTCGCAATGGCTGTCGCGGACATCACCGCAGTCAACTCTGACCTAAGCTCCGCCCCCAGAGCTATCAGGATTTCGCGCCGGACCCTCCGCATCATCAAGGGAAACTTGTTCTGGGCGTTCTTCTACAACATGCTGGCAGTTCCACTCGCATTCACCGGACTGCTAAACCCGATGATTGCCGCAGCCGCTATGGCCTTCTCATCAGTGTTCGTAGTGCTGAACTCGCTTCGGTTGCGTACTGCGGGCTAGTTCATAAAGGCTCGGCGGAGCCGACGCAACTGGCGCGTCTTCGCGGCCACCCAGACGTCCAGACGCCGGACCCGGCGCCCACGCGACCGCTTCGAGTCGTTGTCCTGCTCGAATGCGCACGGGATCTCTATGACCTTGAAACCCAGCGCTATCAGGTCCAGGGTCATTGCAACGTAAACTGCGCTTCCCCCGTGGAAAGGCATGATCCGCGTCAGTGCTTCACGAGTGATGCACCTGTTTGTTGCGGAAGCGTCGGCCGGCCACTCACCTAAGCGCCGTTTGATTTCCCGGGCGGCAGCCCGAGCTTTCCGTGGGGATGGGAACTTCGCCCCGGGAGGTACTCCGATAGCGCAGCTTGCCTGGCCGGAGCCAACGGCCTCAACAAGCGGGGTTGCCTCGACAGCTGAGTCACCAAGGTCCGGCTCCAGAAACAGAATGTTTCGGGTCGGCCAGTCGGCTCGGTCCCTCATTGCGACTACCTTGACGCCTGTCTCTAGCGCGGAGGCGAGCCCCCTGGGAACGGAGTGTCGGACGACTGCGGCTCCCCCTAATCGCGCCACCGACCCGGTGTCATCGTCGGACCCGTCATCTACAACGACGACTAAATCCACACCCGGAATAGCACGGCAAGCACGCACCGTCGCTGCGAGGACGGAGCGCTGGTTCCGCGCCGCGATCACGACGGCGACATGTTGGGGTCCGGCAGGTGAAGTTTCGGTTCCCCGCTGCCCTCGATCAGTCACAAGACAATCCTATCCGGTCGGCCCCATAGCTGGCGGTCCGTGACTAACTGCTAGCGGATCGTTACCTGACGAGAAACCAGGCCCGAGCGCGCGCGACGCTCATCGTGCGAAAGCGGCTCGTCAACAAGCAGTGCTTGCTCCAGTTTTTTCTGGAAAGACTCCCCTTCGGGAGCCAGGTCAGTTGCGCTGAGGTCCGGGTCGACCTGGAAGACGGGAATCGCTATCCCGCAGGCACGGAACGCGCCCACAAACTTGGACCCGGGACCCAGGGTAGCGTCGCCCGCAGACTGCACGCGCGCTAGCGCGGTAAACAAATCATCCTCAGGAACGTCAGTGACGTATCGGACGAAGTTGTTGTTCATTTCGCACCAGTACATCCCAGCAACGCCGGGTAGCTCTTCTGTCGGCACCATGTCAGCGGAGTTCTGTTCCAGTGCCGTCAGGGTGTCCTGGTCCTGTTCCTCTTCCGGGTCGAACCAGTAGCCGAAGTTGTCCATTATCTGAAGAGGGCTTTCATCCGCGTCCCCGCCGCTTCCTAGGAGGCCCGGGTCCAAGATCTCTTGGAGCCTTGGCGCAGGATCGCGAACGTCGAACGAAACCACGCCGTCTTCGCCCTTGTCTGCCATCTCTATTGCCCGGAGCAGGGCGCCCGCAAGGTCGTGCGACAGGTCGCCTGAGTTGAAGCGCGTTTGCAGACCCACCAGGATCCGCCCATCCGTTCGGACCAGTGCAGCAGCGCCATCGGGAAGCAAAGTGACAAAGTCGAACTCGCGTTCCCCGTGTGCCTTATCTGTCTTCGCTGTCAGCACCCCACAGGGGATGAGCTCCTTCATCGCAACCAATTCTCGTTCGGAAGCAATCCCCTCAAAAGGGCGCTCAACGAACGGAATCGGGGGCCTGTAGGCGGCCGCTTTCGCGGGAGACATTTTCTTACGACGACTAGCTTTACCCATGGCAGACACATTAGTCGCCCGGGAGAGGAATGACCTTACAATCGAAATAGTTCGAGGATGAGCTCACTAAACGCAAGGTCAGGAGACACAGCAATGCACGAAAGAGCCGGACAGCCAGCCCAGAAGGAAGATCTTGTCGATGTAGATGCGCTTTTGGCGGCGTATTACGATCTGGTCCCGGACGTGGCCGAGCCGGAACAGCTAGTTGTCTTCGGGACGTCGGGCCACAGGGGCACTTCTACGAACGCCACTTTCAACGAGGCCCATATCGTTTCCATCACGGCCGCCATCGTCGAGTACCGCACCCTCCAGGGAACGAACGGCCCGTTGTTCGTCGGAGCCGACCCCCACGCCCTGTCAGAACCGGCGTGGCGCACGGCACTAGAAGTCCTCAGTGCAGCCGGTGTGGAAACCTACATCGACAGTCGCAGGTCTTGGACGCCCACACCCGCCGTATCGCTCGCGATCTTGGAAGCAAACGGAGCCCCGGACAATGTTCGCCTTACCGGTGAGGGACTCGCGGACGGAATCATCATCACGCCTTCGCACAACCCACCGACCGATGGCGGGTTCAAGTACAACCCGCCGACGGGCGGCCCGGCGGGGTCAGACGCGACGTCCTGGATCGCTGCACGTGCCAACGAGCTGCTGGCCGGGTCGTGGAAAGATGTGCCCCGGACGTTCATCGATGAAGTCTCCGCCGCACCGAACGTTCACTTTTACGACTACCTGCAAAACTACGTGAACGCACTTGAGACAGTGATCGACTTCGAGGCGATCCGTGAGGCCGGCATTCGAATCGGCGCCGATCCGCTTGGGGGCGCTGCCGTCGACTACTGGGGCGCGATCGCGGAACGCTACGGGCTGGACCTCACCGTAGTGAACTCTTCCATCGACCCGCAGTGGGGCTTTATGACCCTTGACTGGGACGGCAAAATCCGCATGGACTGCTCCTCCCCCTACGCCATGGCCTCGTTGCTTGAAGAAATGGCGCCAGGCGAAGACGGGGCCCTTCCCTACGACGTAGCAACGGGGAACGATGCCGATTCGGACCGGCACGGCATCGTGACGGCCGACGGCCTCATGAACCCGAACCACTTCCTGGCAGTTGCAATCGAATACCTGTTCACGCACCGTCCAGGGTGGCCCGCGGACGCCGGAATCGGAAAGACTCTTGTTTCAAGTTCCCTCATCGATAGGGTTGGGAAAGCAATCGACAGGAAGGTAGTCGAAGTTCCCGTTGGCTTCAAGTACTTCGTGAACGGACTGCTGGACAGCTCCCTCGGCTTTGGTGGTGAAGAGTCGGCCGGAGCGTCCTTCCTGCGAAAAGACGGTGCGGTCTGGACAACTGACAAGGACGGCTTGATCATGGCGCTCTTGGCCGCTGAGATCATGGCGCGAACTGGGAAGAGCCCCTCGGAGCTGCATCGCGAACAGACAGAGCGGTTCGGGAAGTCGTGGTACGCACGGATCGACCAGCCCGCCACCAAGGCAGAGAAAGCGCGCCTAGCCAACCTGTCCCCCAGCGACGTGACCGCAACTGAGCTGGCCGGGGAACCCATCACAGCGAAGCTGGTTCGCGCTCCCGGTGACAACGAACCGATTGGCGGGCTCAAGGTCACAACCGAGAACTCTTGGTTCGCTGCGCGGCCTTCTGGAACCGAGGACGTCTACAAGATTTATGCTGAGTCGTTCGTGAGCAAAGAACACTTGGAGCAGGTCCAGGAAGCAGCGAAGGAAGTGGTGAGCGCCGCGCTAGGCAAAGAGGCTCTGTGAGATAAGGCCCCATCGGCTTCATAACGCCCCTTCACCTTTGACTGAAGGGAGCGGGGGCGACAGACTTCATCTGTGTTCAAACGCTACCGTGAAGTCCTTTCGCTACCTGGTGCGCTCGCATTTTCTGTTGCGGGCGTGGTCGCACGGGCCCCTATGGCGATCCAGGGGATTTCAACGATCCTGATGATCCGTGCCCTGTACGGGAGCTACTCTCTTGCAGGTTTCATTTCGGCGGCTTCGGTGATCACCTACGCCATCTGCGCCCCGGTCCTGTCACGTCTGGTTGACCGTTACGGGCAAGCCCGCGTCATGATCCCCTCGATCCTGATTTCTGCGGCTGCCACCTCGGGCATCATTTTCTCTGCAATGGCCCTTTTGTCTCCCTGGATCATCACGGTGTTGGCCGTGATTGCCGGCGCAACTGGCGGCTCTATGGGGGCGCTGGTCCGCGCGCGCTGGGCCTACGTCACCAAAAGCGCGTCGCAACTTCAGGCGGCGTACGCAATGGAGGCAGCTTTTGACGAGCTCGTCTTCGTGCTCGGTCCCGTGATCGCAACCGTCGTCACAGCCACGATTCATCCAACCGCCGGCCTCTGGGTCGCGTTGGTATTGATGCTGGTGGGGTCGCTAGCGTTCCTATTCCAAAGGAAGACCGAGCCTCCCGTGAACCCCAAGGTCAAGGGTGAAAAACTCGAGTCCGTCATGCGGAACCCCGCCATGATAGTGCTTGCTCTTACCTTCGTCGGCACCGGTGCCCTGTTCGGAGCACTGGACCTATCGGTCGTTGCAAATGCCGAAGCCGCAGGCCTGTCATCAATCGCCGGCGTCATTCTGGCGACCATGTCTCTAGGCTCAATGATCTCGGCCCTGATCTATGGTTCTCGGCTCTGGTCTCTGCCGCTTTGGTCACTGTTTCTGGGCGGGGTCACGCTGCTCGCCATTGGGGTTTCCCCCTTCTTCTTGGCCCCGAACTTGGGTGTCCTAGCCATCATGATGTTCATCGCCGGAATGGCAATCGCTCCGACCATGACGAACGTGAACACGATCGTTCAGCAGGTGGTGCCACCCGCAAGGCTCACGGAGGGCTTGACGTGGACGTCGACCGCTACGACGCTCGGGCTGTCGCTTGGCTCCGCGCTCACAGGTCCGGTCATCGACACTTCGGGCTACCAAGGAGGATTTATGGTGGTGCTGATCTGTGGGTGGGTCATGTTCCTTTTCGCTCTGATGGGTTACAGGACCTTGAAGCGGTCCCTTATGAACAACAGGGTCAAGTTAGAACTTCCGAAGGAGTTTCCAGAGGACGAAGTTGGTTAGTCCTACCGTTACCCTAGGGTCATGGTGAAGAGACTCCTCGGCGCTCCTCTCGAGTGGTTGAGCCGTTTTGAATCTCGCTACCTGAAAGCTGCGCGGTGGAAACCTGCGATCACGAGTTTAGGCGGATACGGTTCAGAAACTGAAGCTAGGGTGCTTGGTCGCGTCCTCATGACCCTTCGTGGAAGCGAGCGTAGCTGGCTGATTGAAAAACGAGGTTGGCGTCAGTTCTTTGACACACAAGTGCCCAGGGAACCGGTCCTGATCAAGCTGGGAAAGACAGTCCAGGTCCTGCGGACAGACAGCGGCGGCTACATTGACGCAACCCTGTGTGGCCACGGCCTAAAGTCGGGGTGGCATGACGGGGAAATCTACCTAATCCACCGGAGTGACCTCCGCGGACACGAACGGGAACTAGCCAAGACCAAGGACGGGATTGAGCTTGCACGCTTGGGTTTGGAGTTGGGCATTCGGCTGACCCGCCCCACCAGGATTCCCGTCCGCATCCTAGGTTCGGAAGAGACCGTAGGAATCGTCTCTGACGTCGACGACACCGTCATGGTTTCTATGGTCCCCCACAAGCTCTTGGCGCTCCGCTACGCCTTCGTAGACAAGGTGTCTTCTAGGCAGACTGTGCCGGGCATGTCGCACTTCCTGCGAGCTCTGCGCCGAGACATCCCGAGGCTGGGGCCCCCGGAGTCTAAACAGGTCCGAGTGCCTCTCATGTTTCTCTCTACGGGGGCTTGGAACACAATCACAGTGCTCCGCCACTTCCTGCGGTCTCGGAACTTCCCGCGCGCAACGATTCTTTTGCGCCCCTGGGGGATGTCGGCCCAGGGACTCCCTAGTCGTGGTCCGGCCTTTAAGCGTAAAGAGCTAGAACGGCTCGTAGGAATGTTCCCTCAGGTCAGGTGGATTTTGATTGGGGACAACGGACAGCATGATCCAGAGATCTTCACGGCGTTCGCGAAAAGTCACCCGGGGGCGGTCGCTGCTGTCGCCATTAGGACCCTTCTTCCTTTCCAACACATTAGTGCCCACGGTTCCCCCGCTGAACGCACCAGCCTTCAAGTCTCGGATCTTCCACCCGGCTTGCCGGTGATATTCGGTTCGGACGGCTATCACCTGCTCAGGGAGGCTCAAACCACCAGATTCAGGGCCCAGCTTTCCAGGAGGCTCCGCACTGCCTGGCCCGAAGGACCGTCAGCTTCTCTCTCCCCCCAACCCCGAACACAACAACGCTTTGGCTGCGAGTTGTAGCCCGGTAAACCCCCTTTAGAGGCGGTTTTGCGGCTACAACTCGCAGCCAAAGCGAGAGATCGGATAAAGCTAGGCAAGCCCAGGGATGAATAGGTGGGCCATCAGGAAGTAGATAACGAGCCCGGTTCCGTCCACGATTGTTGCGATCATCGGGCCGGAAACGACGGCAGGGTCCACTTTTAGGCTCCGGAGCACCAACGGCAAAATCGACGCAACCAGGCTCGCCCAAAGGACAATTAGGGCCAGAGAAGTCCCCACGGTCAGCATCAGGGGACCCGTGACCCCCAAAGTCCAGGCTCGGACAATCCCCGCAGCAGCCATAGTGAGACCCAGCAGGACGGCGGTGCGTGTCTCTTTCCAGATGACCTTGAACGCATCGCGAAGCTGCACCCCTTCAACGGACATTGCCCGAACCAGAGTGGTCGTTATCTGGGTTCCGACGTTTCCCCCGGTCCCAATCAGAAGTGGGATGAAGAACATTAGGGCTGTCACCTGAGCGACAGAGTCTTCAAAGGCTCGAAGCACATTGCCCGTGTAGGCCTCAGCCAAGAAAAGAACCAAAAGCCAAATGACGCGTTTCGTCCAGAGCTTCCCAGGGGAAGCCTGCAGGTACGGCATGTCAAGGGGAGAGGACCCACCTTGTAGCTCCGCGTCCTCACTGGCCTCTTCCGACAGGATGTCGCGGACAGCGTTATCTGTGATGACTCCCAAGATGGTGGAACCGTCCATCACTGCCAGGACTTCAGCGTCACGCTCCCTGACTCGGTGGGCGACCGTTTCCTGGTCGTCCAGAGGTTTCACCGACCACTGCTCAACCCGGGCCGCCGGGACCATGTGATCCTCGACAGGTGCCGCCCGCTTCGCCAGGACCATCGCCTGGTGCGAAAGCCAACCGACAACAGTCTTGCCGGTGCCATAGTCAAGGAGGGCTTCGAACTCCTCGGTAGTGAGGTCGTCCCCTTTTTCAGAAGGACTTTCGCGCAGTCGCACTAGGGCCGGAACTGCCCCGACCCCTGTGACCACAAAAACACCCTCTTCTAGGTACTCGGGTTCCCGTCTTGCGGCGGCTACCGCATCCGCCATGGTTGAGCCGGCACGCACATGCAGAAACTCTGGACGCATCCAAGAAGCAGCCGAGTCCTCCGGCCAGGCAAGAAGCCCCCGGATCAGAGCAGAATGGGAACTCTTCATGGCGTGCAAGAAGCTGTGCTGGTCTTCGACACTCATCAGCTCTATGATGCGTGTCGCATCGTCCGCCTGGACAGAATCCAAGAGCCCCGCACCAACTGCAATCGGAAGCTTCTTCAGCAGATCCGCAGCGGTGTGGGGAGCAATGGACTCGAGCAGTTCCCCAGCCGAGGCTGGTGTCAGCATGTGCGAGAGCCTCGCAGCCTGTTCTTCAGTGAGATCCGCTACTTGGTCCCCAAGCACATCACGGTCGCTGTTCGCGAGCCAAAGTGAAAGCTTGGCAGGCGTCCCGTCCTGCAGCAGTTCCTGCAGGCCACGGGGTGCCTTGGGATCCGGTTCAGTTTTTCGCGCTCTGAAGGACTTCATGGTCACCACCGCCTTCTAGGGACAAAGCTCGGGAGGATTTCAGCCCAAACGCAGCCCTACCAGCTTAGCCCCTGCAACAAACAACGCTTCCTGCCGGGATCAGACTTCCTCCGGAATCATCGAAATCGCGCCACACGGGCATTCTTCCGCACAGAGACCACAGCCCTTGCAGTAGTCGTACTTGAACTCGTACTCACCCGGCTTGATCTTGGTGATCGCGTTGTCCGGACAAACCCCGAAGCAGTTGTCGCAACCAAAGCAGTTGCCGCAAGACATACAGCGCCTGGCCTCAAACACTGCAGACTCTTCGTCTAGCCCACTGACGACCTCATCGAAGGTAGAAGACCTCCTGGGACCCTCTAGCTTTTCCCGCATCTGGCGGGGTGCGTCTGCGTAGTACCAGGTGTTCATCCGGTTCAAGGTTGCAAGCTGATGCTTCTCCGGAGGCGTGTAGGTGCTGCCCCTAAGGTAAGCGTCAATGTAGCGTGCAGCTTTTTTGCCGTGGCCAATAGCAACGGTGACAGTGCGTTCTGAAGGCACCATGTCGCCACCGGCGAAAACACCTTCAAGCCCCGTCATCATCTGGTTGTTGACCTTCACCACCCCGTCGTCAATCTGGATGTGCTTCGAGTTTTCGATGAGGGAAAGGTCAGCTTCCTGGCCAAGCGCCATGACCAGCGAGTCAGCCCCGAGCTCCTCGAACTCCCCGGTCGGCTGGGGGAATCCGTTTTCGTCCAGCTCCATCTTCTCTACAGTGATTGAGTTATCTTCAACGTGCTTGATGGTTGAAAGCCAACGCATCATGATGCCCTCTTCTTCAGCCTCACGAACTTCAGAGTCGTGGGCGGGCATCCGGTCGCGCGTGCGGCGATAGAGAATCACGGCTTCTTCAGCGCCCAAACGCTTCGCGGTCCGTGCCGCATCAATCGCAGTGTTGCCGCCACCGTAGATCACGACCCGGCGACCCAGCATTGGCTTCTCGTCAAGCTCAACGTCTTCCAGCAGGGAAACGGCATCCATGATTTTCGCGGATTCCGCGGCGGGGATGTGGGCACGTTTGCCGATGTGGGCACCGACGGCAAGGAACACGGCGTCGTAACCTTTGGCTACTGCTTCAACGTCTTCGACTTTCGAGTTGAAGTCGAAGATGACTCCCATGTCCTCTATCCGGGCAATTTCAGCGTCCAGGGTCTCGCGAGGAAGTCGGTACTTGGGGATCCCGAAGCGCATCATTCCGCCAGCCATTGGTCCCGCCTCCCGGACAGTCACGCGGTGACCGTAGCGGCGCAGATGGTAGGCGGCAGAGAGACCTGAGGGCCCTGCGCCAACAACCAGGACACGCTTCCCGCTGGGGGGTGCCGTCACCTCAACCTTCCAGCCCTCTTCTATCGCCTTGTCCCCAAGGAAACGCTCGATAGCGTTGATCCCGACGGCCTCGTCAACCTGAGCGCGGTTGCACGCGGTCTGGCAAGGGTGGTAACAGACGCGACCCATAACCGCAGGCAGGGGGTTGTCGGCCATGATTTGGCGCCAAGCGCCCTCATAATCGCCCTCTTCAGCGCGGTACAGCCACTGTTGGATGTTTTCCCCGGCGGGGCAGGCCTGGTTGCAGGGCGGAAGCAGGTCAACGTAGATGGGTCTCTCACTCCGCCAGGACCCGGTCTCATTTAGGAGCGAGGAACCGACTTCAAGAGTGATTGCAAATGGTTCAGTTGCGCCTGCGTCAACTTCAATGGAGGTCATTTTCAGTTCCGCTCTTCTTCGTGGGTCTGATTGGGTCGGTCACCATCGTCGTGAGGTGCCTGCCCATCGCTAATTGCGCCTAGGGAAGCGTCGATCGTGTCCAAACGCATATCAGTGACCGGGTCTGGGCCGACCTCATCAGTCTTCCCCACGACCTTCTCTTCTTCGGAAACCGAAGCCTGGATGGCCTGGTCTGCGTCTGCTGTCGCGGCTTCTGCCGAGGCTTCGATGATTGCCGTGTGCTCGGCTTCCGCCAGCCGCCTGTTTTCCAAGAGAACATCTTCGGCTGAACCGGACCCGGCCTTGGTGTGGCCGCGCCCGTGCTTCGCGTCGCCAACAAGTGCGCTCTCACGTTTCATTTCCGGACGCATGACAGTGGAGAATCCCTCCCCCACCAGCTTCTCTTCAGCTGCCTGCGCAGCCGCGCTCATCTCCGCTTTCGCCCGCTTGGTGTCGTACGCGGCGTTGATGTACTTGTCGTAGCGTCCCTCCGGGTCGAACGGGGCGTCCATGACACGCTCCAAAACGTCTTCGTCCAACTGGTCTTCTTCGATCAGGCCGTAGCGACGGATATTGCGGTCGCAAATCGCTTGGAGACGCTCCAGGGTGTGTTCATCGCGCTTCGGGCGGAACAGGTGAGCGAAACGTCGCTGCGTGCGCAGGTACTCCTCGACTGCGGCGGGCCTGCGGATCTTCTGGACCGAAGTGATCTCTCCCGCCTCGGCTTCAAAGACCGGGAAGAAACCCGTTTGGGTAGCGAGCCGCGCCAGCTTGATTGTTTCGTTTGAGGGAGTGCCCCAACCCAGGGGGCAGGGAACCAAAACGTGAATGTAGCGAGCCCCGCTGAATGTCATTGCCTTTGCAACTTTGTATTCCAGGTCGCGAAGGTCCGCAACGGTGGCGGTGGCAACATAGGGGATTTCGTGTGCCATGGCGATCCTGGCCATGTCCTTGCCCTGCCCAAAAGCATTGCCTGGGTGACGCCCAACGGGCTGGGTGGTCGCGGTACGTGCAGTTGGAGGTGTGGCGCCACTTCTCTGAACGCCCGTGTTCATGTAGGCCTCGTTGTCGTAGCAAATGTACAGAACGTCATCGTTACGTTCGAACATGCCCGATAGGCAACCCATGCCAATGTCGACCGTGCCGCCATCGCCACCCTGTGCGACAACGCGGGTTACCTTGTCCTTTGCCCTGAGCGCAGCGGCAACACCCGTCGCGACTGCGGGGGCGTTCCCGAACAGGGAGTGAAGCCAAGGTACCGTCCATGCGGTTTCAGGGTATGGAGTGGAGAAGACCTCAAGACATCCGGTCGCGTTAACGGCAACCAGGTCCCCTTGAGTTGCAGCCATCGCCGTATCGAGCGCGTATCTGGCCCCTAGAGCTTCACCACAACCCTGACAGGCGCGGTGCCCGGAGGTGAGTGAGTTGAAGCGGTCCGGATCGGACTGAATGGACCGATCCACGACCTCTGCTAGACGGTTACCGACGGCGTAGGATCCGACCTGATAGAACTTAACGGACTCGCGTGAGGGGATTTCTGTTTCCCGGATGGCCGGGATTCCCAGTTCAACTTTCATTGCGTTCTCCTAGTGTGCCAGGTGCTCATCAGCGCGCTTACGGGCGTCGCGCACCAGGTTTTCCGCGATGGGTCCCGACCTTCTGGTTAGGCTCTCACGCTCCAGTTCGTGATCCACCAGTTCCTTGTCAAGGTCCAGGAATGTCGTGTGATGCAGCTTGTCTTCTTCGGCTTCGTCGAGCATCTTCTGTAGGGAATGCTTCGTGATTGGGCGCCCGCCCAGCCCCGCAATGACCTCGTAAAGCTTTGCGTGCTCTGGGATAGCCGGGTAGATGTGGGAGCTGACGATTCCGCCGATCCCGACGGAGAATGCCTTCTCGACAACAACGACTCGCTTTGCGTGCTTCAGGGCTTCCTTAACTGCTTCCGTTGGGAAGGGTCGGAAAGCCACAATCCCAAGGACGCCGATCTTGTCGCCACGATCGCGACGCTCATCAACAACATCTTTGATGGTTCCAAGGACGGACCCCAGTGCGACAACGACCGTTTCGGCTCCCTCGAGACGATAGGGCTTAACCAGCCCACCTGAGTCGCGATGGAAAATTTCTTTCCATTCCTTCTGGACCTTCGGGATCAGCTCTAAGGCCTGCAGTTGCCGGTGGTGCGCCAGGTAACGAACTTCCGTGTAGGCCTCGGGTCCGACCATTGCTCCAATAGAAAGGGGCTTAGCAGGGTCCAGCACCTGCCTGGGTTCGTACGGGGGAAGGAAGCGATCAATGTCTTCCTTCTCCGGAACGTCAACGACCTCAACCGCATGCGTCAGGATGAAGCCGTCCATGCACACCATGACCGGAAGCGAGAGCTCTTCCGCAATCCGGAAAGCCTGGACGTGCAGATCCGCGGCTTCCTGGTTGTCTTCTGCGTACAGCTGAAGCCAACCCGAATCCCTTTGGCTCATGGCATCGGTGTGGTCGTTCCAGATGTTGATTGGTGCACCGATTGCGCGGTTCGCGACGGTCATGACGATTGGAAGGCCCAGCCCTGAAGCGTTGTAGATGGCCTCTACCATGAAAAGTAAGCCTTGAGACGCCGTCGCGGTGTAAGTGCGCGCTCCGGTCGCCGAAGCTCCAATGCAGGCAGACATCGCACCGAATTCAGATTCCATGTTGATGTACTCGCAGTTCCCGAGCTCGCCTCGCTTCCACAGGGCGGAAAGCTGCTCCACGATGTGGGTTTGGGGGCTGATCGGGTACGCGGCAATGACTTCGGGGTCGCAGTGAGCGACTGAGAAGGCGACAGCCTGCGAGCCTTCGATTTGCTTAAGCATCGAGTGTCTCCTTAATGAAGTCGTAGGCTGCGCGGGCGGCAGCGGCGTTAGAGTCGCCAAGGCGTCCATGGAAACGTTGCCGGATCGCTTCCTCAACGCTCTCTAGGTCGACGAAATGCGTGTAGGCCGCGGTCGCCCCCAGCATCGCAGCATTGGGAAGGGGGCGCCCAACGTGTTCCCTTGCGATTTCTGATGCAGGAACGGTGATGATGCTTTCTAGGATTCCGCCGTCCACCAGTCCCTGCTCAGCAAGTTCTTCCGGGCTCCTGGACGTATTCACCACCGCTTTACCACCTGGCTTCATCCCGGAAAAGACGTCCATAACCGACAGTAGCGTCGGGTCTTGAATGATGATGATGTCTGGCTCCAGCACAGGTTCACGTGTGCGGATCTCCCTATCAGACACCCTACAAAAGCTGACAACTGGCGCGCCTGTGCGCTCCGAGCCAAAAGATGGAAAAGCCTGCGCGTGATGCCCCTCTTTGAAAGCTGCCATAGCTACCAAATCAGCTGCGGTCACGACCCCTTGGCCACCTCGCCCGTGGATTCGTATTTCGACCATGTTGCCAGGCTAGATCCCTTCCGAACTACGCGATCTTAAAGCTAAGGCAAACCTAAGTTGACCAGCAAGTTTAGCTGTCACAGTCCCCTTCTCCTCACTTCGGAGGTGTCGATATTCAAAAGAGTCCCGTCACCTAAAGTCGCCGAGAAAGAAGCGGGCGCCTCTCAAAAGGCGCCAACATCGGAAACGCGAGCCATGTTCGCAAACCGGACCTGCGCCCCCTGGAAAACCACAGGAATATTGTCGGTCGGGCCGTTCCTATGCTTGGCAACGATTATGTCCGCCTCGCCCGGACGGTCGTCCTGGTCGTAGTACTCGGGGCGGTTGAGAAGCATGACCACGTCGGCGTCCTGTTCCAAAGAACCTGACTCACGGAGATCAGCGAGCATCGGTCGGTGGTCGGCTCGGTTCTCTGGCCCGCGGTTTAGTTGCGCGACAGCGATCACGGGGATATCTAGCTCTTTCGCAAGCAACTTGAGGGAACGTGAAAACTCACTGACCTCCTGCTGCCTGGACTCAACTGCTTTGCCACTACTCATCAGCTGCAGGTAGTCGATTACGACCAACCCAAGATTCTCCTGCTGCTTTAGGCGCCTGCACTTAGAACGGATCTCTGTCATCGACATGTTTGGCGAGTCATCAATGAATAGAGGGGAGGCTGAGATTTCGCCAATGCGCTTTGACATGACTGCCCAGTCGTTCGCGGTCATGTCGCCCGACCGCATCTTGGATAGGCCCACCCCCGTCTCAGCAGAAAAGACACGCATTGCGATCTCAGACCGCGACATCTCCAAACTGAAAATCGCAGTAGTCACCCCGTTGTGGATCGCGGCAGACCGACAAAAGTCCATTGCAAGAGTCGACTTGCCCATGGCTGGACGCCCCGCAATGATCACCATTTGGCCCCCGTGCAAGCCCTGCGTCAGCCGGTCCAAGTCAGAGAACCCTGTCGGGACACCAGAAAGTTTCCCCTTGTTTGCGGCTATGTCATTGAGCTCGCTAAGCGTCTCTTCCGACAGAGCACTCAGACCGATGTAGTCCTGCCCGCTCCGGCTTTCCGCCACCGACATGATCTCGGCCTGCGCGGAGTCCAACAGCGAATCAACGTCCCCTCCGTCTTCGGCGTATCCCAACTGGACAACGCGGGTGCCCGCAGAGACAAGCCCCCGGAGCAGAGACTTCTCACGAACAATCTTCGCGTAGTAGGTCGCGCTGGCAGCGGTAGGCACAGCCACGATCAGCTTGTGTAAGTGGTCTGCTCCCCCTACGCGTTGTAACTGCCCCTCTCGGGAGAGTTCGCCCGCGAGCGTGACGGCGTCGGCGGGCTCCCCACGGGAGTAGAGGCCAAGAATCGTGTCAAAGATGATCTCATTTGCCGGCTTGTAAAAGTCCGTGCCTTTCAAGATTTCCGCGACGTCCCCAATGACGTCTTTGGACAGGAGCATGGAACCTAAAACGGACGCTTCAGCCTCCGGTGCCTGTGGGGGAACCCTGTCAAACCCGTCACTATCCACACAATCTCCCCGTAGCCCAAACACGTCCAGCCGTCTGCTCCGGCAGGATAGGTCGCTTTTCGCGGCTGCGCGAATCCTAATTGTGTGCGGAGGGCTCGAAACTGGGGAGGAACGGGCAGATACTGTTCACAAAGCTGTGGAGACTCTGTGGATTAAGGTCGTAGGAGGTCTTCGACGGAGACCCCCTCCTCGACCTCTGCACGGCCAGGCGAACCGGGAAAGCGCGGGTGGGAGTCTCCACAGATGTGTCCACAGCCTGTGAACTCCTGCTACCGTTCAAGTCCGTGGATAGCGAACAGGGACCCTCCGCCTCAGGTGACGCGAACTCTCAACCCTCGGTTGAGAGGGCCTCGGGGAGACCGCGCACGGACCTGAGAGGGGTCCTTTCGCTTGCTGTTCCAGCTCTCGGAGCCCTTGTAATAGAACCGCTACTGCTGCTGATCGACTCGGTAATGGTGGGGCACCTGGGGACCGCATCCCTGGCGGCGCTCTCGCTGGCCGGGACGATCCTCTCGACCGTTGCCGGGGTCTTTGTTTTCCTGGCCTACTCGACAACAGCACTCACGGCACGCGCCCTGGGAGCGGGGAAACCTGAGCAGGGGCTTCAGGGCGGGGTCCAAGCCATGTGGCTGGGAGCGGCAATCGGAACGGTCACGGGTGCGGCACTTTTCGCCACGGCTCCCCTGCTGGTGTCGCTAATGGGGTCCGGACCTGAAGTTGCGGAGCAGGCCGTGACATACCTACGTGCAGGGTCGTTTGGTCTTGTCGGGATGCTGGTCATCCTCGCCGCCACGGGGACACTCAGGGGGATGCTTGACATGCGCACACCCCTTCTGGTGCTCGCAGCCGGAGCGGTCTTGAACGTCTCCCTGAACCTGTTTCTGATCTACGGCCTAGGCCTGGGAATCCTTGGAGCTGGGATCGGGCTAGCGGTGACCCAAACCTTGATGGCGATCGCCGTGAGTGCCAAGATTGTGATTGCTGCTCGAAGTCATTCCCTGCCTCTACGCCCTTCCCGAGCCGGAACACTGGCGGCAGCGGGAGAGGGAGCCCCGCTGCTAGTGCGAACGTTGTCCCTTCGCCTCGCGTTGCTTGCGACCGTTTCAGTCGCGACCCGAGCAGGCGTTGATGCACTTGCAGGACACCAGGTTGTGAACTCGATCTGGACTCTGGCCGCGTTCGCACTTGACGCCCTCGCCATCGCAGCTCAGTCCCTAGTAGGGGTACTGCTCGGGTCAGGGGACACGTGGTCGCTCTCAGGGCTGGTCCGCAAACTCACGCTTTGGGGGGCGATCACGGCCGCCATCTTGGGCGCCGTAGTTGTCGCCACCTCGAAGTGGCTGCCCCTGCTCTTCGGCCCCTCACCCGAAATGCATCAGATCGCATCTAGAGCCCTGGTTGTCGCCGGAGTGCTCATGCCAATCTCAGGGGTTGTGTTCATCCTGGACGGCGTTTTGATCGGAGCGCAGGAAAGCAGGTATCTCGCAGTTGCGGGAGTCGTAACGCTCATCGCCTACCTGCCGTCCCTCTGGGCCCTGACGCACTGGATAGCTTCGGCTGAGCCGCTATCCCTCAGCGGTCAAGCTACGGCGCTAACCTGGCTCTGGGTTGCATTCGCCGGGTGGTTCATGGCTCTGCGTGGCATCGCCAACTGGTGGCGGACGTTCGGACCCAGTCGCAGGCGACTTGTGACCAGGCCGACGCCAGCGTGAGACGTTTCAGGTACCTCGCAAGCCGGTTTCCCCGGTAGAGTTGCGTGTTGGGCCAAGGGCCCTATGCAAGACCCTCCTGTCACGGACCGTCCGTGACCGCCAGACCGTAGGAGGTGGGGATTCATTGCGTAAATATGAACTCATGGTCATTCTTGACCCCACGATCGACGAGCGTTCCGTTGGGAGCTCGATGGAGAAGGTCCTTCGCCAGGTAACAGAAGGCGGCGGGACAGTGGACAGCATTGATGTTTGGGGTAAGCGAACGCTTGCTTACGAGATCCAGAAGCACAACGAAGGCATCTACGTGGTTGCGGAAATGACCACGACTCCCGAGACGGCCAAGGAAATCGATCGCCAGCTAGGCCTAAACGAATCGGTCCTTCGCACCAAGCTTCTGCGCCGCGACGCAAAGTAGGCGAGCTCTAATGGCTAACGACACCATAGTAACCGTCGTGGGAAACCTAACCGCCGACCCAAACCTTCGCTATACGCAGAGCGGGATAGCAGTCGCGGACTTCACAGTCGCCTCAACCCCCCGCAGTTGGGACAGAGCCTCCGGCCAGTTCAAGGACGGCGAAACCTTGTTCCTGCGTTGTAGCGTGTGGCGCGACTATGCCGAAAACGTTGCCGAGTCCCTGTCCAAGGGAACCCAGGTAATCGTCCAAGGAAAGCTGGTCCAACGCTCTTACACTCCCCGGGATGGGGGAGAGCAACGCACCGTCGTTGAGTTGCAAGTTGATGAGGTCGGCCCGACACTGCGCTGGGCAAAAGCACAGGTGCAACGGACCCCACGCCGAAGCGGTGGGTTTAACGCCTCGGCCGGCGCCGCCAGCGACTTCTCAGGCCAGTCGCCCCAACCTACCCAGGGAACCGACTTCTCTAAGGGCGGCTTCGGAGGCCCGACCGGCGGCAGCTCAGACGACCCGTGGGGGACCCCGGGAACCTCGAGCTTCGACTCGGAACCACCGTTCTAAGCCGACGCCTCTCGCGGCTGAAACATACGTTCACTTACTTTGGGACAATAGAAGGAGACCAACCATGGCGAAGCCAGCTCTTCGCAAGCCGATCAAGAAGCGCACCATGCCGGTGCGCACCGTGAAACTCGGCGAAATCGACTACAAAGACACAGCATTGCTACGCAAGTTCATTTCTGACCGTGGCAAGATCCGTGCGCGCCGCGTGACCGGCGTTTCTGTCCAGGACCAACGCAAGCTTGCCAAGGCAATAAAAAACGCCCGTGAAATGGCACTGCTGCCCTACTCGTCCTCTGGACGCTAGATCAGGGGGAATCAATGGCAACAAAACTCATTCTGAGCCGTGACATAGACCGTCTAGGACTCGCCGGCGAGGTCGTTGAGGTCAAAGACGGGTACGCCCGCAACTATCTTCTGCCCCGCGGCTACGCCGTGCGCTGGACCAAGAACGCCCAGCGTCACATTGACCAAATGGTGGAGCAACTCCGCAAACGCGAGATTGCAAGCATCGAAGAGGCCACAGCTCTTCGCGACCGCATTGAGGAGTCTCCCTCAGTGACGATCCAGAAGAAGGCTGGAAGCGCTGGACGCCTGTTCGGTGCCGTCAGCCCGAAAGAGATCGGGGCCGCACTGGCAGAGAAGTTCGGGGTTCCTTTCGACCCCCGAAACATCGAGCTTGCGAAGCCGATCAAGGCGACGGGTTCCTACCCCGCAACCATCAAACTGCTGGGTGAGGTTACCGCCACAGTGGACGTGATTGTTGAGGCTGACAAGTAAGTCCGCCAAGCGAACAGTAAAGCCCCGGACCTGCTCTAAATGATGCAGGTCCGGGGCTTTCGTCTCGGGTTCGGTTCGGCTGCGAGTTGTTGCGCTCCCAGGCCCCTTTGGGGCCTGTCTTAGGGCAACAACTCGCAGCCGAACCGAGAAAAGGAGTGGGCTAGGGGTTCGCGTCGGGGTCAGGCTCGGGTTCCGGCTCAGGCTTCGGTTCTGGCTCAGGCTCCGGTTCCACAGGCTCCGGTTCCACAGGCTCAGGCTCTTCTGGTTCGGGGGCTGGCTCGGGCTCAGGGGCAGGCTCCGGTTGAGGGGTAGGCTCCGGTTTTTGGACCAGCCCCTCGTCAAACCACGTGTAGTCTGCGACCTCCATGCCGGCAGTTGCCCGGGTCATGAACGCCTTCCAGATCGCCACCGGCCATTCGCCGCCGTAGAACCCCGTAACCCCGCCAATGCTGGGAAGCTCGAGTTCCTCCCCATTCGGCCCAACGTTGTAGACGGAAACCGTAGTGGTTATCTGAGGAATAAAGCCGGCAAACTGGGCAGCCTTGAAGTCATCCGCTGTCCCCGTCTTACCACCGATCTTCAGCCCCATGTCAGCCAAGTCGCTCGCGGTCCCACCCTGCTCCGCCACGCTCATTAGCGCTGGCAACATTTGGGAAAGCGTGCCCTGCGAAAAGACTGAATCGCGAGTCTGCACCGCCTGATAGATGACGTTACCCCCTGCATCACGGACCTCAGAAACGATGTGGGGATCGATGCGGTATCCCCCATTCGCGATCGTTGCGTAGGCGCGGGTGAGGTCAATGTTGTGCGGCGAAGCAGTACCAAGAACGTTCCCTAGTTCTGCAGTGAGACCCGGAGTATCTGCCGGGATGCCGGCCTCAATAAGCGTGTCCATAGTGTTTTGCGAACCGGCGATCTCATTGATCTCCATGAAGACAGTGTTCACCGACTTCGCTGTTGCTTCGTTAGCTGTGATTTCCCCATACGACACGTTGCCGCTGTTCTGAACCCTCATGGTGCCGAACTCTCTGGGGGAGTTCCCGTCAAACCGTTCCTCCATTGAACCGCCGCTTTCAAGGAAGGGAATAAGGGCGAAAGGCTTAAAGGTGGACGCGGCTCGAGCAACATCCTGAGTCACCGCATTCACCTGCACCGCCTGGTAGTCGGCGCCCGCGTACTCTGCCAAAATCGCGCCGGTCTCGTTGTCTACTGAAGAAAGAGCGACGCGGATCGTGTCAGGGGCATCCTCGGGCAGGGCCGAGATTGATTCCACTGCGGCCTGCTGCATCTCGGGGTTGATCGTGGCGGTTATCTTCAACCCACCCGAGTCCAAGTCGTCTTCTGTGAACGCGCCGCTGTCCAGAAGCTCCTGACGGATCTGCTGCAACAGGTAGCCCTGCCACCCCTTCATGGATGAGGTGGCGCCGGCCGGCGGGATCGTCTCTGGGAACTGAGCGTCGCGACCCTGCTGCTCTGAAATCCAGCCATCTTCTACCATCAGAGCGATGACTCGGTCGAAACGGGCGTGAGCCATCTCCGGGTCGACCTCTGGATCCCAGGCGCTGGGAGCAGGAATTATCCCCGCCAAAAGCGTAGCCTGCGCTAAATCTAGGTCCGCCGCAGGAATGCCAAAGTAGGCTTTCGCGGCTGCTTCAATGCCGTAGGCTCCTCGTCCAAAGTAAATGGTATTCATGTACGAGGAAAGGATTTGCTCCTTCGACTGCGTCCGGTTGATCTTCAGTGCTGTGAGCGCTTCACGGAGTTTGTCCATGTAACCGGAAGTTTCTTGGCCGTAGTACGTTTCCACGTACTGTTGCGAAAGGGTGGAAGCACCCTGACGCGCTCCCCCACGCGCGTTGTTGAGCAGCGCACGGACTATCCCGCGTAAGTCGACGCCAGAATTTGTGTAAAACGTCCGGTCTTCAGAGGCCACGATCGCTTGGGCGACGTAGTCCGGCAGCGTCTCGATGTCAACAATCGTGCGGTTCACCTCCGCAAAGGTCCCGAGTTCGGTGGTGCCGTCGTCGTAGTAGACGGTCGTCGCCTCAGCCAACGCGAACTCGCTCGGCTCCGGAATGGTGATCCTGTTGTAAGCCCAGAGAAAGGCCCCGGCACCAACAATCGTCAGGATCAGGAAGGCGGTGAGGAGACCCAGTGCAGTCTTCTTCACCCACCCGCCTTTCTTCTTCTCGTCGTCAGATTCGGAGGCGCCAACGTCTGACGTGTCGCCTCCGTGAAGTTGCTCCATGCGGCTTGGGGGTGGCGGCGGGGCCGAGCGGTAGGGGCTGTTGCTCCCGCCCGCGGGACCCTGTGCGGATTGACTCACGGATTCTCCTTGCGCTTAGCTCAGCCCCAGCGTAGTTGTGTGCGCGAGTTCGACGGGTGATTGTGATGAACTTTGAAGGTGACCCGGACCTAAGAAAGCTCAGCGCTGTTCCCACCAACTGAGCAGAGCCGACTTCGCGCTCTCTGGATCCATGGGTCCGTGCTCCATGCGGAGACCCAGCAGGTACCGGTAGGCCTCGCCAACTTCTCGCGAAGGCCCAATCCCCAGGATCTCCATAATCTGGTCACCATTCAGGTCTGGGCGGATAGCACTCAGTTCTTCTTTTTCCCGGAGCTGCGCAATCCGCGACTCTAAGTCGTCGTATGCGGCTGACAGGCGCTCCGCTTTTTTACGGTTCATTGTGGTGCAATCGGCCCTAGTGAGGCGATGAAGGCGCTCCAACTGGTCACCAGCATCAGTCACATAGCGCCTAACAGCAGCGTCGCTCCAGTTCGCTTCGCCGTAACCGTGGAAGCGCAGGTGACCCGCAACCAAGTCGGTCACTGCCTTTGCAGTTTCCTTATCGAAACGAAGATCCTTCATACGCTTTCGCGTCATCCTGGCGCCAACAATCTCGTGGTGGTGAAAAGTGACCTTAGAGCCTTGAAACGTCCTGGTGGCCGGCTTACCAACGTCGTGCATCAGGGCAGCAAAGCGGAGAATGAAATCAGGGCCAGGCACTGGACCGTCTGGTCCAGTTTCAAGTGCAATAGCGCGGTCCAGGACGGTGAGCGTGTGTTCGTAAACGTCCTTGTGACGACCGTGCTCGTCCACGGTTTCAACCAGACCGGCAACCTCGGGAAGCACGACACCTGCAACTCCCGTGTACACCAGCAGCTCAATACCCCTTCTGGGGAACTCTCCCATTAAAAGACGCACAAACTCAGCACGCACGCGCTCCGCGGACACTATCTCCAAACGATTCTTTTCCTGCTCCATCGCCCGCATCACGTCAGGGTCCACATCGATCCCAAGTTGCGAAGCAAACCTAGCGGCTCGCATGATCCGTAGGGGGTCGTCTCGAAAAGACTGCGTTGCGGACACCGGCGTCCTCAAGATCCCTTCGGCAAGGTCTTCGAGTCCTCCAAACGGGTCAACCAGAACCATCTCAGGCACCAGCATCGCCATCGCATTGACCGTGAAATCCCGTCGTGACAGGTCTCCTTTGAGCGAGTCTCCGTATTCCACCAGGGGTTTACGTGAGTCTTCCCGGTACTCTTCGGTGCGGTACGTAGTGACCTCTACCTCTACAGACCCTTTACGTCCAGCTATCGTCCCAAAAGCTCTCCCGACGTCCCAGGTCTTCGCGCCCCACTCTTTCAGCAACGCCTCGCTTTCACTTGGGCCAGCGGAGGTCGCGAAGTCAAAGTCGTGAGGGGTGACACCTAAAAAAGCATCGCGGACGGGGCCGCCTACTAGCGCGAGTTCGTGTCCCCCCTCTGCGTAAAGCTGCGCCAACTCCGTCAAAGAAGCGGGAAGGTGGCGAAACATTCGTGTGGCGGATGCCATCAGGCCTGGGATATCTCCTGACCCCAGCAGGTTTGCGTACTGCGCCATTTGCTCCCCACCCTTTTAAGCTTGCGACCTACACACAAGAGTAATTGTGGGTGGCGGCCGAACGGCAACATATGCTGGGAGAATGCACACATCAAAGCCCTACGCTGCCGGAAAGAAAACACCGGCTGACATCAGGGCGTCGGTGCACGAAAAAACACCAAGAACTCGACCCATACCGACCATTCGCGAAACGTCCGCCGGAGGAGTTGCAGTCCGGATTGAGGAAGGAAAACCGCTTGTAGCAGTCATCCTGCGTAGGAACCGATCAGGAAAAAGGGAGATCTGTCTACCAAAAGGTCACCTGGAGCGCGGCGAAACGGCAGCCGATGCGGCAATTCGTGAAATCCGCGAAGAAACGGGAATCGACTCAAGGATCATTCGCCACCTGAGCTCCGTAGACTATTGGTTTTCCGGGTCATCAGCCCGAATCCACAAGCGAGTCCACCACTTTTTAACGGAGTACTTGGACGGAGAAATCACGGCTGAGTTCGACCCTGATCAGGAAGCCGAAGACGCGATCTGGCTGGACCTTCGCGAGGCCTCCCGCGCTCTTTCCTATGGGAACGAACGGCGAGTGGCCCGGATCGCGCTCTCGCTACTGTACCCGGACGGGGTTCGCAGGTGACGAGGATTTCGCCGCCCACACGCTTCAGGGCCCGAGTCACGACCGGGCTTGTGCTGACGCTAACTATCCTCCTGGCCTTGCTTGGCGCACCAACTCCTGAGGCATCTGCTGAGACAAACGAACAACCTGCGGTTGAAGTCGTAAGCATTAACCCCGCAATCCTGAAAGACCAGACCGAAATCGAAGTGAAGGTCCGACTACGCGTGCTGCCCGAACAAGGCACTGCCCGGGTCGCGCTGTTCATGGGTGCTGATTCCCTCCAGACGAACCAGCAAGTCGAAGCGTTCCTAGAAGACGGTGGTTACGTTTGGAACGTAGCCGAAATCATGCTCACCGAAGACCAAAGAATGCGGGCCTCAACAGAGGACGGCGTAGAAGTCTCGTTGAAAGCAAGCGTCGAAGAACTCCCCCTATGGAACGTAGACGATTGGGGACCCTACGGCGTAGAAGTTCGCTCTTTAGGACATGTGCCCGGAAGCTTCGCGGCTACAGCATCCGCTCGTTCCCTACTACTCTGGTACGGAAGTGATACTCGAAGCGGACTGAACTTGAACCTCATCGCCCCCGGACCGGAAGGGATCGGGGGGGCCAGGCTCAGCGACACTTTGGGGGTGACCACGCCCACAACCGAGACCGAGTTGCTCTCTATGGACGCAACAGACCCAAGCTCCGGTGACGCGTTACTCCTCCCGGCCGGTAACGCCGACTTGTCAGTAATCTCAGCAGCTAACGCAGGTAACCTTGCAGAGCTGGCCATCACTTCTCTAGGCGAGCCGGCAGGCTCTTACCAAAACCCTTTAGTCGCCAGAGCCCTCTTGACCAGCCGAAACTGGTTTTGTTCTGACGTGTTCGCCGTCTCAGGCGCATATCCGGTGATCAGCCCCCCCGGCGGAGATGGGGCGGCAGACGCTCTGCCGCCAGGAAACTACGCCGTTCAAGGAAGCAGAGATGGTCATTCTCAACTGTTAGTTGAAACCTGGAGCGCCTTGGAGAACATCGTTCAGGAAGAAGCCACGAGCGAATCGGAAGTCTTCCTAAAACAGCAACGCTTGCGTGCAGTCACCGCGCTAGAAGCGAAAAGTTTAGGTTCGGAGGAGACCTACCTGGTCGCGAACTTGCTGGACCCGGAACTTTCAGACCTCCGGGCAGGGACGCCGCCTCAGCCCCTACGCAGTGACATCACGGCAATGCTGGACGCCCCATGGGTCATTCCTGTCCCATTGCAGGACGTGCTTGACGCTCCCGCTACAAACATCGAGGCCAGCTCACTTTCCACTGAGCCGTTAGGTGATCAGTCAGCCCTTGAAGCGTCGCTGGCTCCGGTAGAGAGCGCCCTCGCTTTGGCGATCGGCACTCTTGGGATTGGTGAGGACGACCAGGACGTTCCCTCGGATCTGAAACTCACAGCCCTAGCTCCGACAGCTGCGGGCTTGAACTTGGAGGCCCGCGCCGACATCGCAGAAGAAGCCGCGTCTGAGATACGCAAAAGGTACGACGTGATTGACATCGCGCCTTCCAGGACCGTAAACGTGCTCAGCAACGAGGCAGAGTTCCCAGTCACCCTCTCTAACCGGGGTGACACCGACGCTAAGGTTCGGGCCGGCCTCCGGGTTAGCGACCCGCGACTTAGCGCTGAAGAGTGGGTGGAGGCGCTGGTGCCCGCGCATTCGTCTGCCACAGCAAACGTGCCGATTATTGCGCTCGCGAGCGGGAACGTGGACGTGGTTGTCGAGGTCACGTCAACGAACGGAACGCTACTGGACTCTTCTGAGCCGTTCTTGGTGCGAGTCCGTCCCTGGCTTGGGGACACGCTAACTTGGGTGACGGGCTCGGCCCTGGCAACCCTATTTTTAGTTGGAATCTACCGCACTGTGCGTCAAGGACGCAGAGGGGTGCGGACCCGACCCGAGAACGTTCCCGGCAAGGACGGTGAGTAATGGAAGAGCCCGAACCAGAGCAACCACTGGCACCCAAGGAGCAGTCCCTGCTACGTTCCTCGGCCCTCATGGCCTCGGGAACTCTGGTTTCCCGCATCCTCGGTTTTGTGCGATCAGCGATGCTTGTGTCTGCAATCGGCGTGACGGCGGGGGCTGCAGCTTCGTTCCAGCTTGCAAACACCCTGCCCACCATGGTCTACAACCTCCTAGCCGCAGGAGTGCTAGACGCAGTCCTGGTCCCTCAAATTGTTAAGGCGCTCAAGTCCAGAGCTGGCTCCCCCTACGTAAACAAGCTGATAACCCTTGTGGGTTCGATCCTGTTCGCCTTGACCTTGGCGGCGATGGTTGCGACCCCACTCTTGATAACCCTCTTTGCTCCAACACTCGAATCCGAGACGCGTTCCCTCGCAATCGCCTTCGCACTCTGGTGTGTCCCTCAGATCTTTTTCTACGGGGTTTACAACCTATTCGGGCAGATTTTGAATGCCCGCGGCGTCTTTGGGCCATACATGTGGGCCCCGGTGGTGAACAACATCGTGGCGATCATCTCCCTGGGAGCGTTCCTAGTGATGTGGGGTCCCGCCGGTGAAGTGCTTCCCGCAGGAAGCTTCACAACCATTCAAACCGTCGTGTTAGCTGGCTCAGCGACGCTCGGAGTGGTTTTGCAGGCACTCGTGTTGATCATCCCTATTCGGCGTTCCGGAGTTCGCCTGGCGGTGGACTTCCGGTTCCGCGGAACCTCCTTTGGCTCGGCCCCTAAGGTGGCCGTCTGGACGTTCGCAACACTGCTGGTTAGCCAGGTCGGAGTTATCTCGACAACAAACATCGTGACTCGGGCCGACACATGGACAGACCAGACCGGCGAAGTGGTAGCTGGGCTCCAGGCCTATCAGTACGCGTTCATGATGTTCATGCTCCCCCAGTCCCTCATAACCGTCACGATTGTCACGGCGCTCTTCACCAGGCTCGCCAATCGGGCGGCCGAAAGAGACTTGGATGGCATCGCTGATACTTTCAATCGGGGCACACGTCTGGTCCTCATGCTCACGATCCTCTCGTCAGGTGTCCTATTGGTAACGGCGACTCCCCTAATGCAGATCCTGATGCCAACCTTCGGCACTAGCGCTGCGTCGCTCTATGGTGCCGTGTTGGTCGCCCTCGCCCTAGGCCTTCCCTTCACCGGAATGACGATGATGAGTCAACGGGTCTTTTACGCCCTTGAAAACGCGAAGCCAGTCTTCCTAGTCTCTCTGGTTCCGATGGTGCTGCAGCTCGCAGTCGGCTGGAGTGTTTATTTCTCAACTTCCCCGAGATGGTGGACGGTCGGCGCCGCGGCGGGCGAAACCGCGTCACGAATCCTTCAGGGCGTGATCAGCCTCTTTGTCGTCTCACGGATGTTGTCTAAGGCACGCGTCGGGCCAAACCTGCGGGCCATTGGCCTCTACGGTCTGGCTTCCGCCGGCGCCTCGCTGGGGGGCTGGGGCGTGCTCCACCTACTGGGACCAGGGTCCGACTCCGCCTCGGGCCTAAGCAGGGTCTTGCAGGCAGGTTTCAAAGCCGCGATAGCCGGCATCGTGATTGCCGTCCTTTTCGCCACCTTCGTTAGGTTCCTAGACCCGGAGGGCTTCGGAGTCCTCAGCTCCGCTGTTCGTTCCAGGCTGCCTTTCCGATTCAACGACTCTTCGAAAGATCAAGACGACACGGACGGTAGCGGACTTGCCGAAGCAGCAGCAGAACTAGCGGACGAAGCGATCGCGCCTGTCGGAGGTGGGTCTGCTCCGCCAGTCTCCCTTGAAGAGACGGGGTGGGCCAGCGAGCCTCCAGAATGGGAAGACCTGTTTGGCGGTCCTCTGGCAACCACCCTGGCAGGCGCCCTTCCGGCCCTGGACCCCCCGTCGACCGGAGCTCTGCCAGTCGTAACACCAGCCATGGTAGGGAATAATGTAACCTCTCATGCTAAAGATCGAGAAACGGCACGGTCTGCCCCGGGTACCCTTGACTCTGAAACAACCGAGCCCAGACGGGCCGCACCAAGGCGGACAAGAGTTGCAGGGAAGCAGGCGGAACTAATGAATCACAGCACGTCACCCCGCTCCCGAAGTGCGTCGCGTTCGGGCCGCTTCAACCCGACCATCCCAACTCTGCTGATCGCATTCACAGTGCTGGGTTTAGGCGTTTGGTTCGCTGGGAACAATCTTTTCCTGGGTACAGAACTCACTGAGACGACCCCACCTCCTCCCGTAGTGGCCCAGTCCGAACAGGAAGAGGAGGAGCAGGCAGGCTCCGAAGCTGTAAACAGCGCTGCTCCAGTGATCGCGGGCGTCGCGGTCTACTCCTGGGGTGACGACGGTGGTGACCACCCCGATTTGGGTAACAATGTACTTACGGATGATCCTTTGACCTACTGGCGCACGCGATACTTCACACCATCGACGTACGCGCAGGGGGATCCAGCGACGCTCCAGGTTAATCTGGCAGAACCCGCGGTTGTGAGTCAGGTCATTCTGAAGGTGATCGGGTCGGGTGGGGAGGTCGCCGTGATCGACGCCAGCCAGGGGGACCCCCGCTCTGGAGAGGTGCTGGCTGTCACTCCCCTTTCAGAAACAACTGTCATACCCTTGACTGAGAAAATAGAAGTCTCATCGTTGGGTTTAGTCTTCAGTGAATTGCCTCTTGACGATGAGGGTCGCAACCGATTGAAAATAGTGTCGGTAACAGTGGAGTAGCCAAATGAGTGAAAAGATCGAACAAGTCGTCATAATCGGGTCGGGTCCCGCCGGGTACACGGCGGCTATTTACGCAGCTAGAGCCGGGTTTCAACCCCTAGTGATTGCCGGCTCTTTGGACGCAGGTGGCGCCCTTATGACGACGACTGAAGTAGAAAACTTCCCCGGTTTTCCACAGGGCATCCAGGGCCCGGACCTCATGGACCAGATGCGAACTCAGGCGGAGCGCTTCGGAGCTCGGGTTGAGTTTGACGACGTGACCGACGTCGATTTTAGCGCTCGCCCTTTCACACTCAGCGTCTACGGAGGCCAGGTTAAGTCAGACTCGGTTATCATCGCCACTGGCTCCGCGTATCGGCACCTGAACGTACCCGGCGAAGAGTCCTTGGCTGGGCGGGGCGTTTCGTACTGCGCGACCTGCGACGGTTTCTTCTTCAAGGACAAGGACCTTGTTGTCGTGGGCGGTGGGGACTCCGCCATGGAAGAGGCCCTCTTTTTGACGCGGTTCGCGAAGAAGGTAACGGTAGTCCACAGGCGCGATCAACTGCGCGCCACCAAAGTCATGGCACAAAGGGCCCTAGACAACCCCAAGATCGACTTCGCCTGGGATTCAACAGTCGTGAAGATCCAGGGTGATCCGATGGTCGACTCGGTCGTCTTGCGCAATGTCAGGACCGGGAAAGAAACCGTGTTGCCGACCGATGGTGTCTTTGTAGCTGTTGGCCATGACCCGCGTTCACAACTTTTCAAGGGGCAGCTAGAACTCGATGAAGCGGGTTACGTGAAGGTCCAGGAACCCGGCACCGAGACCTCGGTCCCAGGCGTCTTTGCTTGCGGGGATGTGGTCGACCACACCTACCGCCAGGCAATCACCGCCGCGGGGTCGGGTTGCAAGGCCGCACTAGACACCGGTCGTTTCCTGGAAAGCTAGGCAAATATCTCCGCGGCGATTGCCTCACGCCTTTAGGCCCAGCTGGTCTGCGATTCGGTCCAGGTCGTCCAGGCCGGCAAAACTAATCGTGAGGCGTCCTTTCTTAGCCCCCTCGGTGACCGTTACCGTGGTGTCCAAGAGATCGGAAAGGTGGTCGGCGATCTGTTGCGCGTGAGCTGAGGGCTCAACGCGCGCCGCCGGACTCCTGCGCGTTGACACAGACTTACCGTGTCGAACCTGCTCCTCAGTGGCTCGGACTGATAAGCCTTCTGCAATGATCCGGTCCGAAAGTGCCTCGATGGCTTGATGGTCCTTTAGCCCCAAAAGAGCTCGAGCGTGACCGGCTGACAAGACGCCCGCCGCGACTTGTCGTTGGACAGTTGCTGGCAACTTAAGTAGTCGCAGGGTGTTGGCGATCTGAGGGCGGGACCTAGAGATTCGGGCGGACAGCTCCTCCTGTGTGCAGTCGAAGTCCTCTAGAAGCTGGTTGTACGCAGCTGCCTCTTCTAACGGGTTCAGCTCTGAACGGTGCAGGTTCTCCAGAAGGGCATCTCGAAGCAGCTGGTCTTCCTGGGTTGATCGCACTATTGCCGGGATCTGGTCTAGCCCCGCCAGCCGGCTTGCGCGCCACCGCCGCTCGCCCATCACGATCTCATAACGCGCTCCAGGCTGCTCCTGCAGAGCTTCCTTTAGGCGCTCCCGCTGGCCTGGCTCCGAGAGGGTTTCTTCAGTAATTCGCCTGAGGACTACGGGTTGCAGAACCCCAACTTCGCCTATGGAGCTCGCGAGCTCCCTGAGTTCTGCGGGGTCAAAGACACTTCTCGGTTGCTTTAGATTTGGGACAATCCAATCCGTTGGGATCAAGCCGAAGGTAGCGCCGGGGACGTCAACTAGTCCGGTCGTCTTCTTCTGCTGGGGCACCGGCTTCGGCCGTGATGTTTCACGTGGAACATCACGCGTCGCTCTAGGCGACAGCAGGTCCCTGGCGGATCCGCCCCGCGTCTCCACACTCCGGTGTTCGCCGACGCCGGTGCCAAGATCTGGGAGCAGAACGTCGAGCGGTCGCCTTGGCGCGGCCGGTTCTTCGGCAGTGGGTATTAGGGCACCCAATCCTCGCCCTAAACGCCCACTACCCTTGTGCCCGGCTTCGCGCGGACCGAATGGTCCGACGTCGGGGTTCTGCCTCATCACAACGTCTCACTCCGCTCGGTAGGGCGATCGGCACAGCCGTTAGCCAGGCGCTCAGCCAACTCACTGGCTGCAAGCCTGTAAGCAACAGAACCGCTCCCTTTTGGGTCGTATATTACAGCTGTCTGAGAAAAACTAGGTGCCTCAGAAACTCGAACAGACCGCGGGATGACAGTCTCAAGGACCTGGTCCGGGAAATGTTCGCGAACTTCCTGGATCACTTCAGCGCTGAGTCTGGTCCGGCCGTCAACCATTGTCATCAGCATCGTGGGTTGGCCAAGGGAGGGATTCAAACCAGAACGCACCCTCTCAACGGTGTTCCAAAGTAGAGACAACCCTTCCAACGCGTAATACTCCGCCTGGATTGGAATCAGCAGGTCCGTTGCGGCAGTGAGCGCATTGAGTGTCAGCAGACCCAGGGATGGGGGACAGTCGATCAGAATGATGTCTGGTCTCCGGTCTCCCGGCGCGTCCAGGTACTCGCTCAGCGCAGAAGCTAGGAAGCGAGCACGGTCAGGTTGGTCCACGAGCTCAACTTCAGCGCCTGCCAGATCAATCGTGGCTGGGCAGACCATCAGATTCGGGATGTCCGGGCAAGGCTGCGTCACCTCACGAAGGGGGGACGCGCCAATCATGATTTCGTATGACGAAGAAGTTCCAACAGGGTGCGGAATACCAAGGGCTGTAGAAGAGTTCCCCTGGGGATCGGCGTCGATGACAAGAACGCTCAGACCACCCAGGGCAAGGGCGGCGGCCATGTTGACGACCGAGGTGGTCTTCCCGACCCCTCCCTTTTGATTGGCTACCGCGACCACGGCAGTCCGTTCGGGTGCGGGCAGAGATACGCCAGCCAACTGCCCAAGGGAGTCATAGTTACGTTGCAGTTCGGCAAGCAGAGGCGACGAACCGGATTGAAAAGCAGTCACTGAAGGCCACCTGCTCGAGATAAGAAAAAGCAGAGTTGTTCCACGTGGAACATTCTAATCGCTACTTCCGACAGCACTCCACCACATACGTGATCTCACCGTCCATCACGGAAACCACTTCATGCACCCGCGGAGTCAGCTTGAACTCGGCAAGCTCTGCGTGAGCCTCCCGCACTTCCTGGCCTGCCCTTTGGCCCTTCAAGGCAAGCAGGCACCCTCGCTTAGTAAGAAGGGGAGCTGTGAGTTCAATGAGCTTATCTAGCTTGCGCACCGCCCGGGCGGTAACCGCGTTCACCTTGAAGTTGCCGTCGAGATTCTCGGCACGGTCGCGAACAACAGTAACGTTCACAAGGTCCAGCTTCTGACAGACGTAATGAAGCCACTCACAGCGACGTTCCATCGGCTCAATCAGGAACACTTCCAGATCCGGCCTGGCGCAAGCGATGACCAGCCCCGGCAGTCCCGCCCCGGAACCTACGTCGGCAACGCTTCCGCTCGCCGGCAAGAACGGGAGCACCGCAGCCGAGTTGACGATATGTCGCGACCAGATTCGCTCTGCCTCACGAGGCCCTATCAGCCCACGCATGGAGCCCTCAGCCTCCAGGAGTTCGGCGAACGCGACGACTTTGTCCCGGTGCTCGCCAAACACAGCAAGCACCAGCTCAGACGGGGTTTCAGCCACCGTTATCCCCCGTTATTCGTCTTCTATTTCAAGATCTGCTTCAGCTGGGAGGATCACTACTCGCCGGTTTGGCTCCGCTCCCTCAGACTCAGATTCCAAACCCATCTCTGCCACAACGTCGTGACAAACTTTCCTCTCGAACGGGTTCATGACGTCAAGGCGCAAGGCCTCTCCCGTGTCTTTGACTTGCAGGACACTCTTGCGCGCAACTTGTTGCAGTTCCTCTCGACGCTTGGCCCTGAACCTCGCGACGTCCAACATCAAACGGGACCGTTCACCAGTCGCCGCCTGAACCGCCAGTCGAGTGAGTTCTTGCAGTGCCTCAAGGACCTCCCCGTCCTTACCTACCAGCGTTGGCAGGTCGGAATTTTCCGCGTCACTGACAATAGCCACAGAAGCCCGGTCATTTTCGACATCGATCTCTATGTCACCGTCCATGTCGACAATGTCCAGAATCTCCTCGAGGTAGTCGGCCGCAACCTCGCCTTCTTCCTCCAGGAGCTGCGTCCTGGATTCGGGTTCCTTCTTATTACTCATGCTTCTCCTTGTGTTAAACGAGTGGCTTCGAGCGCTGCACTACTGCTGCTTCTTTTTCTTGTTTTGCGCCCTACGCTCAGCACGGCGCGCTGCCCGCCGCCGTTCAATCTCTTCAGGCGTCAGGTCTCCGCCCTTTGCCTTGCGGTCCTGCGCCTTCCGCGCGGCGCGCTCCTGTCGTCTCTGCTCCGCATCTGCTTCTTGACGCTGGCGCTGAGCTTGGCGCAGACGCTGCTCGCGGGACAGCTTCTTGGGTCGATTGGCTCGTGCTGCCTCAGCCGCCTCCTGCGAGTTCTTCTTCAACACCAGCTGCTTCAGCCACGCCTCATCTGGAATAGAGCTCCAAGGCTCCATTGCGAGGCTGCGATAAACAGCAATCTTCTCAGCGTCGTCCCAGTTTTCGGGGAACTCAGAGGCAACCTTTTGCCGCTTTGCATTCTTCTGCACAGACAGAAGCGTCCGGGTGTCGAGCTCGGCCTTTGCCTGCGTGTCGGCCCCCACGTTCTCTAGCTCAGAGTCGTAGCTCTCAAAAGCAGGAACGGCCCACTCCTTGTACTTCTTTTCTCGCTTCTCACTGAGCTCGTCATAAGCGGGCGCCCCGGGAGTCGGCATCGTTTTGAGCACCCAGAGCTGTTGCCCCCAGCTAAAGATCGCAGTTGTGACCATGTACATGAGCAGTGCCATTTTGAAGACCAGCCCGGTAAACACGTACATCAGAGGCATCATGTACATCATGCTCTTTTGGCTACGTGCCGCCGGGTTGTTCGGGTCCGTAGTGGCAACCATGTTCTTCTTCATTGACATGCGCATGGTGAAGAACTGCAGCATGACCATAAGAGCGATGAAGCCAACGAAGATTAGCTTCTGACCCCAGTCAGGAGTGGTACTCATGGACTGCGAAAGTCCAACACCGAAGACTGTCGAGTGGTCGATATCTGTCGCAACGGTAGCCGTCAAAGGACCCAGGTGATCGACTGTGCCGTCCCGATACGTTCCCTCCATGATTTGCTCGACAGCAAAAATCACTCTGTAGAGTGCGAAAAGGACAGGCATCTGCACCAGCATTGGTAAGCAAGAAGCGAACGGTGAAGTCCCATTCTTCTTATAGAGAGCCATCATCTCTTCCTGCTGGCGCTGCTTTGAAGCCTGATCCTTCTTCCCCTTGTACTTATCCTGAAGTTTCTTTAGCTCCGGTTGGATCATCTGCATGTTCCGGGTAGAGCGGATCTGCTTCAGGTAGAGCGGGATAATCGCAATGCGGATCAGCACGGTGAGTAGGATGATCGACAACACCCACGCGAAACCTGGACCGTCGGGCATCCCGAGCAGAACTAGTAGCTTGTGGATGTTGACCCAGATCCAAGCAAAAACGACGATAATTGGGTGTAGGACTGCGTCCACTCAGGACTCCTTATAACTCACTGACGAACCGCCAGTTTCGGAGCGCCTGCCCAAAGACCCATCCGAAAACGACACTTGTTCTACTCTAAGGCTCGCGCCTGCCTCACCGCGAAACCAAGAAGTGACGGTTTCTCGAATGGTGGGCTTTGCTTCTATATCGTGCCCAACCCAGTCTTCCGGAGGTTCCCAGGGGTCCGGCTTCCATCTACCCGGCTCGGGCACGTGGTCAACCCCGCCCCGACTCCAAGGGTTGCAACGCAGAACTCTCCAGACCCCAAGCGCGCCACCTTTCAGCGCACCATGGACCTTCAACGCCTCTATGAAATAAGAAGAGCAAGTCGGGTAGTAGCGACACCGCCTCGGCAAGCCGGGAGAAATGTACTTCTGGTAAGCCCTGAGCGGAACTGTCATCGCCGAGACCAGGGGGTTAGGCACCGTCTCCCCTTTGTTCTCTGGTTGAGGCTGTCTTGACAAGCCGACGAAGTTCAAAACCAAGTTCCTCCGGAGTGAGAGACTTTGCGCCCGACAACACCCGGACAACAACGCTGCTCCCGCGAGGCAGACCGGGGAGCACAGCAGCTAAAATGCTCCGCACCTGCCGTTTCAACCTGTTTCTTTGCGTTGCCAGCTTCACCTGCTTCTTTGCAACGGAAACGCCGGCGCGGCTTTCCCTTACTGGTCCCACGTCCGTGGAACGCCGCCACCGCACCGAAACCACAAAGGCCCGACTCCCGGCTCGGGAGCCAGACCTGAGGGTGGGCCCAAATCCTTCTTGGCGCGTGATCCGGTTCTGTGGGGCCAACAAAACGGCCTACCGGTCAGACTGAAAGCTTGGCGCGACCTTTGCGGCGGCGACCATTCAATATTGCTCGCCCGGACCTGGTACGCATGCGCAGTCGGAACCCGTGGGTCTTGTGCCTACGCCGGTTGTTCGGCTGGTAAGTACGCTTTGTCATGACTACTCCTTGAATCGGCAGTTATGTTCTGCCCCGTGGCGCCACCTCGGCACCGACTGTGCGGCTGGAACGGCGCTACTTCGCCAAAACAGGTTACGCGGGCCGCTTACGCCCGGTCAATCGGGGCCCGCAACTGCCACCGAAGGTCACCCCGGAGCGTAACTGTGGAAACCTTCCCCCACTGAAACCCAAAGTTCCTCACATACGCGTCCACAACCTCGGCTCTGACCACGAAGATAAGCCACGTAGACCTGCGAAAACCGTTGAAACTACAAGCGTGTAACTCCACTTGCGTCATTCCACAGGTTAATTCACAGGGCTGGATAAGTCCCCCGTACCTGTAGACTCGGTGGCGTGATTCCACCGGCCTCGGTGTCTAATCTCACCCACAAGACCTTGAAGGAGCAGGTCATGCAAGGTTCCACTCTGGCTGCAGCCTGGGAGCGAGCAGTGGCCTTAGTGAACCCTGAAGAGCTCGGCCCCGCTTACGAAGCCTTCATAAGAATGGTGAAACCCCTGGGCGATATCGAAGGGACAATCCTGCTTGCCGTTCCGAACGAGTTCACCAAGACCTACATCGAGACACGGCTCGCTCACCAGCTCACCAGTGCTTTGTCGGAGGAGATGAACCGCCCCGTACGCATAGCTGTGAGCGTCGATCCCTCACTAGAGTTCGGAACCGGCGACGAAACCGCTTCTCCAGAGCAACCGACGCCCGCGCCCAGTAGCCCAACAGAAGTCCCTGGGTACCACTACGCTGTCCCGGCCAGCGGCCTACCCGAACCTGCTCTCGCCAGACAAACGACAGAATCCCCTTCCGTTCGAAGCAAAGCCCAGCTCAACCCGAAGTACGTCTTTGACTCATTCGTCATTGGCCCCTCAAACCGTTTCGCTCACGCCGCGGCACTCGCAGTTTCTGAGGCTCCGGCAAGGGCCTACAATCCCCTGTTCATCTACGGAGACTCAGGCCTGGGAAAAACGCACCTACTCCACGCCATCGGACACTACACAGTCTCGCTTTACCCTCACCTCCGAGTGCGTTACGTAAACTCCGAAGAATTCACGAACGAGTTCATCAACGCAATCCGGGATGGGCAAAGGAAGGAAGCCTTTAAGCGTCGGTACAGGGGCACGGACGTCCTGCTCATTGACGACATCCAGTTCATCCAGGGTAAGCCCGAAACAATCGATGAGTTTTTCCACACTTTCAATGCACTCCAAAACGCAGGCAAACAGATAGTCATCACGTCGGACGTCCCCCCAAAGCAGCTCTCCGGTTTCGAAGATCGGCTGCTCTCTAGGTTCCAGTCGGGACTGGTAACGGATGTCCAGCCGCCTGACCTGGAAACCCGCATTGCAATCCTTCAGATGAAAGCCGATGCGGACGGTATCGAGATCGACTGGGACGTGCTGGACTACATCGCTTCCCGTGTTTCCTCGAACATCAGGGAGCTACACGGTTCGTTACTGCGAGTGACAGCGTTTGCGAAACTGAACCGGCAAGAGCTCAATCTCGCTCTTGCCCAAAGGGTTCTGAAGGATCTGCTCTCAGACCCGGAGGACGCTGAGATTTCGGTGTCTTTGATCTTGGGCCAGACCTCCTCTTTCTTCAACATCACCATTGAAGAGATGTGCTCAACGGACAGGTCGCGACCGATCGTGGAAGCCAGACAAACGGCCATGTACCTGTGCCGAGAGCTCACTGACCTGTCCCTGCCAAAAATCGGCGACGCGTTTGGCGGCCGGGACCACACAACGGTCATGTACGCCAACAAGAAAATCTCGAAGCTTATGGCGGAGCGAAGAGAAACGTTCAACAACGTGAGCGAGCTGACTAACCGCATCAAGCGCAAAGCTCGCGAAACATAGTTGGCTTCTCAAACTGCGAGACGCTGGGAGCCACCTCAAACGGCCACCTATCCACATCTTGCATCAATGTAGTTTCAAGGAACCGCGGGCCCTGCAAAGACCCCCTGTGCCAGAAAACGGCCTCACCTGTGCCTAACTACCAAAAAAACTGGAGAACCCAGCGTCGGCAGGGAAATCGGCAAACCTATCCGCGAGTTCATCCACACGAGTCCACAGCTAACCACGCGTTCTCCAGTTTCTGCTCACAGGGCTAGGGTCGGCCACTCCAACGAAATTGGTAGATCTCCACAAGATCCACAACGCCTACTACCACCACTACTTCTTAAGACCAATGGTTTTTCTCAGCCCGCAGTAAGGCCGAAGGCTTTGCATGCAAGGAACTTGAGCGGATGGAGAGCAGACCTTTCCGCTAAAGTGAGTCCAGTAGACCTTCCTGGAGGATTGGTGAAACTCAAGCTTTCTCGTGACGTGTTTTCAGAAGCTGTTCAGTGGGCAGCAAGTGCGGTCCAGCAGCGACCAGCAATCCCTATCCTTGCCGCTATTCGCCTGAACGCTAATGCTGGGGAGCTCGAGCTTTCAACCTTTGACTACGAAGTTTCAGCGCGGTCTGTGGTAGAGGCCGACGTGATCGAACCCGGCGAAGCCCTGGTTGATGGGAAGATGCTGAGTGACATTGCGAAGGCGCTACCTGCTGCAGATGTCACCATTGAATCCAAAGATTCGAAAGTGGAAGTGCGTTGCGGGAGAGCCCACTTTGCGCTCGGCACCATGTCGATGGAAGACTACCCGCCGCTTCCGGTGACTCCCGAGGAGCAGGGGCGCGTGGACGCTGCAGAACTTGCCAGCGCCATAAGCCAGGTCAGCATCGCCACCTCAAGGGACGACACTTTGCCACTCCTCACCGGCGTTCGCGTTGAGATTGAAGGTCCGCACATTACTCTCCTGGCAACGGACCGCTACCGGCTGGCCCAAAGGGATCTCATGTGGAATCCTCGCGACGTGCAGTTCAGTGCTGACGCGCTCGTGAAAGCCAAGGTGCTTACTGACGTGGCAAGGAACCTCACTTCAGCAGGGGACGTCGAGGTTCAGCTGAACCCTGCGTCAGCCGGAGAGCGTTCTGCGATCGTTGGGTTCAGTGCGGGCGATAAACAGACGACCTCCTCTTTGATGGATGGGGATTACCCGCCTGTGCGGAAGCTGTTTCCTGAGGTTACGCCTTTGCAGTATGTCTGCTCCAGGGCGGATTTGCTCGATGCGGTCAAGCGGGTCTCATTGGTGGCTGAACGCAAGACGCCGGTTCACCTCACTTTTGGGGACGGTGTCCTTCACTTGGAAGCCGGGCAGTCAGACAGTGCTCAGGCTGAAGAATCCATCGCCCTTGTCAGCGAGTCCGAAGAACTGAGGACCGCCTTCAACCCGACCTACCTTCAGGATGGCTTGTCAGCGCTTACTACAGATTTCGTTCGGTTCGGGTTTGTAAGCCCCACAAAAGCTGCCGTGATGCAAGGCCAAAGTAAAGAAGACGGTGAGGTCGAGGAGTCCTTCAAATACCTGTTGATGCCGATTCGCTTCGGCATGTGACTTGAGGGTTTCTCATCTAGCTCTAACTGACTACCGTTCTTACGGGGACGTGGTCGTTGAGTTTCCGTCTGGGGTGACCGTACTCCAAGGTAAGAACGGTCGCGGCAAGACTAATCTGGTAGAGGCTCTGTTTTACGTCGGGTCTCTGACCTCACATCGTGGTTCGCCGGCCGCGAGCCTGGTACGGGTGGCTGAAGTTGGTGAGCAACCTGGTGGGGCAGTGGTCAGGGCGCGTGTTGAAAATGGTGGACGGTCAGATCTACTGGAGTTAGAGATCGCTCGGGGACGACCTAACAGGGCGCGTCTCAATCGCAGCAAAGTTGCCCCCAGGGAGATTACCGGGAGGCTCAGAGCGGTTGTCTTTGCCCCTGAGGATCTTTCTTTGCTTCGCGGCTTGCCGGAGGTGCGCCGGGATTTTTTGGACCAGGTTAGTGTCAAGCTGAAGCCGCATCACCTTGGGGCTATCCAGGAGATGCAAAAAGTGCTTCGCCAGCGCTCGGCACACCTGAAGATGATGCAGAAGAGCCCGGTCCCTACCGGCGCGGACCTTTCGATTCTGAGTGTTTGGGATGAGCAGTTGGCGCGTCTTAGTGCCCGGGTAGTGGCACATCGTCTTGCGGTTGCCTACGCGATGGCGCCCCTTGTGAGTGAAGGGTACTCGAGACTCACGGGTGGTGACCGCGAGGCGACGCTGACTTATCGCTGTGCTGCTTTGCCTGGACAGGCGTCCTTGCCAAACCTTGACCTTTCTGTGGTTGACGGAAGGTTCCAGGGGGATGGGCAAGAGTTCAGTCAGCAAATGGAGACTGTGTTTTTGGAGCGGTTTGGTGAAAAAAGAGATGCGGAGATCGGAAGGGGAGTAAACCTAGTCGGTGCACATCGCGACGACCTGTTAGTCAGCCTCGACGGCCTGCCTGTGAAGGGTTATGCGAGCCATGGAGAAGTTTGGTCTGCTGCGCTCACCCTGCGTTTGGCTGAAGCAGGGCTGCTTCGGCGCGGTGAAGACACGCCGGTTTTGGTTCTAGACGACGTTTTCGCCGAACTTGATGATTCCAGAAGAAAGGGTCTCTTAGAGGTTATAGGGGAGCACGAGCAAGTCTTGATAACGGCGGCGGTTGCAACGGACATTCCGGAGGGATTAGACCCCTTCGTTCTTGAGGTCACCCGTGGCGTTGACGGTCTGAGCCATGTGTTGGCTCCTTCGGGACCTCCTGTGTCCTCTGCACGCAGCGCGGAGGAGCAAAATGACAAGTGACGAGAAGATTTCGGTGCCCCAGTCTGCAGCCGGGATGGATTCCCAGGAAGAACAGAGGGTTTTAGAAGAGACGTTTGAGAGGTACAGGGCTCGAGGCCGAGGCCAGGTACAGGCAGTCTCTCGGGTCAGAAGGCGAGAGGACTTTGGTCGCAAGCAAGCCTCACAGGACACGACAGGGGCCTCGGCCCGTAGGTCGGGTTCCGCAGGTGATTTTGACTGGGCGCTAATGGCTCGGCTCGAAGCTCGCGACGGTGTGCGGGATCAGGCGCTTCCTTCGCGACGTAGCCCAGAGAAGGCCGCTTATTTGAGTAGGGATCCCGGACGCATTGATTCTGTTCTGGACTCCCAGTTGAAAGAGAGGGGCTGGAAGGAGCCTTTGCAAGTGGGGGCTGTGGTCGGACGGTGGGAGGACATTGTTGGCGAGCTGGTCGCGAAGCACTGTCCTGTTGAGAGTTTTGAGCACGGGGAGCTGCTGGTACGCGCTCAGTCCTCCGCGTGGGCGCAACAGCTACGGCTGCTGCTTCCCGAAGTCATGGGGCGAATCACGGAGGCAGTGGGACCAGGTGTCGTTGAAAAGGTTGTCGTCTTAGGTCCGCGCGCACCCAGTTGGAGGCATGGCATCCGGAACGCACCGGGCCGCGGACCTCGCGACACGTACGGCTGACCCCTCTGTTAGCTACCTGCGCGGTGACATAATCCACAGGTAAATCGCATGGTGTTTTTCCCAGTATTGCGCGGACCTCACAGCTTTCGGGGGCTGGCTGACGCCCCTAATTTGGTAGGATTAAGGGGTCAGAAATAGCAGCCGCGGGCCCGCGGTTCGGGCCCTTAGTTTGACCTGTGACCTGCCAGTTTGGGCCAGCGATGTGGTGAGCCTGGTGCTTTCGGGCCGCGCTTCTAGAAGAGACGGTGCCCGTAGCTTTGGCACGGACAGGGAGTCATTTGTGGTTACGCCGGATGCGGGTATTGAACTTGCGAAGACAGCACAGCAGGAAGGTGCGGGCGATCACTACGGCGAGTCCGACATCACCGTTCTCGAGGGTCTTGAAGCTGTCCGTAAGCGTCCGGGCATGTACGTCGGGTCGACGGGCGAGCGCGGCCTGCACCACCTGGTTTATGAGGTCGTTGATAACGCAGTAGATGAGGCCCTGGCGGGCTACTGTGACCACATTGACGTGACGATCTTGGCTGACGGTGGTTTGCGCGTCTCCGACAATGGTCGCGGGATTCCGGTTGGGCAACACCCGACGGAGGGACGGCCCACGGTCGAGGTCGTGATGACCATCCTGCATGCGGGCGGAAAGTTCGGTGGTGGCGGCTACGCGGTTTCCGGTGGTCTTCACGGTGTTGGCATCTCGGTTGTTAACGCGCTGTCGCGACGTGTTGACACGGAAGTTCATCGAGATGGGCGCAAGTATCAGATTTCCTTCGCTAACGGTGGACACGTTATTTCCGAACTCGAAGACACGGGCCCGTCAAAGAACACTGGGACCATCCAAACCTTTTGGCCGGACCCTGAAATCTTCGAGTCCGTTGACTTTGACTTTGAAACGCTCCGGCAGCGTTTCCAACAGATGGCGTTCCTCAACAAAGGCTTGCGCATCACGCTCGCGGACCAGCGTGAGGAGGAGCCGTCGGCAGACGACATCACGGGTGAGCCCGCCGACAACAAGACAGAGAATGCAACTCGTGAAGTCTCGTACAAATACGACCAGGGCCTTGTCGACTACGTCGAATACTTAGATGCGACGAAACGGGTCGCTCCAATACACCCGGACATCATCAGCCTCGATGCTGAAAACGAGTCCGGAACCCTGAGCATGGAAGTGGCCATGCGTTGGACCAGCGCCTACACCGAAACCATCTACACCTACGCCAACACCATCAATACTTCGGAGGGTGGCACACACGAAGAGGGTTTCCGTACCGCTCTCACAACCATCGTCAATAAGTATGGGCGGGACAAGGGCATCCTGAGGGATCGGGATGAGAACCTTTCGGGCGAAGACGTGCGTGAAGGTGTAACGGCCGTCCTCTCAGTGAAGTTGACGGAACCGCAGTTTGAGGGCCAGACGAAAACCAAGTTGGGAAACACAGAGGCCCGTTCGTTTGTCCAGCAACAGATCTACGCGTTGTTGGGTGACTGGTTTGACGCGCATCCCACCGAGGCCAAGGCAATCGTTACGAAGGCCCAAGCTTCGCAACAAGCTCGTCTGGCAGCCCGTAAGGCGCGCGAAGCCACGCGCCGCAAGAGTGCTCTAGATTCGGTTTCCCTTCCCTCCAAGCTTCATGACTGTTCTTCGCGGGACCCGCGTGTCTCAGAGCTGTTCATCGTGGAGGGAGATTCCGCGGGTGGTTCAGCGGTCCTAGGGCGTAACCCGGACACTCAGGCGATTTTGCCGCTACGCGGGAAGATTTTGAACGTTGAGAAAGCCAGGCTGGATCGAGCCCTTTCCTCTGACACAATCCAGGCTTTGATTGGCGCGCTTGGGACGGGCATTGGTGATGAGCTGAACCTTGAGAAGCTACGCTACTGGAAGATAATCCTCATGGCGGATGCTGACGTGGACGGCCAGCACATCGCAACTCTTCTGATGACCTTCTTCTTCCGCTACATGCGTCCCCTGGTCGAACAGGGCCACATTTACCTTGCGAACCCGCCGCTGTACAGGCTTAAGTGGACTAACGCTTCCCACCAGTACGCGTATAGCGACGGGGAACGTGATGAGCTCCTTGAGCAGGGTTCCGCGAGGGGATGGAGACTCCCTAAGTCGGGTGGTATCCAGCGCTACAAAGGGCTCGGTGAGATGGACTATTCCGAGCTGTGGAACACAACCATGGACCCGGATGCGCGAATCCTGAGGCAGGTTGAAGTCGGTGAAGCGGCAGCGGCCGATGAGGTCTTCACGATCCTGATGGGTGACGACGTAATCTCCCGGAGACAGTTCATTCAACGTAACGCGCGCGACGTGCGGTTCATTGACGCTTGATTTGTAAGAGGACAACACCCTGTGAGTGAAAAAGAAAACTCGGACCACTTACCCGAATCTGCTGAAAAAGAAGAGCAGGCGATAGAGGCGGGGAAGTCAAGCGACGCCGAAATCTCGGAAGCCATCACGGCGGCAGCGGACCTAACCGCAGCTGACGAGGACTACCAGGACATCCGCGACGACGGGACCCAGTCGACCCGCACCACCAAAGTAAATCTTGAAAAAGAGATGCAGAGGTCCTACCTGGACTACGCAATGAGCGTTATTGTGGGCCGTGCCCTCCCTGACGTGCGTGATGGTCTGAAGCCTGTCCACAGGCGCATCCTCTACACCATGTACGACGGCGGCTACCGCCCGAATGCTGGTTTTTACAAGAGCATGCGCGTTGTTGGTGACGTCATGTCTCACTTCCACCCGCACGGTGACGCCTCTGTTTATGACGCCCTTGTTCGCCTGGTTCAACCCTGGTCAATGCGCTATCCCCTTGTGTCGGGCCAGGGCAACTTCGGCTCGTCTGGCAACCTTGGGGCTGCCGCTCCCCGCTACACGGAGTGCAAGATGGCTCCCCTTGCCATGGAGATGGTCAGGGACATCGAAGAAGACACCGTTAACTTCGAGGACAACTACGACGGCCGTAACCAGGAACCGGTCGTGTTGCCGGCCCGGTATCCGAACCTCCTGGTGAACGGGTCCGAGGGCATTGCCGTGGGCATGGCCACGCGCATCCCTCCCCACAACTTGCGTGAGGTTGCTGCAGGGGTCCAGTGGTACCTGGAGAACCCGGACGTAAGTCGTGAAGAGTTGTTGGAAGCACTCATGGGCTTCATCAAGGGCCCGGACTTCCCTTCCGGTGCGGATATCCTTGGGCGCAAGGGGATCGAGGAAGCTTACAGGACGGGTCGCGGCTCGATCGTTCAACGTGGTCATGTTGATATCGAAGAGATTCACGGTCGGACTTGCCTGGTGATTAAATCTTTGCCCTACCAGGTCAACCCCGACACTCTTTCCGCGAAGATTGCGGGACTGGTACGCCTTGGCGAGCTCACTGGCATTGCTGACATTCGGGATGAAACCTCAGGGCACAACGGCCAAAGACTGATCATTGTCCTGAAAAAGGACGCCATCCCGAACGTTGTGTTGAACAACTTGTACAAGCGCACTCAGCTTCAAGATTCATTCCCAGCCAACATGCTTGCGTTGGTGGACGGGGTCCCGCGCACCCTGAGTCTTGACGGGTTCATTCACTACTGGGTGAAGCATCAGCTGGAAGTGATCGTGCGTCGCACGCAGTTCCGTCTTGCTAAAGCCCGTGAACGCCTCCACATACTCGACGCTTACCTGCGTGCGTTGGACATGTTGGATGAGGTCATTGCGCTGATTAGAGCTTCTGCCACAGTTGACGCTGCCCGGTCTGGTCTGATTGACCTACTTGACATTGATGACGTTCAAGCGGACGCCATCCTGTCAATGCAACTCCGTCGCCTGGCCGCGTTGGAGCGTCAGAAGATCCTAGACGAACACGCCGAGCTGACTGCTCGTGTCAAGGAACTCAAGGCGATCATCGAAAGTCCCACTCGGCAACGGGCCATCATTGGTGGCGAGCTAGCGGAAGTTGTTGAACGCTTTGGTGATGAGCGTGTGGCCAAGATAGTGCCCTACGGCCCTGACATTTCTATCGAATCTTTGGTGCCCGAAGAAGACGTCGTGGTCACTATTAGCCGTGAAGGTTTCGCTAAACGCACGCGGGCCGACAGCTATAGGGCTCAGAAACGTGGAGGCAAAGGTGTGCGGGGGACCGGTCTTCGTGCGGATGACGAAGTCGCTCAGTTCTTCGTTACCAGCACACACGACTGGCTCCTTTTCTTCACGAACACCGGTCAGGTGTACAGGACGAAGGCGTATGAGCTTCCTGAAGGCGGTAGGGATGCCAAAGGTCAGCACGTTGCAAACCAACTGGCCTTCCGCCCTGACGAAAATATCGCACAGGTCATGGCCATTTCTTCGTACACCGACGACGACTACTTGGTGCTAGCCACCAGGGATGGCCTGGTCAAGAAAACGCCACTCAGTGCCTATGACTCGCCAAGGCAAGCGGGCCTTATCGCCATTAATCTGCGTGAGGGCGAAGACGGAGAACCCGACGAGCTTGTCTCAGCTGTGATTGCTTCCGCGGACGATGACCTCATGTTGGTTTCAAGAGACGGTATGTCGCTCAGGTTCCACGCGTCAGATGACGCACTTCGTCCCATGGGGCGATCAACCTCTGGTGTTAGGGGAATGAAGTTCCGGGATGGGGACAAGCTACTTACCATGGATGTCGTCAAGCCAGACGCGGATCTCTTAGTCGTCACTGAGGGGGGATACGCTAAACGCACCCCGTTGCAGGAGTACCGGGTGCAGGGCAGGGGAGGTTTCGGTGTTAAAGTCGCGGATGTCTCCGAAGACCGGGGAGCCCTGGTTGGCGCGCTCGTCACTGAGCCTGAAGAAGAGGTCATGGCAATAATGGAGAGCGGAAACATCATTCGTGTCTCTGTTTCGGACGTGCGGCCGACAGGCAGAACCACTAAGGGAGTAATTTTGACTCGGATGGGTCAGGACGATGCGGTGAGTGCTATAACCCGGAGCAGCGACACTCAGGTAGGCTCTGACGGCAAGGACGATTCCGACAAGGAGAACGCGGATGCCTGATAGTCCAGTGAACCCAGGTCCCCCTCCGCCTTATGAGACCGAAGAGACCGTGGCGGTGGAAGCGTTCTCTGACGGCCCTCAGTATTTTGCTGAGGAAGAGTTTATTCAGCCCGATTACGTGGATGAACCTCGGCGTGCCGACCTCACAGTCGCTCGTGTTGACGCCTGGAGCGTTCTCAAAGCGTCGTTCTTGGTTTCAATCGCTCTTGGGATTGCGATTGTTGTAGCGACGATCGTCCTGTGGTTCTTCCTTGACAACATGGGGGTTTTTGGTGCGGTTGAGGACTTTTTAGCCGACCTCAACGCCGAGCGCTTCCTGCAGTTGATGGAGTATTTGAGGCTTCCTAGGGTCATTTCCTATGCGACTATTCTCGGTGTCGCCAACGTCGTTATCTTTACGGCGATGGCTGCACTGATCGCCCTTCTGTACAACCTGATCGCAGCACTTGTTGGTGGTATACGGGTCTCCTTGATGGACGAGTGAAAACTCACCCCGCCTCCCCCCGTTTTTGGCGAGCTAAGTTTGCTGTTTAGCGTGCCTGTCAGGTAACCTTTTTCAGGTTGCGGGCCTATAGCTCAGTTGGTTAGAGCGCAGTCCTGATAAGACTGAGGT
>CAYFRQ010000003.1:55401-65367 GCA_964345615.1 uncultured Actinomyces sp. | reverse complement strand
ACTGACAACAGAGCCCAGCTGAGCTGAAGGGCTGGAAACAGAACCCAGCAGAGCTGAAGGGCTGGAAACAGAACCCAGCAGAGCTGAAGGACTGGAAACAGAACCCAGCAGAGCTCGCTAGGGCTCTAGCGACACTAAGAGGTGAGGGAGTTCCCTCACCTCTTAGCTTTTAACGCTCCCAACACACCACCCCGGTTCGGCTGCGAGTTGTCGCCCATTTTGCGTCAAAAAGGGTCGTTTTGCGGCGACAACTCGCAGCCGAACCGGTCTGTGCGGGGAGCGCACCGTGAGAGCATTCAAGGCTTAAGGCCCGACCCACGCAATACCCCTGGGGGTATCCTTGACCTCGGATTGTCAACAGGAGGAACAAAAATAAGCGCATTGTGGTCGTAGGTGGAGTTGCTGCGGGAATGAGCGCAGCAGCCAGAGCCCGCAGGCTTGACGAAGAAGCCGAAATCACTGTCTTAGAGCGGGGTGCCTACGTCTCTTTCGCGAACTGCGGCTTGCCCTACTACGTGGGCGGAGAAATCGAGAAGAGCGACGACCTGGTCCTCCAGACCGCGAACTCGATGCATGACGCCCTAACCGTTGACGTGAAGGTCGGACATGAGGTCATCGGGCTCGACGGCTAGGCCAAAACCGTAAGGGTTAAGACGGCAACTAAAGAGTTCGACCTGCCGTACGACGCCCTTGTTCTTGCCCCTGGCGCGGACGCAAACCGCCCACCCATCCCCGGCATTGACGATTCACGTCGAGTGCTAACGCTTCGCACCGTCCACGACGCTGTCCAGATGCGCGCCATGGTTGACCAGGGAGCCAAGTCCGCCGTGGTTCTTGGCGCAGGCTTCATCGGGCTTGAGGCTGCCGAAGGACTACGCGACCAAGGACTCGACGTCACGGTTGTCGAACTTGGCGACCACGTGCTCCCACCATTTGAAGCAGAGCTAACCCCAATGATGCGCTCAGAGTTGGAACGCCTTGGGATCACCGTTCGCGAACGGGTCTGTGCCGACGCCATTGAGGTAGGGGAGGACCACGACACCGTGGTGCTTGGGGATGGCACACGGATTGACACAGACCTGATTGTCCTGTCAACGGGAGTGCGGCCAGCCACGAAGGTGTTCGAGGACGCCGGCATCGAGTGTGACCACGGCGCCATCCTTGTCGACGACCACGGGAAGACTTCCATTGAAGGTATCTGGGCGGGTGGCGATGCCGTCGCAGCCAAAAACCCGGTGACCGGTGAGCTCCGCCCTGTCCCGCTGGCAGGACCAGCCAACCGCGCAGGTCGCCTCATTGCAGACTCGATCATCCGCGGCGATGACGCCAGGCCGATCCCAGAGCCTCTAGGAACCGCAGTCGTCCGCGTCGGGGATCTGACGGGGGCACTTACGGGGTCAAACCGCGCCACGTTGGATGCAGCTGGCATCAAGTACCACACGCTGAATCTGCACCCCACGCAGCACGTCACCTATTTCCCGGGTGCAACTCCGATGCACCTGGTTGTTCACTTCGAAGAAGGGACCCGCCGAATCCTGGGAGCCCAGGGTGTCGGCAAACACGGCATCGACAAGCGAATCGACGTGTTCTCAACCGCCATCCGCGGCGGACTCGCCATAAACGACCTTATCGACCTGGATCTTGCCTACTCACCCCCGTACGGCGCTGCCAAAGACGGTGTCAACATGGCAGGAATGATTGGCGAGAACGTACTGGATGGCATGACGGAGCTCTGGTACGCGCAGGACCTGGCTGACGCCATGGAAAACTGTCTGATCGTGGACGCCCGCCGCCCCGACGAATACGCTGGTGGTCATTTGCCCGGAGCACTCAACGTGCCGCACACGCAGGTGCGCGAGAGGCTTGATGAGATCCGGGAAGCTGCAGGAGGGCGCCCCATCCGGGTCCACTGCCTTGCCGGTGCTCGCTCCTACATCGCGGAACGCATCCTGAGGCAGGAGGGGTTCGACGTTAAGAACCTGTCTGGCGGCATGCTGACACTCAAGGAAGCAATGGCCGGGGGCTTGGCACCATCCGTGAAACTAGTGTTTGGCGACGCGCGACAATAACCTTTGGGCTTTGTTACCCAAGCCAACCTTTGGGCTTGGTAACAAAGCCCTTAGACCTTGTAATAAACCCCTAGACTTCGCAACGACAGTAAAAACTCCGGAAGGAAGCAACAGAAATATGTGCTCACCAGTCACGTGCAGAACGTGCGGAAAAACCACCTGGAGTGGCTGCGGCATGCACGTGGACCAGGTCATGCAAAACGTCCCTGAGGACCAGCGCTGCCCGGGCCACGGCAAGCAGAAGAGGGGCTTCGCGGGCCTGTTCGGTCGCTAGGGAGCCTGGTGGGTTCTGGTCGCTAGGGAGTCTGGTCGATCTCAACGATCAGGTCGTCCTTAGCCTGTTGCGCGGCCTGACGCACTGTTTTCTGCGCCTGACCGACCTGCACGGCCCGGACGACCTGCCAGATACCCAAGATCAGGAACGATAGCCCGAACAGCCAGCGCAGGAACGTAAAGCCGAACATCGGGGTGAACATCGACAGCACTCCGGCGGCGATAGCAAGAACCGCAAACCCAATGGTCCACGGGCTGGTGTCTGCATCCCGCATGCCCACCATCAGCGTGATGACGCCCTGGGCAAGCCAGAGCGCACCCACCGAGAACCCAAGGAACATGGTGAGGATCTCGGTCGTCGCGTCCATATAGACGAACGCGAGGATCCCGATCGTGAGGAGCACTGCGCCCAGAAGGATCCGCCCCACCTTAGAGGAGGCCGACTGTTCTTTCCCAAAGATGCCGACTCCAAGGAAGACGACCCCGGCAATGATGGCGTAGGAACCGATAATAATTGCGATGACGCTGAGGACCACGGAAGGCCACAACAGGATCAGCAGCCCCGCCACGATCGCTCCCAGCCCAGCAATGGCGAAAGCTAGACGATACTTCTCAAGGGCCTGCTCAATGCGGTTGGCAGCGGGTGTGAAGTCTGGCATTCTTGACCTCCGGATGCTCTAGCGTGCCCGGCTTTCCCGAACGTAAACGCTTCTTAAAGCCTACTCGAGCATGCAGAATTAGCTGCGCGTAATCGCGGGTTTGGTCACTTTGGTTTGCCTTACCTTGGTTGAAATGACGCGGCTTCTAGCCCACCATGAAGACATGAGCAAGCTAGGCACCTTCGCGAAGCGCTACCCGTTTGTCTTCACGACCCTGCTGGTTGGAACGGTCGTTTTGAGTCTTTGGCTTGGAGGTTTAGGTCTTGCCGCACAGGTGACAGCCAGCATCTACGTCTCCCTCTTCATTGCGTGGACTGCTGTCGGGATGGTGAAGGACATCCTGAAGGGCAACTTCGGTCTTGACATCTTGGCGGTGGTTGCCATGGGGGCCGCCCTGGCAGTGGGGGAGTACGGCGCTTCAATAGTCGTGGTTCTGATGCTTTCCGGTGGGGAAGCGCTTGAAGACTACGCCGCGAGTCGGGCGAAAATGGAGCTGTCTTCCCTTGTGAATCGCGTTCCACAGACCGCCCAGTTGATCCTGAACCCGGGGGAGAGCGCGCCGAAGTTCAAGGAAGTTCCCGCTGATGACGTGGTTGTGGGTGACCAGCTTCTGGTGAGGCCGGGCCAGGTAGTCCCTGTCGACGCAACGCTGCTTTCCGAAGAGGCTTCATTCGACGAATCATCCATAACTGGAGAGTCACTCCCGGTCATGCGAGCCGCTGGTGAAGAGGTCCTCTCAGGCGCGGTCAACGGCGAGACTGCTTGTGTACTCCGGGCCCTTCGACCGGCTTCGCAGTCCCAATACCAGCAGATCGTGTCACTGGTTCAAGAGTCAGAAAAGCAGAAGGCGCCGGTGGTCCGGGTCGCTGACCGCTTCGCTGTTCCCTTCACAATCGTTTCCTTGGTGATTGCCGGGGCAGCCTGGATCATCAGTGGAGACCCGGTTCGTTTCGCCGAAGTACTCGTCCTGGCCACACCCTGTCCCTTGCTTATTGCCGCGCCCGTCGCCTTCATGGGCGGCACGTCTAGGGCTGCAAAGAACGGCATCATTGTGAAGGGGGGAGCGGTCCTGGAATCCCTGGCAAGAGTTCGCAGTGCCGGGTTCGATAAGACCGGCACAGTGACCCTGGGCCGCCCGGACGTTTCCTCCGTTGTTCCGGCGACTGAGTTTGAAGAAGGTCAGCTCTTAGGCCTGGCTGCGTCGGTTGAGCAGTACTCATCGCATGTGTTAGGTGAAGCGATCGTTCGGGCAGCCCGCGCGGACGGCGCCCAGCTACTGGAGGCAGATCAGGTTCGCGAGCTACCGGGCGCTGGGATCGAAGGCACGGTAGCTGGCCGGGTGGTGAGCGTTTCAAACGCCAAGTACATGGCTACGACAGGGGCTAAGGATGTCCCGCTACTCCGTAGCGACCACGGGGTTGTCGCCTACGTCGTCATCGACGGGCACTACGCCGGAAGAATCGTACTGAATGACGAGATCAGGCCTGATTCGGCAGCGGTTGTCGACTGGCTTAGAAAGAACGGTGTTGAAAAGATCGCGATGCTCACCGGCGACAACCAGCCCTCAGCACAGCTGATCGCGGACGAAGCTGGGATCACCGACGTGTATGCCGACCTCAAGCCACGAGAAAAGGTGCAACGCGTAAGGGAGCTCAAGCCGAAACCGTCCATGATGGTTGGCGACGGCGTGAACGATGCGCCGGCGCTTGCCGTCGCTGACATCGGGATCGCGATGGGCGCGCGGGGCGCAACAGCCGCCGGAGAAGCGGCAGATGCCGTCATCATGGCCGACCAGATCAGTAAAGTTGCCGACGCCGTCTCGATCTCAAAGCACACGCTGCAGGTCGGACTGACCTCCATCTGGCTAGGGGTCATCCTGAGCGTTGCGTTGATGCTGGTTGCAACGACAGGGGTGATTCCCGCGATGGCAGGGGCGCTTACGCAAGAGTTCGTCGACCTTGCCGCCATCCTCTACGCCCTCCGCGCCCTTGGCGGAAGCTTGCCAGTCCTCCGGAAGAAGGACGAGCGGGTGACGGAGGCCGCTACAGCGGCCTAGGAGGCCACGGCGACGATCGCAAGAACCAGAGCTGCGAGTGCAACAGCAGCCGCTGACGTCCCCACAGAGAACGCTGCGATCGCCCACCTCCGCGAAACCCGATCGGCCAAGGCGGGGGTGAACTCACCGTTTTCAAGGACGTCCCCGGTAGAAGCCAGCAGCTCTAGAAACGCGGACTCCTCGTCCTCTTCCACACCAGAGATCGTGTATGGGACGCGTCCATGCAGATTTCCCACGAAGTCTGCTGCTGCTCTGGGTGAGTTGAAGACCAACTCCGCATCGTCAGATGAGAACACGACTTCCGCGGGGAGGTCTGCAACCATCGCAAGTATTTCCTCCTGAGACAGCACGGTTTCAGTTGGCGGCGTCGGCTTGAAGCTTCTCGGCACTGTGATGCGCATGTTTCCTCCCTCGGTTTGTCTCAGCCTACGCCGGGTGGAAAGCCCGGTCTTACCCTCCCATGTGAACAGAGTCCCGGCTCGGGTTTCAGGGCGGTAGAATCGACCCGGTCTAGAAGCGGCGCACACGCGCCGGAACACGGGGGTATGGTGGCGCACGGGGTTGCTGTTGCAGGAGCATCAGGCTACGCAGGTGGGGAGCTGCTACGACTCTTGAGTGGTCACCCGGACGTGGAAGTCCAGACCATGACTGCCCATAGTCAGGCCGGAGCTAAAGTGAGGGACGTCCATCCTCACCTGGCTTCGCTAGGGGCTAGGACGTTTGAGCCCACTGATCCCAAGTTGCTAGCGAAAGCGGATATTGTCTTTTTTGCGTTGCCGCACGGACAGTCTGCTGAGCTTGCAGCTCAGGTTGCGGAGCTGAACCCGGATGCCCTCCTGATTGACTGTGGCGCAGATCATCGTCTCGAATCCGCGGCGGATTGGGGAGAGTTCTACGGCGGAGAACACCCGGGCACCTGGACTTACGGAGTGCCCGAACTACCCGTTGGTGAGGGCCGGCAGCGCAGGCACCTCACTGACACCAAGAGGGTTGCGGCACCCGGGTGCAACGCTTCAACGGTCGCGCTTGGACTTGCTCCCGGGGTGCGGGAGGGACTGATTAGCACGTCTGACATAGTGGCGACCCTGACCGTTGGACCCTCTGGTGCTGGACGGGCTTTGAAGCCCCACCTGCTCGCTTCGGAGCTACTTGGGAACGCGCGCCCGTACTCGGTTGCGGGAACTCACAGGCACATCCCCGAAATCAAGCAGGCTGTGGCGTGGGCGAAAGGTGCATCCGGTCAGGACCTTTCTGACTTCGCGCTTGCCTTTACCCCCGTGCTCATTCCCGTGCCACGCGGCATCCTTGCCGTGATTTCTGTTCCGCTTATCGGATCGCCGGACCTGGAACAGCTACACCGAGCTTGGGCGGAGTGGTACCAAGACGAGCCCTTCGTACGTGTGCTACCTGCGGGTGAGGTGCCCCAGCTCAGTAGTGTCCTCGGGTCGAACAGGGTGGACATTGGCATTGCGAAGGACGATTCTGCGGATCGGGCCCTTATCGTTGTTGCCGTTGACAACCTGGTGAAGGGGACTGCTGGCGCAGCGATCCAATCCATGAACCTTGCACTGGGACTTCCAGAGTCCGCAGGTCTCGACATGAACGGAGTAGCACCGTGACGATCACAACCCCACTGGGATTTAGAGCCGCAGGCGTCAAAGCGGGGCTAAAACCTCGCGGCGCCCGCGACCTGGCGCTCGTGGTAAACGACGGTCCACTGGATATCGCTTCCGCCACGTTCACAACCAACCGGGCGAAGGCAAACCCCATCCTGTGGTCTATGGAAGCGATCCGGCAAGGCTCCACCAAAGCGATCCTGCTCAACTCTGGCGGCGCGAACTGCTTCACTGGAACATACGGGTACGAGACAACCGTGCTTAGTGCTCAGGCCGTGGCAGACCTACTGGCACTCGAGCCCACCCAAGTTCAGGTTTGCTCGACCGGGCTGATTGGCGAGGGCGGTGAAGAGTTCCGGAACAAGATTCTGGGCGCGATCCCAAAGGCAGTCGACGCTCTGTCCCTTGCCGGGGGAACGCGGGCTGCAGGAGCGATCATGACCACGGATACTTTCCCGAAAACCTCCAGGTTCCGAGGTGAGGGGTGGGACATTGCCGGTATGGCGAAGGGCGCCGGCATGCTCGCTCCCGCAATGGCGACCATGCTCTGTGTAATCACGACAGACGCGGCCGTCAGCCAAGAAGTGGCGGACCGGTGCCTGCGAAAGGTCGTCGACATCACCTTCAACCGCCTGGACTCAGACGGATGCACCTCAACCAACGACCAGGTCACCCTAATGGTCTCCGGCGCCTCGGGAGCCAAGGTCAGCGAAGAGGAGTTCCAGGACGCCCTGTACCAGGTCGCGTTCGACCTCACCATGCAACTCCTCTCAGACGCGGAGGGCTCCACGCACGACATCGCGGTCCGGGTGAAGAACGCAGCCAGTGTCGAAGACGCGGTGGAAGTGGCCCGGGCCGTCGCCCGCAACTCCTTGTTCAAAGCAGCGGTCTTTGGAAACGACCCCAACTGGGGCAGGATTCTGGCTGCGGTCGGCACCACTCACGCACCCTTCGACCCCTACAGAATCGACATTTGGCTGAATGGCGTTCGCGTGTGTTCCGATGGCGAAGGAGACCGCGATCGCTCTCTCGTTGACATGTCTGGTCGCGAAGTTGAAGTGCTGATCGACCTCAAAGCCGGGGAACTGGAGGCCACCGTTTGGACCTCTGACCTCACAACCGACTACGTGCTGGAAAACAGCGCGTACTCTTCATAGACAGGGTACAAGTGACTAGTAGAAGGCCCGTCCGCGACACCATCGGCCTGCTCCACCGTGAGGGCGAGCAGACCGGTGCGTCAAAAGCCAGAGCACTTATTGAATCACTGCCCTGGGTTAAAGAATTGGCTGGCACAGTCGTCGTGGTGAAGTTCGGCGGCAACGCCATGACAGACGAAGCCCTGATGGAGTCCTTCGGCAAGGACATTGCCTACTTGCGCTACGTGGGGATCCGCCCCGTTGTAGTCCACGGCGGCGGCCCCCAAATCTCGGCGATGCTGGAACGCCTGTCAATCGACAGTGAGTTCCGGGCGGGACACCGTGTCACGTCAACCCAAGCGATTCCTGTAGTCCGCATGGTCCTGACGGGCGAGGTCAACCCCGAAGTTGTCGCGTCGATCAACGCTGAAGGTCCCCTAGCCATGGGAATGAGCGGGGAGGACGCAGGCATCTTTTCCGCGATTCGCAAAGGCGTGGTCGTGGACGGCGAAGACGTCGACCTGGGCTTCGTTGGGGAAGTAGTGGACGTCGATCCAACTCCGGTTGTTGACCAGCTCCGAGCCGGAAGGATCCCGGTCGTCTCCTCGATCGCTCCCGACCGCGACAACCCGGGAAACACCTTGAACGTGAACGCCGACACTGCAGCTGCCGCGCTCGCTGTCGCGATGAACGCGACCAAGCTGCTACTACTTACCGACGTGCCGGGGCTCTACAGTGATTGGCCGAATCCTGACTCGCTTATCGCAAGGCTGACAACCCAGGATCTGCGCGTTCTGCTCCCCGAGTTGGAGTCGGGCATGATTCCCAAGATGGACGCGTGCTTGACTGCGGTTGAGGGTGGGGTCGGGACGGCAGCCATCATCGACGGCCGCGTCCCGCACTCGATCCTGGTAGAACTTTTCACTGATAGCGGCATCGGCACTCAGGTGGTGGCAGGGTAGTGGGGCAACAGAATCTGAGCGGTGCTTTTGGACCTCCACAGGCGACCCTAGTGCGTGGTGACGGCTGCTATGTTTTCGACGAATCCGGGAAGGAATACCTAGATTTTCTGGGTGGGATCGCTGTAAACGCGCTTGGCCACGCTCATCCGGCCCTGGCCTCGGCCCTTTGCGACCAGGCCGGGACTCTAATCCACATCTCGAACTTCTTCGTGAGCGACATTCAACTTGAGTTGGCAGCACGGCTAGTTGAGCTCGCAGACCTTGGGCCGGGCAGCGAGGTCTTCCTTGCAAACTCGGGCACTGAGGCGAATGAGGCCGCATTCAAGATAGTGCGTCTGCACGGGAATAAACGCGGCCGCAAAAGGGTCATTGCCCTTGAAGGAGCCTTCCACGGCCGCACCATGGGCTCGCTGGCACTCACATCCAAAGAGGCCTACCGCGCGCCTTTCGAACCACTTCCTGGACCGGTCACCTTCATCCCACCCGATGTCGAAGCCCTAGAGCGCGAGCTGGAAGCCGGCGACGTGGCTGCGGTGTTCCTGGAACCCATCCAGGGGGAGCTAGGCGTCAGACCCCTGCCGGAGGGTTTCTTGAAGGCCGCACGCGACCTCACCCTAACCACAGACTCTCTGCTGGTAATCGATGAGGTCCAGACGGGGATAGGACGGACAGGTACCTGGCTTGCCCACCACGAACTGGACGGCGGGGGCATCCGCGGTGACGTTGTCACTCTCGCGAAGGGCCTGGGGGGCGGCGTCCCCATAGGCGCGGCGATCACCGGGCCGCGGGCCAGCGGCTTGCTCTACCCCGGTTCACACGGAAGCACTTTCGGGGGGAACCCTCTGGCCGCGAGAGCCGCGCTGACAGTCCTGGACGTGATCCATGATCAGGACCTGCTTACGCGAGCTCAAAAGATGGGGCAGGCTCTGAGGGACACGATTCTGGAGCTCAAAGACCCGCGGATCAGCCAGGTAACAGGTAAAGGGCTGCTTCTTGGCGTGCAGCTTTCTGTCCCAATTGCAGGGCAGGTTGTAAAAGAGGCGCTGGAACTTGGTTTGATTGTTAACGCACCGGCCCCCGCCACAGTGCGCCTGGCACCGCCCCTAATTGTGGGCGCCCCTGAAATCGCCAGGTTCAAAGACCTGTTTGCGCGGGCCCTCCGGGCAACCGAAAACTAAGGAGTGAAGATGAGTGA
>CAYFRQ010000003.1:43122-55301 GCA_964345615.1 uncultured Actinomyces sp. | reverse complement strand
ACCTGTTTGCGCGGGCCCTCCGGGCAACCGAAAACTAAGGAGTGAAGATGAGTGAGCAAGATAAAGACCTTACGGTAGCAGTTGTCGGCGCAAGCGGACAGGTTGGCTCGGTCATCCTGGATTTGCTGGCGGAACGTGATTTCCCAGCCACCAAGCTCCGCTTATTCGCCTCACCGCGCTCAGCCGGCATAAAGATCCAGTGGGGCGGCCAGGAGCTGGTCATTGAAGACGTCTCGAAGGCCAGCGAAGAAGACCTCGCCGGAATCGACATCGCACTTTTCAGCGCGGGAGGAGAAGCTTCTAAGACCTACGCACCCCGCTTTGCCCGGGCCGGCGCCGTCGTCATCGACAACTCCTCAGCGTGGCGCAAAAACCCCGAGGTGCCTCTTGTTGTTGCCGAGGTGAACCCGAAAGACGCGCTGGAACGCCCTCTGGGCATCATCGCGAACCCCAACTGCACCACCATGGCTGCGATGCCCGCAATGAAGGCTCTAGATGAGCTTGCCGGTTTGCAGGCCCTGCGCGTCACAACTTTCCAGGCGGTGTCAGGTAGCGGACTTGCGGGTGTCCAAGAACTCGCAGGGCAGATCAGTAGCGTGGGCGACCAGGACCCGGCGCAGCTGGCACTGGATGGTGAAGCAGTCGAATTTTCGGAGCCCGGCGTTTACGTTGCCCCCATCGCATTCAACGTCGTCGCTCAGGCAGGGGCGTTCGTGGAGGACGGAAGCGGGGAAACGGACGAGGAACAAAAGCTTCGCGACGAGTCCCGACGAATCCTGCACCTACCAAACCTTGCGGTCAGCGCCACGTGCGTGCGCGTGCCTGTCTTTACGGGCCACTCGCTTGCCGTCCATGCGGAGTTCGAAAAGCCCGTGACCGTGAACCAGGCGGTCGCCGCGCTCATGGACCAGGACGGAGTCCACCTGTCGGCCCTTCCGAACCCATTGGAGGCCGCCGGCAAGGACGGGACCTACGTTGGGCGGGTCCGCATGGACCAGTCCGTGCCTGGAAACAGGGGACTGCTCATGTTCATCGCTGCGGACAACCTGCGCAAGGGCGCTGCTCTGAACGCAGTGCAGCTTGCTGAGGTCGTGGCGGCGGAACGAGACCTGCCACTGCGCTAGTCCGGGTCTGAGCGGAGCCTAGAGCAGCTGCAAGCCCCGGCCTGGCTTCAGGGTTCGCACTTCGAAGCCTTCCGCTTCCGGGAGGCTTCGGACCGCGGCTTCCAAGGCGGGCTGATCTTGTTCGCTGTGAAGAACCAGGACCGTTGGGCCTGCGCCGGACACTAAAGCCGCGAAGCCGCGTTCACGTAAAGCCGTCATCAGGGCATGGGAGGCCGGGGCAAGTCCCCTTCTGTAGTCCTGGTGCAACCTGTCGGCGGTCGCTTCGAGCAGCAAGCTCGGGTCGTCCGCCATCGCGTGAACCAAAAGCGCAGATCTTGCAACGTTCGCGATCGCGTCAACCAGTGGGACCTCTGCTGGCAGAGCGCCGCGCGCACTGTCTGTGAGGAGCTCGTCTGAGGGGATTAGCGCGAGTGCGCGGACGTCGTCCCGAACCAGGCTGGCCCGGCTCTGCGGCAGCCCGTTCATTCCTGCCGCTGAGCTTGGCCAGGTGATGGTGAAACCGCCAAGCACTGCGGGTCCAACGTTGTCTCCGTGCCCCTCGAGTTCGTACGCTGACTCAAAGGTTGCTCTCCGGTCGATCGGCACCCCGGGCCTTGCGAGTGCCCAGGCTAGTCCAAGACCGGCAACAACTGCTGCGGAACTTGACCCCAGGCCCCGGGCTAGGGGAATTGAAAGCTCTGAGCGAAAGAACAGTCCCGGGGCTTCGAACCCGAACTCGGCGAGCGCGTCGGTCAGCGTGCGGACTATCAGGTGAGAGCCGTCGCGGGGAAGCGTGTCGGACCCGGGCCCCGTAAGGTCAAGAGTGAGACCGCCCGGGGTGACCTCTGCAAAGTAGTCGTCGCACCAGTCAAGCGCCAGTCCCAGCGAGTCAAATCCGGGCCCTAAGTTCGCGCTAGTAGCGGGCACACGGACAGACGCTTTCCTCCCCACAGGGAGGGGAAGAAGATCGGTCACGCCAGGTCCAGAACGCGTGCGACTTCCTGCACGTCGTTTTCCACAACGACCCCGTCGAACTCTCGATCCTTCAACGCCGTATCGATGTCCTTCAGTCCGTTACCCGTTACCGTGATGACGATCTGCTTTCCAGCCGGGAGCCCCCCGGCGGCCTTGGCCTTAAGCATCCCTGCAACGCCAGCTGCTGAAGCCGGCTCTACGAAGATCCCTTCTTTCTCCGCGAGGAGGGCTTGGGCATCAAGGATCTCCCGGTCACTCACCGCTTCGATTCGGCCGCCGGATTCATCGCGCGCGGCAATCGCAAAGTTAGCTGATGCCGGGTTCCCGATGCGGATCGCAGTAGCAACCGTCTCGGGGTTCTTGACGGGGTGGCCAAGCACAAGGGGTGCCGCGCCCTCTGCCTGGAATCCCCACATCTGCGGCCGACTCTTCGCAAGCCCCGCGTCGAAGTACTCGTTGTACCCCAGCCAGTAGGCCGTAATGTTTCCCGCATTCCCAACGGGCAACATGTGAATGTCGGGAGCCTTTCCAAGCGCATCCACGATCTCAAACGAGGCGGTCTTTTGTCCCTGGATTCGGTTCGGGTTCAGGGAGTTGACCAGGGCAATCGGGTAATCTTCGTCAAGCTTTCGGGCAATTGTCAGGCAATCGTCGAAGTTCCCATCCACCTGAACGATTTTGGCCCCGTACACGATCGACTGGGCCAGTTTGCCCTTAGCAATCTTCCCTGCAGGTAGCAGCACGACCGGCAGCATGCCCGCTCTGACCGCGTATGCGGCAGCCGAGGCGGAAGTGTTCCCGGTCGAGGCGGCGACGACAGCGTTCGCGCCCTCCGCGGCCGCGACACTGACTGCGACCGTCATTCCGCGGTCTTTGAAGGAACCGGTTGGGTTCGCGCCCTCGACTTTCACCCAGACTTCGCCATCCACCATCGCGGACAGGTTGGGAGCATAGACCAGGGGGGTTCCGCCCTCTCCAAGTGAGATGACGTTTTCGCTGGCACTGGCGGGAAGCCAGTCGCCATACCGGCTAATCAGAGACGGTTGCACTACTGATGGACTCAAGGTCCCTCCAAGAGAAGCGGGGGTAGATTATGCAAGCAATCTTGCATCATCAGCGTTACCTGCGCCGGGTTCCCCATCATGCGGACTTAGGTGAGGGGTGCTAGGAAGGGACGCTTGGCAACCCTTCCGTCTCCCGACGACCGACCCGTGAGTCGGCGCCCCACCCAGGGCAGAATGTATTCCTTGAAATAGGCTGGCGAACCGTACTGTTTCGGGTTTGCTTCCGGATTTCGAGGGTCAGGCCAAAAGGATGGGTAGGGGATCCCAAGCGCATCCGCACAGTTAGCCGCTACCCGCAAGTGTCCGGCAGGCGACAGGTGCAAGCCATCCTGAGACCAATAGGTCGTGTCCCGAAATCCAGTGTCGCTGAAGTTGTCGACAAAGGTCACGGACTCAAATCCGTTAGCAAGCTCTACGCTAGCTTCTGTGAACGCCTCACCCCGACTGTGGAAAACGGGTCCCAGGGGGAGGTTGTCCGAGGGATCGGGGCCCGCAAGCAGCAGAACGTGGGCTCCGCTTTCAGTTGCCTTCTCAACTCCCTCGAAAAGCAGATGGAGGTTCTCTTCCACGTCGAAACCGGGTCGGAGCATGTCGTTTCCGCCGCCGTTTATGGAAACCAGGGCAGGGCGTTGTGCGATGGCTTCCGGGAGTTGCTCCTCAAGCAGTGGCAATAGTTTCCGGCCACGTATTGCAAGGTTCGCGTACAGGAAAGAATCACCAGCCGACTCTTTCAATGCTTGCGCTAACCTGTCCGCCCAGCCGCGGGGCGCATCAGGGGCGATCCAATCGCCTAAGCCTTCTGTGAAGCTGTCGCCAATTGCGATGTAGCTGTCAAACATCAGGACCTTTCAGGGCTTACTTCTTCTTTCGCCTGGATCGTACTCTCACTGACAGCTGGATGGGACTGCCAACAAAACCGAACTCTTCGCGCAGCCTGCGTTCGATGAAGCGACGGTAAGTGGGGTCCAGGAACCCGGACGCGAAGATCACGAAACGTGGGGGAGCGGTGGATGCCTGCGTGGCAAACAGGATCCTTGGTTGCTTGCCTGAACGGACAGGGTGCGGGTTCGCGGCCTGAAGTTTGCCAAGGAAGGCGTTGAGCTTTCCCGTTGAAATCCGGGTTTCCCAACCTTCCAAAGCCTGGTCCAGGGCGCGGGGCAGACGATTTAGGTGCCAGGTGGTCCGCGCTGAAAGGTTGATGCGAGGGGCCCACTCGACCTGACCCAGGTCCAGGTCCTCTTCCTTCAAGAGTTGGACGCGGCGGTCGTCGTCGACAAGGTCCCACTTGTTGTTGACTATCACCAGGGCGCGACCAGCATCGACAACTTGTTGGACGACCCGAACGTCCTGCTCGGTGAACGGGACTGAGGCGTCAACAATTACCAGGCCGACCTCGGCACGTTCCAACGCGGCCTGAGTCCGGAGTGAAGAGTAGTAGTCGGCGCCGCTGACTCGGTGGAGGCGCCGCTTAACCCCTGCAGTGTCGATGAACTCCCACTCGCGCCCGTCAATTTCGATCATCTCGTCGACAGGGTCGCGGGTGGTCCCCGCCAGATCGTGTACGACGGTCCGCTCCTCGCGCGCTAAAGCGTTGAGCAAAGAGGATTTCCCGACGTTAGGCCTACCAACCAGGGCGACCCGCCTTGCCGGGCCGGAAGACTTGCTGTATCCCGTAGCGGTTTCGCGGGGGAGTTTCTCGATGATGGCATCGAGGAGGTCCCCGGCGCCGCGTCCGTGTAGTGCTGAAACCGGGTGTGGTTCCCCGAGCCCAAGGGACCAAAGCGCAGCAGCTTCGGCCTCTTGGACCGCGGAATCCGCCTTATTTGCCGCCAGGATTACGGGCTTCCCAGACCGTCGCAAGACGCGGACCACACGCTCGTCCGTTGCCGTAGGGCCGACCGTGGTGTCCACAACGAAGACCACGGCGTCCGCGAGACCAATGGCGAGTTCAGCTTGATCCGCGATTTGACGGTCGAGCCCGCGGACGTCGACCTCCCAGCCGCCCGTGTCAACCACAATGAACTGCCGCCCAGCCCACTCGGCGTCGTACATAACCCGGTCGCGCGTGACCCCGGGAGTGTCTTGCACCACGGCTTCACGGCGCCCCAGGATCCGGTTGACCAGCGTGGACTTCCCTACGTTGGGTCTACCAATCACCGCAAGGATCGGGGGAGTGGGGGCTTCGATTTGCAGCGGCTGCTCGCCGTCGGAAACGGCGTCCAGGAGCTCCAGGTCCTCCCCCTCTAGGTCGTAGGACTCAAGGGAGGCACGCATCAGCTCAGCGCGGGACGTGTCAGTGTCTTCCTGGCGGCTGCTGGACGGGGTGTTCTTCGTGGGCTCAGACATTGTTTCCCGCTTTCTGTTCGCTTCCGTAGCCGGCTGCCGCAAATGCAGCGGCTGCGACATCCGGGTCGTAGAAATCAATGGATTCGCTTTCCCATTCCTGGACGCGTTCCGCTCCCTTACCTGCAATCAGGACCAGGTCGCCCGGCTCGCCCAGTGCGATCCCGCGGGCTATGGCAGTAGCGCGACCTTCCGTCACCTCGACCACGTCGTGAAGGTCCGGCCTCCGGTTTCGTGCGCCCTGAAGCAGCTGGGCTCGAATCGCGGCGGGGTCTTCACTCCGTGGGTTTTCATCCGTGATCACTAGGACATCGACCGCTTCCGCGAATGTTTCTGCAAGTGGGACTCGTTTGGAGGCGTCGCGGTCTCCGTCGGTCCCGAAGACCGCGATGATGCGCCCCGCAACCGCGGGTCGCAGGGTCTTGACCAGTACGTCGATGGCCTCCGGGGTGTGCCCCGAATCCACCAGTACTGAGGGCGCCGAATCGGACGGTCTGGCGATCCAGTGCACCCTGCCGGGGACGGGAGGTGCCGCGGCCAACGCGGGAACGCTTTCGCTCAGAGGGACCCCTAGCTGCTTCCCGGCCACCAGCGCTAAGGTTGCGTCCTGCACGTTTGCCGCACCCGGAAGCGGGCATTCGCAGATCGTCTCAGCGCCTGCTGGGCTAACGAGGGTGAAGGTGGCTCCACCAGTTTCGGGATTTGCAGAGATCTTAGTGACCCGCCAAACAGGAAAGTCTGTCTCTAGAGTGTCATTGCTTAGCACCTGCACCCCTGTGACGGGGATTTCGAGGCCGCCGGCCAGTCGGCGACCGTAGATATCGTCCAGCGCGATCACTGCCTGTTTCGTGCGTCCCGGCTCAAACAGCTTGGCTTTTGCGGCAAGGTAGGAATCCATGTCCCCATGGAAGTCCAGGTGGTCGTGTTGCAGGTTCGTGAAAATCCCGAGGTCAAACTCGATCCCCTGCACGCGTCCGAGCTCAAGGGCGTGTGACGACACTTCGATGACCGCGGCCCGGCTGCCCTCCTGCGCTGCGAGTGCAAGGGCCCGCTGAACTACAGGGACTTCGTGTGTGGTCCTGTCGGCATACACCTTGGTCTCACCTGTGTCGAGCTCGATCGTCCCAAATAAGGCAGTCTGCCCTAGGCCCGCTTGGAGAACCGCCTTTACGAAGTAGGTAGTTGTCGTCTTCCCATTCGTTCCGGTAACGCCAACCTTTATCACGTTTTGATGCTCCGGCCCGTAGAACTTATCTGCCACCAGCGCGGCTGCTTCACGCGGGCCGTCAGTTACGACAACCGGGAGCCCAGTCGCGGCGGCGCGATCTGCCCCCTCAGGGTCCGTGAGGATCGCCGCGGCCCCGGCTTGTTTCGCGGCATCGGAGTAGGCGGCACCGTGGGACCGCTGGCCCGGAGAGGCAACGAACAGCCACCCGGATTCCAAGTCGTCTGTTGCGACGCTGACCCCTGCAATGGAAGGAGCATCCGCAGCGTTCACCAGCTTCGCGTCGGGTAGAAGGCAGGTCACCTGTGAAAGCTGCAGGGTTGGCGTGGAAGGCCGGATCTGGGCGAGGTTTGACATGCTCCCATACTAGAGTGCGGTAGCGATGGTTGCGCCAAGGGTACGGTTGACGTGGGAGGGGAGATGGAGCAGCGAAAGCGTGTGCCGGAGCCAGACGTAGCCGGGCTCTCCACGCCTCTTTTTCAGCGAATCACTGCCGGCTCGTTGGATTCCGCATACCTGGAACGCCACCAGGCAGGGAAGGGGCGTTCGGGGCCAATCGCAAAAGCAGTTGTCTTCCTGGTGTGCGTCCTGCTTGCCTTTTCAACTGTCGTGGCCATTCGTAGGCTGCACCAGGACAACGCAGATGCGAAGTCAACTACGCAGGCCCTGGCAAGCGCCGTGGAGACCAGGCAGAACGAAGTTGACAAACTAGAGGCGCAGACAGCCGAACTAGAGCAATCTCTTGAGGAACTTCGCGGTGGCGCGCCGAGCACCGAGCGTGGCCGTGAAGGGCTTGCAGTCGCAGCCAGCTCACGGAGGGTTAGCGGGCCCGGTCTGGCCGTCACAGTGACAGAGGCTATAACGACAGGCGGTCGGCCTGCCGTGGGTGACGCGGACCTGAGAACCATCGTGAACGCTTTGTGGGCTGGGGGAGCCGAGGCCATCGGAGTGAACGGCGAGCGTGTGGGACCCCAAACCAACATTCGCCTAGCAGGGTCTGCGATTTTAGTTAACCTGAAGGCAGTAGAGAGCCCTTACGTCATCGAGGCTATTGGCGACCCAACTCGGCTTGCCGAACAGATGGAGGGGCTCAGCGAGACTTTTGCTGATAAAGAAGGAATGTCGGTCAGCTGGAAAACTTCCCAGCGGCTGATGCTGGGTCCTGTAGGCACCAGCCAGACCTGGTACGTGACGCCGAACCAGGAAGGGAGTGGGTAGCGATGATCGCAGCCATCGGCCTGATCTTAGGGATAGTTCTGGGACTTCTATTTGACCCTGTCCTGCCAGAGTTCTTGGCGCCATATCTCCCCGTCGCCATCGTGGCTGCATTGGATGCGCTTTTTGGTGCGTTGCGGGCCGCCTTGGAAGGGATGTTCTCGGACCGTGTCTTTGTGACCTCGTTCTTCTGGAACGTCGTCGTGGCGTGTCTGCTGGTGTTCCTTGGCGTCCAACTGGGCGTAGGTTCTGCGATGACCACGGCCGTGGTCGTTGTCTTAGGTATCCGTATCTTCACGAACGCCGCCTCCATTCGGCGATTGATCTTCGGGGCGTAGACCGTGTCTAAAGGGACTCGAACAGGGGGACGGCACCAGGTTGAGCCGGTCGGAGTCAAGACGACGGGGGAGAGACTTCGCAGTATTTGGATGGAGCAACCTCGTCCAACACACCTGCTAGTCATGTTGCTGTGCCTAGTTCTGGGTTTCGCGTTGTCGACGCAGATTCGTTCGCAGAACGCCGACCGGCTGGCCAAGCTAAGCGAGCCTGAACTCGTCAGCCTTTTGGACGGTTTGGAGGAACGCGAGGATCAGCTACGCGCAGCTAGGAGTGAGCTTCGCGAGCAGGTGAAAGAGTTGGAGGACGCCGCGACCTCTGCTGAAGCGGCAACTGAGGCCACTCGTAAAGCGCTCAACGACGCAGCGATTATCGCGGGGGAGGTCCCGGTCGAAGGTCCCGGTGTGATCTACCGCGTGACAGCTGAACCAGGGACTCTGCCAGCTTCCCTATTTGTCACGACACTTGCTGAACTCCGTAACGCGGGGGCCGAGGCCATCGAACTGAATGGTCTGCGGCTTAGCGGCCGTTCCTGGTTTGGCTCTGATGGCGACCGGATCGTGGCAGACGGTTCACTGGTAGAGTCCCCTTTTGTCTGGAACGTGATTGGGGATCCTCATACTCTGTCGACTGCCCTGGATATTCGGGGCGGTGCTAGCGCCCAGTTCCGTGCTTACGGGGCCGACGTCTTACTTAGTGAAACAGATCTCCTTAAGATCAGGTCGGTCGCGGAGTCGCCCGAGCCAAGCTGGGCCTCGATTACGGAGACTGACTAGAAGGAGTTCACGTTTGCTGCGGCGTGGGAGACTTCGGAATCGGATAACCTAGGATAAAAGTTCGTTGAAGAAAAGAGGAGAGAATGGGCGAAGCATTCGATCCAACAAAGACCGCGGTCTTCGGGACTGAACCCGAAGGTAGGGTCGAGACCGTTTCCATCCCGCTTTCCAAAAGCGACACGGAAGCCGTAGCTGCACTCCCCCCTGGTTCCGCTCTGCTTATTGTTCAGCGTGGCCCAAACACCGGCGCGCGCTTCTTGCTTGATCGAGAAGTCACGAACGCGGGTCGGTCCGCCTCGTCGGATATTTTCCTTGACGACATCACTGTCTCCCGAAAGCACTGCCAGTTCATCAGGAAGGACGGGCGTCACCTGATCCGGGACTCCGGGGCCCTAAATGGGACCTATGTGAATCGGGAGCGCGCGGACCAGGTCGTGTTGGAAGCTGGTGACGAGGTCCAGATTGGCAAGTACAGGATGACCTACCACCCCTCACCGAACAAGTAATGGGGAGTTCCGCGAGAGCACTGGGTGGGGAAGCGCGCAGGCATGATGGAGCCCCTGCGGTTTCGTGGCCCCACGACGTCTCGCATGAACCCGCATTCGCGATCGGTGCAGTGGTGAAGATTCTGTCGCGGGATTTTCCTGCCACGACCGTTTCCAAGGTGCGGTTCCTTGAGGAAAAGGGCCTTGTTTCGCCTCACCGCAGCGCGTCTGGCTACCGGAAGTATTCCCTGTCGGATATCGAACGAATCCGCTATGTGCTGACGGAGCAGCGCGATTCGTACGCGCCTTTGCGCGTTATCCACGAGAACCTGAAAGCACTCGATGCTGGGCATGAGGCCGATCCGGTCCGCCGTACACAGATTGTTACGAACAATGGCAAGAGTGTCGCCCCAAGTGGCCGCTCAACCATTTCGACCAGGGAGCTTTCGGACCTAACGGGGACATCCAGAGAAACACTAGAACAGTACGTGAAGTTGGGGCTGATCACACCGGATCTTGGGGGACACTTCCGGGCAAGAGCGGTGAACGTTGTCTCTTTGATCAACCAGTTGGCTGCAGCGGGAACACCTGTCCGCAACCTGCGTTCTGTGAAGAATGGGGCTGACCGTTCCGCAGACATCGTGGATCAGATGACTCTGGGTGTTGCGCGTCGTGATAGGCCGGGGGACCGGGAGCGTGCTGCAGCCAGGGCTGCTGAACTAGCCGAACTTTTTTCAGAACTTCATTCCGAATACCTGCACGCGGCGCTAGTCGCCATGAGCGAGTAAGCGACACGAAAGACACTCACCCTCAAGTTGAGCATGAAGGTTGGCTTGGCGGGGTAGAGTCAAGACATCTGGCCGAAGGCTAAACGACAAGGAGTCCTAATGGGCGTCGAAAACCGTGAGGGCACCCCCGAGGTGCGGCAGAGCATGCTTTTCGGCGACACCCTCGCAGAGATCGACGTTGACGCGGGGTATCGGGGACCCGTCGCCTGTGGAGCTGCCGGGATCACCTACAGGCAGCTTGACTACTGGGCCCGTACCGGTCTGGTCGTTCCTTCTTTGCGGAGCGCAAAGGGGTCGGGCTCTCAACGTCTCTATTCGTTCCGAGACATCTTGGTGTTGAAGGTTGTGAAGAGATTGCTGGACACGGGGGTCTCTCTGCAGCAGGTCCGCAAAGTAATCGCACAACTGGAAGGGCGGGGCGTTGACGACCTCGCCTCGATCACGCTGATGAGCGATGGGGCTTCGGTCTACGAGTGCACGTCTGCTGACGAGATCGTTGACCTTCTTCAGGGAGGGCAGGGTGTCTTCGGGATCGCTGTCGGCCGCGTGTGGCGCGAAGTCGAGGGCACGTTAGCGGAGCTCCCAACCGATGGGGGCGAAGGCGTCATCGGTATGAATGAACTCGAGGCTCGCAGGCGAGCACGTAACGCATCCTAGTCCGCCGGGGGTTTCCTATGAGCGACCAGCACCAGAAAAGAGCCATCCGAGGCACTGTCCAGGGCGCAGTTCAAGGTGTTGGCTTTCGTTTCCGTTGCCAGTGGCAGGCTGACAGCTTGGGTCTGGATGGCTGGGTGAAGAACAACTCCGATGGCTCTGTCACGTTCCATCTGCAAGGGATGGGCTACCGCATCGACGCTTTCCAAGGGTGGCTACGCGGCGGAGTAGAGGGCCTGCGGATCTCCAGGCTCGAATGCCAGGCGGTCGAGCTCGAAGATTTGGACGGTTTCGAGATCAGGTACTACTAGCAACCTGACGTAACCACCCGCAATCTGACGCCCCCTTCGGTAATCTGACATAATGTACATTATCGGAGCCTGACCAGCTTCGTGCGCCGTTGGCGCAATCTGGGCCGGCCCGCCGCGTGGGCTCTATAATGAATGGTTGCAGGCTGTAAGAACTTAGGAGAAGTACATGGCGGATCGCGCACTTCGTGGGATGCAAATCGGGTCAAAGTCCCTGGAGTCTGAAGAAGGTGTTGTCTTCGCTGAGCGCTTCCCAGTCGTTTATGCCTGCACCCGCGGCCACGAGTTCGAAATCATGTTCGCAAATGACGCCGAGCCGCCGTCTACTTGGGAATGCCGTTGCGGCGCTGTGGGCGACATCGTGTCTGACGTCAAGACTGGCGAGGACCCCAAGCCAGCAAAACAGCAGCGGACCCACTGGGACATGCTGCTTGAACGTCGTTCGTTGGAAGAGCTCGCCACCTTGCTCGATGAGCAGCTCGAGGCCTACCGCAACGGCGACCTAGAACTCGACGTCGCATACCGAAACGGCTAGACCCACCTCGTTTTCTCCGTGGTCACGATCATTCGTGGTCTGCACCATTCGCGTTCACGACCGTTCACGGTTCCACGGCCATTCACGGCCACGACCATCCACGGCCATCCACGGCCACGGCCATCCACGGCCACGGCCATTCACGGCCATGATCATCCACGGCCACGATCATTCACGGCCCCACGACCATTCGCGGCCACGGCTCTCCTGTAGCCACTTCCAGCGTTTCCCAGCACCTGCGTCTGACTTCTGAATCGCCACGGGGTGACGTTCGAGGACATTCACTGCGGACCGGTGACCGGTTGTGGCCAGAAAACGCTCTCAGGCGGGTTCTGAATCGCCACGGGGTGACGTTCGAGGACATTCACTGCG
>CAYFRQ010000003.1:5530-43022 GCA_964345615.1 uncultured Actinomyces sp. | reverse complement strand
GCTCTCAGGCGGGTTCTGAATCGCCACGGGGTGACGTTCGAGGACATTCACTGCGGACCGGTGACCGGTTGTGGCCAGAAAACGCTCTCAGGCGGGTTCTGAATCGCCACGGGGTGACGTTCGAGGACATTCACTGCGAACCGGTGACCGGTTGTGGCCAGAAAACGCTCCCAGGCGGCTTCAGAATCGCCACGGCTCAGCGGATTGCCGCGCGACTAAGCGCCCTACGACGTGTTCTGCCCCGAGTGAACGAAGTAGGGCAACTTGTCCCCCGAGTGAACGAAGTAGGGCAACTTCTCCCCCCAAGTGAACGAAGTAGGGCAATACGGGTGCGATAACTCTGTTATTCGTCTACTCGGTTCGGTTGGGGTGGACTGGACGGCTACTGCGTTCAGTTGGGGTGGATTAGACGGCTACTGCGTTCAGTTGGGGTGGATTAGACGGCTACTGCGCTCGGTTGGGGCGCTAAGCTTTCCACTTCGTTCGGTTGGGGTGGATCAGACGGCTACTTCGTTCGGTTGGGGCCTGGTGTAAGGGGGCCCCGGTCAGGACTTTTTCGCAGCGGCCCTAGTCAGGCTACGGCCGTAGATGTAGGCACCAAGGCTGGTGAGCGCAAGGATTCCGCCGGAGACCATGGCCAAGATTGCGGGGAACTCCCCCAGCTTCACGGCCGGCGTGATCACGGTGCGAAGCGGCACGGTTGCCTCAAGGAAGCCCGCTACCTGTGTCTCCGTGGCCTCATAGATTGTCCCGTCTGGCCGGACGATCGCGGAAACCCCATTCGTGGAAACCTGCAGCGCAGTGCGTGAGAACTCCGCGGCCCTGAACTGGCCCATCTGCAACTGCTGAACCGACTCAGGCGAGTTTTGAAAGTGCGCGTTGTTCGTCGGGATGTAGATCAGTTGGCCGCCAAGCTCAACGCCCTCGCGGATGATGGGTTCGTACGCAACCTCAAAGCAGATCCCCACCGCAATCGGCAGGGCTTCACCGTCGTTCAGTACCACGGTCAGAAAGCCTGGGTTTTCAACCGGGAACATGTCGAGAGAAATCCTTGCCGCCTCAGTCGCTAGCCACAGCGTGAGCTTGCGCATCGGGATGTATTCGCCCCACGGCACCGGGTGCTGCTTCCCGTACATCTCTAAGTCCAGACCGCTATCCGGGTACCAGATCCCGATCCAGTTGTAGCGCCCTCCCCCTTTGTACTCCATCAATCCGAAAACCAGGGGAACACCCGTGGCGTCCACGGCCTGTTGCACCAGCTCGGCCGTCTTCGGGTCTTGCCGGGGGTCAATATCCGTGGCGTTCTCACCCCAAAACACAACGTCAACACCGGTTTGGTCGCCGCCGGGTTGGTCGGCACTGGTTTGGTCGCCGCCGGTTTGTCCAGCAAGCATCAGCGTCTGCTCAACGTGGTTGCCCGTGACTTTTCGAGGGATTGAAAACGTTTCCTCCATCGGAATCTCAACGTTTCCCTGCACCACTCCGACCCTCAGGTTTCCGGCCTCTTCAGCGTTCGGGAGTCGGACCACGAAGGGACCAAACACAAGCACAACTGAGAGTGCCAGCGCCCCGATGCGGGCCCAGGTAGGGTTCCCGATCACAGCCGGGCCAAGAGCTCTACGCAAGCAGACTGCAGCGACGAAAACCAGGAAGGAAACTAGCGCCTCTCCCCCCAAAGGGGCATAGGCAATCATGGGGGAATCAACCTGGGGGTAGGACACGTTTCCCCACGGGAAACCCCCGAATGGCACCCTTGAACGCAACTGCTCAAAAGCTACCCAGAGCAACCCGCCACCCAGAGCTTGACCCCAAAGCGTCCGTGACCATTTCCAAGTGCCAAGCGCACCGAAGCTAAGACCCCAAAGGTAGATGAAGAACGCTTCTGCTCCCGCCAGGGCTATCCAAGCCCCCCACGTCTTGTTCGTGGCGATCATTATCCAGGAGATGTGGGGCATGAAGAAGACCATTGCCCAAAGCGCTGCGTAGGCTCCGCCTCGCCAGGGCGAAACCCGGTCAACAAGGCCGATCAGCAGCGCCAGCGAGGGAACAACCAGAAACCACCAAGACAGGGCTGGGAAGGCAGCCCACATCGCGGCGCCAGAGACGGCGACTAGGGCCAGGTCAAGCAGCGTTGACCCGGTCGCCGACTTCTCGGCCTTCAACGTCACAGATCGTCGCTCCAGGCGACCACCCCGCGTAGCAGGTCCTGGTAGGCAATACGCGCTGAATCCCGAAGGTTTGTTCCCGGAACACGCCGGATTTGTTGCAGCATATCCAAGACCTGGCGCATCCAACGCACAAAGTCCCCACCAGAAAGCTCACTGTGCTCCAGAACCTGGGCAAGAGTCGCCCCACGAGCCCACCGATACGTCATCTCGATAAGCTCTGGGCTGAGCTCGCCCGTGCGTTCCAGCCCGGCCTTCTTCTCTGCCTTCCTGATGTCTGCCGCAATCTGCGAAGTGGCATCCCACGCCTGCTGCAGCCTCGGGGTTGGGATGTAGGCATGACCGGACGCGTCAGCGCGAGGCTCATAAACGACCGCGGAGACAATCGCTGCGAGCTCCACCGGAGTCAGCTCTTCCCAGATGCCCTGGTTGATTGCCTCGGCAACCACCAGGTCGCGTTCGCCATAGATTCGTCTCAGGGACTGGCCCCGCTTACTCACCCTGTCGCCCTCCAGGAAGCCAAGGATTCGGAGCACGTGGCAGACCTGGTCGAACTCACCAACAATCCGCGCCGTTCGCGACTCAATCTGCCTAGACAGCTGCTCCTGGCGGCGCAACAGACGGGCGTACCTGTGCCCAAGGACGGCGTGGGATTCACGATCCGGGCACGAATGCACGGGGTGAGCCTCCAGCTCAGCCTGCAGCCGATCGACACGGTCCAGCAGCTTCGTAACCCTGGGGTCCGCCGAGACCTTCTTACCGCCCTGATACGTGGGTCTGAAGTCACGAACGTCCCGGGCAATGAACTGGCGGTCGCGCGTGCGGCGGGTGCCCCCGTGAGGGACGTGCATACGGCCAAGGACCTCAAGCTCTTTCCCGGCTTCACGAGGCCCCAGTTTCCCGGTCTTTCCGTTTTCATCAACGACCCCGACCAGTGGGACCGAGTACCCCTTGTCAGCGGGAGCAACTACAACCGCGCGCTTCCAACGCCTGCCCCGCCGAAAACGCACGAGCTCCCCCGCCCGCAGTTCAGAGAGCAACCGGAGCTTCGCGTTCTTTTCCTCCTCGCGGCGTAGCTTCCCAGCCCTCTTTTGCAGGGAAGCGATTTCTTCGCGAAGCAGGAAGTAGCCCTTCGCGTCCCCACGTGAACACTGAAGTTCGCCTTCAACCTCAGCTAGTTCCTCTTGGGTCTTCCTAAGCTTTTGCGCCAGGGCAACAACGGCCTCATCAGCCTGATACTGAGCGAACGAGGATTCCAGGACCGACCGTGCCTCAGCCATATCTGACCGTGCCAGCAGGTTGACGGCCATGTTGTAAGAGGGGAAGAAGGCGCTGTCCAGTGGGTAGGACCGCTTGGAGGCAAGCTCTGCGACTTCCTCCGGGGTGATCCCGCGGCTAGCAACAACGACCGCGTTGCCTTCCTTATCTATGCCGCGGCGTCCTGCGCGACCCGTCAGTTGTGTGTATTCACGAGGGCCAATCGGCACGTGTTCGGACCCATCCCATTTCTCAAGGGATTCCAGCACCACCGTTCGGGCCGGCATGTTGATGCCAAGTGCCAGCGTCTCCGTTGCGAAGACAACCTTTAAAAGCCCCTTTGAAAACAGTTCTTCGACCGTTTCCTTCATTGCTGGGAGTAGCCCAGCGTGGTGCGCTGCAACCCCGCTCCTGAGCATCTCTGCCCAGCTGTCCAAGCCAAGGGCCGCGTGATCGGCGGCGGGAACAAGGGCAAGAGCACGGCTGGTAGCTTCGTCTATCTTTCGTCGTTCCTCAGCGTTCGTCAGCCCCAGGTGCGCCTCAGCTACCTGTTTCGCGGCATCATCACAGCCCGCGCGGGAGAAGATAAAGAAAATCGCGGGAAGCAGGTGCTTCGAATCCAGGCGCTCCACAATCACGGGCCTGGGGGCCGGACGTGGGGCTCTGGGCCTGTGGCGACCATCCCCCGTCATGGCCTCTTCAAGCTCGGGGTTCAGCCGGTGCCAAACTCCAGGATTCTTTGCGGCTTTCCTGGGCGTCGCAAACAGGTCGTACAGCCTGTAGCCCGCCATCATGCGCTGGTACAGGGGGACAGGGCGCACGTCGCTGATAACGACTGTGCAACTGCCGCGGACACTGCTAATCCAGTTCGCGAACTGCTCATAGTTGGAGACGGTCGCTGAAAGTGCAACCACCTTCGTCGCCAGAGGCAACTGGATTATGACTTCTTCCCAAACCGGCCCGCGGTACTTGTCGGACAGGTAGTGGACCTCATCGACCACGACCGTCCCCAGGTTCGACAGGTCCTTCCCCACATAGATCATGTTGCGGAGCACTTCGGTCGTCATGACAACCAGCGGAGCGTCCCCATTGATGGAAACGTCCCCGGTTAGCAGCCCGACCCGGTCTTCACCAAACTCCTTTTGGAAGTCATGAAACTTCTGGTTGGACAGCGCTTTTATCGGGGTCGTGTAGAAGACTCGCTTGCCTTCTTGGAGCGCCAAGAAAGCAGCACCCTCCCCCACCACGGTCTTCCCCGAACCCGTTGGCGCACTAACCAAGACGGACTGGCCCAGGGCGACGGCTTCCAATGCTTCGACCTGGAAGGGATCAGGCGAAAAGGGGAGGGCCTCCAAGAACAGCGACAGCCCCGATTCCTCAATCTGCATGTGCTTGCGGAACTGCTCCATCCGCTCTGCCGGGGATGCGTAATCTTCTTCAGTCATTCTCAAGACTTTCTCTAGGGCAGATGGTTTGCCAGGTCGCCAGGGCCTCTTCAGCGTACGCCTGAGCCTCTTCAAGTAGCGCAGGCGGGTCGGCACTCTGAACGTAAGGGGAGAGCAACAACAGCTCTGTGCGCATCCAGTCAGGATCCCACATCGTGTACTGCGCCGTGAGCCCCTCCGCAGATCGATGCACGGACGTTGCAGCGGTTTCGTGAGTCATCCACCCTGCCTCGGGAGAAAGCTCCACTAGGACCGTCTGACCCTGGACCTCGCCGGCCCGAATCGCTTCCCCATCGCTCAGAGCGGTATCCGGTGGAAGGACCTCAACGGCGTCCATCCGGTCCAGTCGGAACGAGCGTGGCGCCCCGGTGTCCAGGCAGATCGATTCCAGAAGCCACCCGTCACGCGCAAACGTCAAGCCCGTGGGTTGAACCGTGCGGAGCCCCGTTTTTCCGCTTCCACTCACGTAGTGGAACCTTGCCCGCTGGCCAGCGGACATGGCCTCACGCAACAGCTGTAGGCGCGGCCCTGTCGAAGGGGCGGAAATAGTGTCGACTAGAGTTTGGTCGAAGCTGACGTCCACCCCGGAGTGTGCGGCAATCTTTTCAAGGACTTTCGGAATGGCTTCGGCTTCTGCTTCGTTGAGTGTCGGGGCAATCGCCTGCAGTCCGTACGTGAGCAACGCCAGGTCATCAGCTGAAAGCGCTGCGGAACGCTGCAGGCCAAGAGGACTGCGTAGAGAGAGGGTGCCGTCTGCCAGGTACGCTTCCAGGTCAAGCTCCAGGGTGCGGCCCGGCAGTAGGTCATCAAAGCCCGAGTCAATCAGGACCGCGACGTCCCGTCTTAGCTGAGCTGGTTTCCGTCCAAAGTGGCCCGCGGCGTCCGCCACGGCCACCCCGGGATTTTCCGCAATGAAAGTTGCTAACCCGGCCAGACGTGACAACTGTAGCGATGCGTCTTCAGCCATCATTCCTCCGGGGCTTCGCGGCAGATGTGAGCATGTCTTGGACAGTTTCCGCCAGGAAGGGCGGCTCCAGAACCACAACTTCTGTTGCTTCGCGGAGCACCGAGGCCTCCCAAGCCCCCACGTCCCCCTGGCTGCCCTGCAGCACTTCCCAACCCACTGGCAGGTCCCACGTCGAGGTGCTGGGCTCGCATTTGGCCCGGACCAGGGGTGCCCCACCGACCCTGACGGCCAGCAGCGGCGCCACCAGGAAGGAGCCGTGGTCAAAGTCCTGGGGAGCCAACGCGCCCGTTGGCAAAGTGGCCTGGGAAGGGGCGATCATTTCGGGGTCCGACCGAAAGCGCGACAGGCGGAATAACCTGGCATCCCACCGGTTCAGGTCGAAGCCCCAAAGGTAAAGAGCACTCCCCCGCGCCACAAGGTTCCAGGGTGCAACCTCGCGGATCTCCAGCCCATTCTTTGATTCGTACTCAAAGCTGATGGGCCGTGAGTCCGTGATTGCCTCGTGTAACAGCCGGGTGTATGCGCCGCCCTCCAGGGGCAGCACGGTCCGCGGGGGTGAAACGTCCGCGGAGCCTTCCGTCACTGCGCGGAGCTTGTTGAGAACAACGCCGGCCTGGGTGCGTGCCGGGCCGCTCCACGCTTCACTGCCGCGCCGCAACAGTCGGAACTCCTCTGAGGTGAGACGAGGCGGCTTGGCGTTCCTGCCCTTATCGATCAGGTAGCGTGGGGGCGAGGTCGGTAGCACCTTCACGTTCAAACCGGTTTTCCGCAGGGTTGCAAGGTCGCGCTCTAGCTTGCGTTCCCCGGAGGCAAGTTGCGCACTGTCGTAGCCGGGCACCAGCTCCAGGAGCCGCTCCGCCGAAAGACCAGTGCGAGTGTTCAGAAGGTTCAGTGTCAGGATCAAAATCCTCCTGGCACCGCCGCCTTTTACTTGGCTCACCGGTCTCCTTACAGCCCTGCTAGCCCAGTCTTGAGGCAGCAATCTCAGTGACGATGATACCTTTCGCCCCGGCAAGGAGCAGGTCATCCATGGTTTGGTTCATCGACGCGCGCTTCGTGACGACCCGGACGGCTTTCCAACTGGGTTCGGCAAGGGGTGACACTGTCGGAGATTCAAGACCCGGCGCAATAGCCGTCGCCGCCTCGAGGTTCTCTGCGGCGATGTTGTAGTCCAAAAGCACGTGGTCACGGGCCACTAGGACGCCTGAGATGCGTTGCTGCAACACAGCGAGAGCCGGCAGGTCCAGGTGCCGCTCCCCCGTTATTAGAACAGCTTCGGAGTCCATGATCGGGTCCCCGAAGACTTCCAAACCGGCGGCCTTCAGAGTGCTTCCCGTTTCCACAACGTCGGCAATCGCGTCGGCAACCCCCAGCTGCACTGACGATTCGACAGCTCCGTCCAGGTGGATCACTTCAGCATCGATGCCCCGATCCTCCAGGTACCCGCGAACCAGGTGATCGTACGAGGACGCGACACGCCTTCCCTGCAGTTGTGACACCTGGTCAATGGTCCCCTTGGGCGCCGCAAAGCGAAACTTGGAACGCCCAAAACCGAGACCCATCAGTTCGACCGCGTCAGCTTTCGAGTCCGCCACCAGGTCCCGACCCGTAATCCCCGCATGCACGGTGCCTTCGGCAACGTAAACAACTATGTCCCGAGGACGCAGGAAAAAGATCTCCGCATCATTCGCCCTGTCGATCAAGACCAGTTCGCGCCCACGGCGCCTAGACCGGTATCCGGACTCACCGAGCAGACCCGTTGCAGCTTCAGAGAGAGACCCCTTATTGGGGACAGCGATTCGCAGCACTTTGTTCCTTACAGGTACTTGTAGAGATCTTCTAGGGTCAGGCCCTTAGCGGCAAGCAACACCAACACGTGGTAGATCAGCTGGGATGCTTCTTCCGCGAGTTCCTGGTCGCTTTCGTACTCTGCAGCCATCCAGACCTCGGCTGCTTCCTCAACAATCTTCTTCCCAATCGCGTGCACGCCCGCGTCCAGCTCGCTCACTGTCCGCGAACCTTCCGGGCGCTCCGCCTTGCGTTGCAGGATGATCTGGAACATTTCTTCAACGTCGCTCATGGGATCAGCCTAAAAGAAGCTGTAGGAGGGTGCGGCTCTGTCCGCTAATCTTTGCCGGTCACGAACTGGTTGGTGACCGCCTCCTCCTCTCCCATTTCTTCTAGCGGCACGTCCAGGATGCCGGCCAGGAAGGGGGCCATCTTTTCCCAAGTCTGAAGGTCCTGCTCGCCAGAAGCCGCCCCACCCGGCCGCTCCCAAAGTGGAATGGTGCCTGCTAGGAGCGCGGCAGCCGTTTGCCGTGCCGGCCCCTGCTCGATCGACGTGTCCCAGAGGGCAGAGATTTCCAGGGCATGCTGAGGGTTCGCAATGACCCGGTCCATGCCGGCAACGATGGAACCAACTACGCCTACTGCAAGGTCTGGGTGCGCGTCCATCCACGCGGCCGTGGTCACCATCGTCGCCCCGACAAGGGGAACGTCGTAGTCGGCAAGCGGAAGCACCACGATGTCCTCGCCCATCTCTTCGAGCTGCACCGCATCGGAGTTCACAAAGCCAATGATGCAGTCCACCTGGTCAGACGCCAGTGATGCGGCCTGCGTGTATCCGATGGAAACCACGTCAACATCATCTGTGGTCAGGCCCACCTGATCCAGGGCGGCCAGTAGGCCGAACCAGCTGGACCCGAACTCCCCCGGAATTCCGACGCTCTTTCCTTTCAGGTCAGCCAGATCCGAAACGGGACTGGCTTCCTTCGAAATGACCGCGACGGGGTACTGGTTGTAGTAGGCGCCGATCGCCACCAGGTCTAGACCTGCGGCCCGACCTTGCAAGACCTCATCTCCACTGGCCACGACAACGTCCTCTTCGCCAGAGGCAAGAGCCGTAAAGAGGCCCTCATCATTCCCGTGGTGACGGATGACTGCTCCGATACCTGCGGCTCGGAAGATCTCATCCGAGGCCGCGACGTAGACGGGCGCAAACTGGACGTTAGGGACGTAGGTCAGCCCAATCGTGACCTCTTCCCCTCCCGTACCTATTTCCACGGCGGTGCCAGCGGCCGAGGATTGGGGGGCGGGCTCATCTTGAGCCGAACAGCCTGCCATGCCAAAAGCCAGGGTGGCGGCAGCTACCAACCATTTGGCCTGACGCGAGTTCCATCTCATGCTTCTTCCTTACCTTCGTTTTCCGGGACTATCCGCGGCTGCCTTCAGACGCCGCTCAAACGTGTAAACCAGTGAGTAGAGGGTCATGGCCAGAAGCGCCAGCATCGCAACAGTCACGAACATGCCCGCCGTATCTAGGTTGTATTTCTGTTGCGAGAGGACCTGGCCCAGGCCCGTGCCGCCCATCACCATTTCGCCAACGATGGCCCCGGTGATAGAGAGCGTGAAACCATTACGGATCCCGGCAAGCATCACGGGTGCGGCCAGCGGCATCTCAACTGAGAAGATCAGGCGGGCTCCGTCTGCGCCGTCAAGGGCCGCAGCGTCCAGCACATCGGGATCCATCCCGCGAAGCCCCACGACGGTCGAGACCAGAACCGGGAAAAAGACAATGAGCGAGCAGAGGACAACGATCGCGGTGGTCCCGTGCCCTATCCAAAGCACCAACAGCGGAGCTAAGGCGACAGCCGGAATTGCCTGAGTCGCCCCCAGGAAGGGCTCTAACGCGGCTCTAACAAAGTTGGATCGGTAGATCCCCCAGGCTAGCGGTACAGCCACCAGGATCCCGATTACAGAACCGAGAAGAGCCTCGAGAGTTGTGGTTGCCGTGCGCTCCCAGAACCAGGACTGGGAAAGAAGGTGGCTCGCTGCTGACAGAAACTCGGCAGGGGAAGGAAACACCCACGACGGCGCGTCGCTGACCGCGCTTACCAGAACCCACAAAAGCACCAGGCTCCCACCGAAAAGGAGCGGAGCAGCCCAGGAAAGGAAGGCCTTCTCTGTGCGTCTGTGGGTGAGATTCAAAGCCGCCCCTTCTCATTTCGGGGCGCCGCGCATCACAACAATGCCTCTTCCATCCGGACTTTAACCGTCGGTACTGGAGTTGCACCAGTTCAGCCGCTGGGTAGCGGGTCGCGGACTTTCACCGCCGGTTCGGACTTTCACCGACCCCGAAGCACTACCAGTATGCCATCTAGGCGCGTAGTGGCCCAGAAGCAGGCATGAAGGCCGTGGCGATTTCTCTAAGAGCCTCTACTTCTTTGGCAGGATCCACCGCGCCAAACACTGCGGACCCGGCAACGAAGACGTTTGCTCCCGCCTTGGCTGCGGCCCCGATCGTGTTCCTGTCAATGCCGCCATCAACCTGAATGGCCAGATCCAGCCCGTCCGCTTTCGCTCTCTTGCGAACCGCGGTTACTTTCTGAAGCGTTTCTGGCAGGAAGGTCTGGCCCCCAAAACCAGGTTCGACCGTCATGATCAGGACCATGCCAAACTCACCCAAAAACGGAAGGTACGGCTCGACTGGTGTGGTTGGCCTAAACGCGATTCCCGGCTCCGCCCCGAGCGATTTCAGCTTTCGGGCCAAGGTCAGGGGGCCCTTCGCAGCTTCGGCATGGAATGTGACGCTTGCTGCCCCCAGGCTCGCGCACTTCGGAGCCCAGTAACCCGGGTCGCTGACCATCAGGTGGACATCGGCAGGCAGAACCCCCAGGTCCACAACGCCCTTTACTAGGCCGGGTCCCCCATTAAGGTTCGGAACAAAGTGACCGTCCATGATGTCCACGTGCACCTGATTTGCGTTCTCCACCGACTCGATCGCGGGGCCCAGCAGCATGGGGTTTGCAGCAAGGATGGAAGGGTTGATCACAGGTGTATTTGCGTTCACTTGTCTTCTGTCCGTTCAAGTAGGGCAATGAACATCGCATCGGTTCCGTGTATGTGTGGCCAAAGCTGAATCGTCTTTTCCAGGATGTCCTGGTAGCCGGCCGCGAATACCGGGTCTTCAGTTGGCGTAGGTCTCAGGTCAAACGGGGTGACAGCTTCCGCAACCTTATGGGCATCAATGAGCCTAACCGGGAGTTCTTCAAGCGCGTGCGCAACCTGTTCGACGGTCTCATCCGTGTGCGGCGAGCAGGTCACCCAAGCGATCACTCCGCCGGGCCTTGTCAGCTGGACTCCGGAAGTGAGCAGCTCCCACTGCAGGGGCACCAGTTCATCCAGGTCTGCTCGGCTGTGTCGCCACCTGGATTCCGGCCTGCGCCGTAGCGAGCCAAGCCCAAGGCAGGGAGCATCAACCAGCGTGCGGTCAAACAGCGTGTCGCTCTTCAAGGCGCGGCCGTCAGCGACGACCACGTCCACGTTTTCAAGTGCGCGCACGGAGCGTTCGAGCAGGCGGGCCCTGTGCGGGACCACCTCGTTCGCGGTGACCCTGGCTCCCCGCTCACTCCCAATAGAGGCCAGGAGTGCGGCTTTGCCCCCGGGGCCGGCGCAAAGGTCCAGCCAGTTGTTGTCCGGCTTCCCCTTTACTGGCGCGGCTGCCAGGAGTGCTGCAGCTAGCTGTGAACCTTCGTCTTGGACGCCTGCGTGGCCGGACCGAATGGATGGGAGGGCACCCGGGTCCCCACCGGCAATGATGACAGCAGAGTCGGCAATGTTCCCCTGGTGAGCGGGCACCCCCAGGATGTCCTCGGCCTCGGCAGCTAGGTCGGTAGCTTCGACCAGAAAGGGACGAGCCGCGAGAGTCACCTGTGCCGCCTGGTTGTTGGCTTCGAGGGCATCCTCGATCTGTCCTTCAATGCCGCGAAGGCGCAGGGATTCGCGGAAGGCGTCCACCATCCAGTCCGGGTGGGAATGCCCGACGCCTAGGGCAGATCGTTCCGGCCCTAGGCCGACAGCCCTTTCAATGGCATCTTCGGAACCTTCCCGAAGCAGGCTGCGCAGCACCGCGTTCACCATCTTGGACGGGCCTTCACCGCAGAGCTTTCGCGCCACTGAAACAGTTTCCGAGACTGCGGCGTGGTCGGGAACCCGCATGTAAAGCAGCTGGTAGGCACCCAGGCGTAGGCAGACCCTGACCGGGGCGTCCAGTTCGTCTAGGGGACGTTTCGAAAGAGGCGCGAGTACCGCGTCTAGCGTTCGTCTGCGGCGCACCGTGCCGTAAACCAGCTCTGAAGTGAACGCAGCGTCTTGCGCCGTGAACTTGCGGTTAGAAATCTGCTCTGACTTCAGAAGCTTCGGTAACACCAGGTTCGCGAAGCGTCCCTCTTCCTCAACTTCTAGTAGCGCCTCAGCTGCAACTAGGCGCGCTGCGTCTGGTTCTTTAGAATCTCTCACACCTGGGGTCCTTCCGGTTCGGTTCCTAGCCGGGCGCCTGCGTCGGCGCGCGCGCCGCGAAGCCAGTCGGCTGCATTCATCCATGTCTTCCCCGCAGGTGCGACCCTTCCAAGGACAATCGCCTGGGTCCCGGTGCCGACCAGCAACTGCTGTCCATTCAGGCGAAGACTTCCCGCGGGAAGGATCTCGCTACTGAAGCTGGCCTGCGCGACCTTCAGCGGCTTGCCCGCAGGATCGGTTGTCCAGGCGCCGGGGGCGGGAGAGACTGCCCGAATCCTGTTCACGGTTTCTTCGGCACCGTTCCGGAAGGACACGAAACCGTCCTTCCGTTCCAGCTTTCGCGCGACATCCAGCTCCCCCGACTCTTCCTGAGGGTGGGCAGTCGCAGTCCCCAGGTCTATTTCTTTCAGTGTCGCCACCAGCTGGCGTGCCCCAATCTCAGCGAGCCTGTCAAGAAGCTCACCGGAGGTTTCTAGCGGAAGAATCGGGGTCTGCTCCACCGAAAGAACGGGTCCCGTGTCCATACCCTGATCCAGGTAGAACACCGTTGTCCACGCAGTCTTGTCACCGCGTAGCAGCGCCCTTTGCACGGGCGCTGCACCGCGCAGGTCCGGCAGCTTTGAGAAGTGCAGATTCACCCAACCATCCCTGCAGCTTTGCAACACGTCTAAGCGGAGCAGGGCCCCGTACGCGACAACGACCCCAAGGTCCGCCTGCCTATCTTGGATCCATCTGAGCGACTCCGGCTCGCTCGGCCTAGAAGTCTCTAGCAGGGGTAAGCCTTTCGCCTTCGCGTACTGCGCGACAGGTGAGTCGACCAGCTTAGAAGACCGGCCCCTGCGCGCAGGCGGGCGGGTGATGACACCGACCACGTCGAAGCCAGCCTCTAACAAGGCTTCCAAGCTAGCCAATGCAACCGGAGGCGTTCCCGCAAACAAAACCTTCACGGCACAACCCTATCCGGCTAACCCGCTACCAGGTCGCCTGGATTTACATCGATTACCAGCAGGGGGCGGCCATCTTTCGAAAGTTCCACTTGGAAAGCCCTTAGGGCCCGCATCCGACCCGGTGCATGCGGGGTGCTAACGCGAACAACGGCGCGGGACTTTCCCTCTTCGCCTACCGGGTGCGGCGGCGACATGACCACTAGCTGCGGGCTCGCAATCCTCGATAGGCAAGCCTCTAACGTCTGCTTCGAAGCGGTGAGAACCACTACCCAGGCTACGGGCGGGAACCCGAGCTGCCCGCGGACCTCCAGCTCATAGTTTGCAAGGAGCCTTGGATCCCAGCGAACCAGGGACTGCTCTAGCACCTTAGGTGGAGAAGCAATCAGCATCGCGGGCGCGCCGGGAGCCGACAGTGCCAGTGCGTCCATCCAGCGCCGCTCCGCCTGAACCATTGCGTCAAGGAAGTCCTGGTACGCCAGCGCGTGCGCGCCAGCAATCACCACGGCCCCGTACCCCTCTTGAGGCTGCGGCTCAGCTGAAGCTGTAGCGACCACAATTCGCGGCCCGCCCTCCACAGCGGGTTTGATCCCAGCGGTCGAAGAGGAGACCTCAACGCTCACCCTAGGAAAGGCTTTTGCCAGTTCCTCAGCCAACCTGTCGGATCCAACCCGGTAGCGGACCGGCTCGGCGTGGAAGCTGTCGGGGCACGCCCCGTTTGGCGCATCCCGCTTCCCTTCGCAGCTTGGGCAAGTGAACTCGGTCCGGTACCCGGGGCCTGGGACCTGGACCAGGACAGGGCCGGTCTCCAGCCCCCTTCGGATAACGTCATACGCGGCCTGTGGAAGTAGCCCCGCGCCGGCAGCGCCGACGCGCTCTGACTCCTGCCAGTCGAAAACCCGAAGTTTCGGAAGCAAAGCCAGGTTTTCTTCCCTTGGTGGTGACGTGTCCTCCGCCCACTTCGAGTTCACTAGCAGCTGGTCTTTCACGCTCCTTGCGTACCCCAGGCTCAGCAAAGACACGCCCTCCACGTGGCTGCGTGCAACCGCTACATCCAGCGCGTCCAGGTGGGGACTCCGGACTTCCCGCAGGCGCGTGTCTCCGCTGTCCCAAAGGATCAGGGTCCCACCCGTGGGAAGAGGTGTCCACACCGACCCTCGGGTGCCGACAACCACGTCGACCTCACCGCAAAGCGCAGCCAAGTGCGTTCGGTAGCGATGCGCCGCTGTGTCTTCTGTCGTCGACTGTGCCACCCGCAGGTCGGGGAAAGCTTCCTCTAGCCAGGCGCGCACCATCGCGGCTCCCGCGGCAGTTGGAAGCACCACCACAGCGCGGGGACTCCCCTCCAGGTCCCGAATTGCCGCCACAAGGGCGTCGCGCATCTGCCGAGGGTAGAGGGATGCGACGGCCCTTGACGGCACCCCCTGCGGTGACTCGGCCACTTCCTTGCCCTGGAACTCCTTGTCAACGTGAGCAGAGCGGGTCGGGAGCGCGAAAGCCAATATTTGTTTGAGGTTCGTCGCGTAGCGGGCCGCCAGGTATTCGGCGGTCTTCAAGATTCCCCGGGTCAGAAGTGGGATGGGCCCAATCACCCTAAGGATGGGAAGCAACCTCTTTCCGGAGACCTGCTGGGACGCGAGCGAGGTCACCCAACCGGTCTTCCGGCGACCCGCGAACCTCACTTGAACCCGGGAACCAACGCGGACCTGCTTCCTCAGGTCTTCCGGGATGGAGTATTCAAAGGGGTGGTCCAGGTGTGGGACGTCTAAGTCGACCACCACATGCGCAACTGCAGGACTGGCCCCTTCCACTTACTCGACCTGCCCTTTAGCTAGGCGCCAGCAGCCGCCCTGAGGTCCGCGACACGGTCCAGGGACTCCCAGGGGAACTGCTCGCGGCCGAAGTGTCCGTACGCGGCAGTGTCACGATAGTGGACCACTCCGGGGTCAAGCAGCCGCAGATCCTCGATGATGCCGAGGGGGCGGAAATCAAAAACCTCTTGAATGATTCGTGCAAGCTCAGCGTCGGGCATGACGCCCGTGCCCTTTGAGTCGACGGCGACGGAAACCGGCCTGGAACTACCGATCGCGTACGCCAGCTGCAACTCAAGTTGGTCGGCAAGGCCAGCCGCGACGGCGTTCTTCGCGGCCCAGCGAGCAGCGTAAGCGCCAGAGCGGTCTACCTTCGACGGATCTTTACCGCTGAAGGCTCCCCCACCGTGGCGCGCGCTCCCGCCGTACGTGTCAACAATGATTTTGCGCCCGGTTAGCCCCGCGTCAGCTGCCGGTCCACCAACCACAAACCGCCCCGACGGGTTGACAAGGAGCGACAAATCAGAGGTGTCTAGGTCCAATCCCGCGCTTTCCAAAACGGGCTCCACGACCTGGCTTCGAACGATCTCTTCAAGGTCTCCCAAAGCTAGGTCTGCAGTGTGCTGGCTTGAGACCACGACGGTGTCCAGTGCTACCGGCTTGAGTCCGTCGTAGAGCAGCGTAACTTGCGTTTTTCCATCCGGCAGAACACCGGGAGCGTCGCCGCTCTTCCGCACGTCCGCCAACTGTTTAGCAAGCTTGTGAGAAAGCCACAGGGGTGCGGGCATTAGGTCCGGGGTCTCGTTAGCCGCGTAGCCAAACATCATCCCCTGGTCGCCGGCCCCCTGCGTGTCACGTGGATCCTGCGCCTCATCAAGGCGCGCCTCAAGCGACTTCGTCACCGAGCTCGAAATGTCTGGGCTCTGCTCAGAAAGAGATACGGAAACGCCGCAAGACTGCCCATCGAAACCGGCTTCCTGGGAGTCGTAGCCGATCGAGGTGACCTCATCCCTAACAATCGCGGGGATTTCGACGTAGGCCGAAGTGGTGAGTTCGCCCACCACGTGAACCAGGCCGCGCGTGGCGACTGTCTCCACGGCAACGCGCCCGGTGGGGTCCTGTTCCAAGACCGCATCCAGGATCGCATCTGAAACCCGGTCTGCAAGTTTGTCCGGATGTCCCTCGGTCACCGACTCGGAAGTGAAGGGACGCAAGGTGCTTGAACCACTCAAGAGGACTCCTCAATCAAAGCGCAAAGGCGCTCAAGTAGCGCCTGGGCCAACTTTCTTTTATCGCCCGTAGCAGTGCCCGTCAGTTCGCCGTCTTGAGCGAAAAACCACAGTTGGCTTTCTACGTCCCCGAACCCGGCTCCCCCGCCGACACGGTTGACTGCAAGCAGGTCAGCGCCCTTATACAACGCCTTCGTGCGGCCCTTCTCAAGGACCTCTTCTTCGGTGCCAGTCTCGGCTCCGAAACCAACCACAACCGCTTCCGGAGAGGAATCGGTTACTTCCTTCAGGATGTCTACGGTCTGTACAAGTCGAAGGGTGAGGCTGCTGTCCGGCCCGCTCTTCTTAATCTTCGAGTCGGAGGGCGATGTGGGCGTGAAGTCAGCAACAGCTGCGGCCATGACCAGGGCATCCGCCCCGGGAAGAGCCTCTGCAACCGCTTGACGCATCTCCCCGGCACTGGGAGCTTCGACCAGCTTGATCCCCGTCTCCCCCGTTGGAAGAGGGACGGCGGTGCCCGCAACAATCAAGGTGACCTCAGCACCTGACTGCGCCGCAAGCCGGCTGAGTTCCACGCCCAGCTTCCCCGTCGAACGGTTGCCGACGTAGCGCACGGGGTCGATGGGCTCCTGCGTCCCACCCGCGGTCACGACAAGGCGTTTCCCGCTGAGGCAACCCGCCTGGTCTCGCTCCATAAAAGCGCGCACGGTTTCCACAATTTCGTCAGGTTCCACCATGCGGCCCAAACCTGTGTCACCGGAAGAAAGCTCTCCGGCCACAGGTTCCACGACCATCCAGCCACGCTCCTTCAGGACCCGCACGTTTTCCCGTGTTGCAGGGCTTTGCCACATTGCCGTGTGCATTGCTGGAAACGCGATAACGGGTGCGCGCGATGCCAGGATCGTGGTGGTCAGCAAGTCACCCGCCATCCCCGCCCTGGCGCGAGCCAAAAGGTCAGCCGTTGCGGGAGCAAGCACGATCACGTCGGCTCGGCGAGCCAGTTCAACATGGCCCAGTGGTCCGGAGTCAAACACGCCCACGGGAGCAGGATTCTCTGAGAGCTCACTCCACGTGGTCTGCCCTACGAAGCTCAGGGAGCTGGGTGTTGGGATGACGTGGACCCGCCAGCCGAGTTTTCGGAAGCCCCGCACAGCGTAGGCAACCTTGTAGGCGGCTATACCAGCGCCGACCCCAACAACAACGGTTGGGACCGGTCTATTCGGCGTCCCCATTTAGGATCAGCTTGTCTTCGACGATCTCACGTAGCGCAATCGACAGGGGCTTGTCGTCAGGCTCGCTTTCAACGACCGGACCCACGTACTGGATGATGTTGGACTCAAGCTGGGAGTTGTGGGCGTTGATCTGACGGGCACGCTCCGCGGCGAAGACCACCAGTGCGTACTTCGAATCAGCGCGTTCTAGCAGCTCATCGATCGGGGGGTACGTGATCCCTTGCGGGTTCGCGACAATTCCTGACATAAGTCCAAGGCTCCTTGAGGTCGGCGTTTGGGCCGGTTGCAAACAAACCAACTCTAGTTGAGTTGCATGAGCCGAGCCAGCTCCAAGGCTGTGGAGTTAACTTCAGCATTCACAAGGATCTGGTCAAACTCCCCTGCTGAAGCAAGCTCAGCTTTCGCGGTGCGGAGCCTGGCCTGAAGCTCCGCTTCGCTTTCTGTGCCCCTACCGCGCAGTCTGGATTCCAGCTCATCCCACGACGGGGGCGCCAAAAAGATGATTTTAGCTTCCGGCATTCGCTTCGCAACTTGGCGGGCACCCTCAACATCGACCTCTAGCACCGCGGTTCGCCCTAGCTTCTGCTGCTCTTCAACCCAAGAGATCGGAGTCCCGTAACGGTGCTTCCCGTGGACAACCGCCCACTCCAGGAGCTGGTCGCAGGCGATCAACCGGTCGAACTCCGCATCGTCTACGAAGAAGTAGTGTTCGCCGTCAACCTCACCGGTACGAGGATCCCGCGTGGTCGCCGAAACCGATAGGACCACCTCCGGGTGGGCGTCCCGCAGGCGCCCAAGCACGGTCCCTTTGCCAACACCACTTGGCCCAACCAAGACATAAAGGGGGACTTGCTCCATACGACAAGGGTCGCACACGATCGCCACACCCCGCCACCGGGTCTCTAGGAGAAACGCTCCACAAGTGCGGCTCGTTGCAGCGGGCCAAGCCCGCGAACACGGCGGGACGGAGCGATTCCAATCTCAACCAAAAGTTCCGCTGCTCGCTGCGGACCAATCCTGGGCAGAGATTCCAGTAGCGCGATAGCCCGCATCTTGGCTATCGCTTCATCTTCTTCTGCTAGCTCGAAGACCTCTGACACGGTCATCTGCTTAGCTTTCAACTGTTGCTTGACTTCAGCTCTACGCCGCCTGGACGCGGTCGCTTGAGCAAGCGCGTCCGCGCGTTGCTCTGCACTTAACTTGGGTAGTGACATGGTTTGCCTCCGACGCTCCCCGCGTTTTCCCTTTGCCGCCCACGGCGGCCCCTGCACATTGGAAGAATAGCGTGAGAAAGCACTGTTCGAGCACATTTGCGGCGATAAGTGGGCGCCGTTATGAAAACCTGTCGCAGATTCGTTACCGAGCGTCCAGGATGTGAGGTTGTTCAGTACTCATCGAGGTATTCTTCGGGGATCTCGGCGTCCATGTCCGGGCTGCCAAATGCGGCGGGCGTCGGGAGATCTGCTTCCACGTCAGAGCGCACTGCATCAAGCACTGCGTTCACGTATGCGGGAGACTCGGCAGTTGAAAGCGCCTTCACCAAAGCAATGGCCTCATCAATCGCGACCACCGGTGGGACGTCCTTTGAGTTATCCATCATCTCCCAGACGGCGACCCTCATGATGGCGCGATCAACGGCGGGAATGCGATCCAAGCCCGCCCCCTTCGCCCGTTTCGCAAGGTGGCGGTCGATTGGACGAAGGTTCCTAGCTACGCCCTCGACAATCTCCGCCGCGTACGGGGGAAGATCCGAGGACGCGGCAGAAACGTCCTGCCGCTTCGCCAGCAGATCAAGGAGCGCGGTCGCGTTGTCCGCAAAACCCTTCTGGTCGGCCTCGAACAGAATGTCCGCCGCACGGCGACGGGCCTTCGTCCTTGACGTGAACCGGCCTCTTTTATGCGCCATGGGATCAGTCCTTAACGCGGCCCGCGTACTCGCCGGTGCGCGTGTCAACCTTGATGACGGTTCCCTGATCCATGTAGAGCGGCACCTGGAGTTCATACCCGGTCTCGACCGTCGCGGGTTTGGTTCCCGCATTTGAACGGTCCCCCTGTAAGCCCGGGTCCGTCTGAGTAATCTCGAGGTTCACCGTCGCCGGGAGCTCAATCCCAAGGACCTGGTCGTCATGGAACGCAACGATGGCGCGTTGGTTATCGGTGAGGTAGTTGGCGGAGTCTCCGACCAGTTCCGCGCTGACGGGGGTCTGGTCGTACGTGGCGTCATCCATGAAGATGAACGAGTCGCCATCGTTGTAGAGGTACGTCATGTCCCTGCGGTCAACGGTAGCGGTGTCGATCTTCACCCCGGCGTTGAACGTGCGGTCCACAGATTTGCCCGTAAGGACGTTTCTAATCTTTGTCCGCACAAACGCGGGTCCCTTACCCGGCTTTACGTGCAGGAACTCGAGCACCTGCCAAAGCTGCCCGTCGATAACCAGGACCATACCGTTTTTAAGATCGTTTGTTGTTGCCACGAAATAGCTCGTTTCTGTAGGTTCAGGGCTAGTTTAGCCCGCAGGTGTCTGCGACTTCTTGTGCGATGCTCAAAGGGTCTTTGCTGCCCGTGTCAAAAGCCGTGTCGTACATGCCCAGATACGACTCGTGAAGTTCGCGGTAAAGGGCGCGAAACCAGGCGCGAGGGGTTCCTAAGAACCCCATTTGTGGTGCGCTGAGGCCAGCGCGGCGAGCCAGGACTTCTATGGGCGCGTCTAGTAGAACAGCAATGTCGCCAGATCTTCTTGCCTTCGATAACTTGACCCGCGCTTCCTGGTCTAGCAGAGCGGATGGTGGCAGTTCCACCACCACCGGCGACTGCCCGGGACCGTTTTCTTCTCCGAGCATTTGCAAGGTGTAGTCCAGAAGGCGTTGCTTAGCGAGTTGCGGGTTGCGAACGAAGTCTTCGCTTCCCGATTCGGGGGCCTGGAACTCCCCGCCCAGCAGCCCCGCTAAAGCCGTGCCTACCGTGGTTTTTCCCGAACCTGTCGCGCCCAGTAGAAATACGCGGCGCGGACGCTCACCCATCAAGCCCAATCCTCTCTGCAGCCTGGGTCAGCTGCTCCGCTAGGACCTGCCTCACCTTTGGCTTTCCAATCCCGTTCAGGAGAACGAAACGAAGCTTTCCATCACGCACCTTCTTGTCCGAGAGCATCACCTGGGTTAGGGGGCCCAGCTCCCCCCTCGCAGTAGTCGGCAGCCCAGCAGCTTCGAATAGGGCGCGGTGGCGGGCCACGTCCTGTGGATCCAGCAGCCCCAGGCTGTGGGCCAGCTCCGCAGAAAACACGGAACCTATCGCGACGGCCTCTCCGTGCCGCAGAGAAAACGCCGACTGGGCCTCGAGTGCGTGCGCCAGGGTGTGCCCGTAGTTCAGGTATTCCCGCTCCCCTTTCTCGAGTCGGTCAGCGCCCACCACGCGTGCCTTCACCTTGACCGCCCGCTCCACCAACTCCTCAAGGACGGGGCGGCCGTCCCCGAGCGCCCACACGGGGTCGGCAAGCTCCGGGTTGGAGTCAAAAAGATCCAGGATCACTCCGTCACGGATCAACCCGCACTTGATGATCTCTGCCAGGCCTGCGCGATAGTCGGCCTCCGGCAGGGTTTGGAGGTAGTCAAGGTCATTTAGGACTGCGACCGGGTCGTGGAAGGCACCCACCAGGTTCTTACCCACGGGGGTGTTTATTCCCGTTTTCCCTCCCACTGCTGCATCCACCATCCCAAGCAGTGTCGTTGCGACGTTCAGGTTCGCGATCCCCCGAAGCCAGGTTGCTGCCAGGAAACCCCCAAGGTCCGTCGTGGCTCCACCGCCGATCGAAAGGACCGTGTCAGCGCGTCCAATCCGTGCCTGCCCCATTGCGTCCCAGGCCGAGAGAAGCACTTGATAAGTCTTGGCTTCCTCACCGTCGGGGTGGGGGAAACAAGTCAGCCTAGCGCCACTGTCTTCTACCGCTTCCAGTGCCGGTCTGACCAGGTCCTGGAGGGAGGCTGGGTAGACCGCGAAAACGCCTCGCCCCTGTGCCAGCCGACCGGGGATCTGCGGGGTGAGTGAGGACCCGATAATGACCGGGTAGGGGTGCTCTCCAGCCGGGCGCACGGTGACCGTAGTCTGCTGTTTTTTCAAGATTGCCTCCGCAACTTTTCGGGGCGGCCCAGTCGTGGTCCAGACTCCGCTCCTTGACACCTGACGGTAGAGGGGGTTTCGTTTTCGCCAGAGCTCATCCAATTTTCGTTCGGGGTTGTCACGCATCAGGGGTCTTTTATCTCCCCTTTTGATGCGGCGTAGCAGTTCCCGTTTGCTCGCACGAATCCAAACGGTATTGCCCGTTGACAACACGCGTCTTACGCTCTCTGTCTCAATCGCCCCGCCACCCAGTGACACGATCCCGTTGAAGCCGGAGAGGCCCGCAATGGTTTCAGCTTCGAGGCGCCGGAATTCGGCTTCCCCATCAGTTTCAAAGATTTCTGCAACACTCTGGCCGGCCACGGCCTCTACCTCTTGGTCGGTGTCAACGTGGGGCACTCCCAGCGCCCGGCCAAGGATTGCTCCGACTTTGGATTTTCCGCACCCTGGTAGCCCAACCAGGAACAGGGGCAGTTCAGTCATCGCGTCCGGAAAGGACTGCGCGAACGTAGGCTTGCTGACCTGCCAGTTGCTCGGCCAGCTCAGGAAGCGAACGCGCACCGAAACGCTCGGTGAGGGCTCGGGCCAGGACCAGCTGAACCGCCGCTTCTGCAATCACCACGGCCGGCACTATCTGGCTGGTGTCTGAACGCTGGTGGAACGCTCCGGCAGGCAAACCGGTTTGCAGGTCCACCGTTGGAAGAGCATTGGGGACTGTTGAGATGGGCTTGAACCCGACGCGAACCACGATGGGCTCTCCGTTTGACGTGCCCCCCTCGATTCCCCCCGCACGGTTTGTTTCGCGCTGGATGTTGCCGCCCGCAAGCCGGATCGCATCGTGAGCCCTAGAGCCTCTTCGCCGCGCAGTTTCGAAACCGTCCCCGATCTCAACTGCTTTTGCAGACTGGATAGACATGAGCTCACCGGCTATCGCCGCATCCAGTTTTTGATGACTGGTGACGTGCGAACCTAAACCCAAGGGCACGTCCCAGGCGACGACCTCCACAACGCCAGCGATGGTGTCGCCCGCAGCCTTGGTTTCGTCGATCTTCGTGGTGAAAAGAGCTTCTGAGCGCGGATCTAGGGTTCGAAGGGGTGAGGCATCCAGGCGTTCCCGGTCCTTTGGGCCGGGGAGTTCTGCTTCGGGAGCGCAGACGTCTCCGACTGAGACGACGTGTCCGACAACTTCGGTCCCGGAAGCCTGAACCAGGAGGGCACGGGCCAGCTCTCCCAGGGCAACGCGCGCTGCCGTTTCCCTGGCGGAAGCCCGTTCCAGGATGTTGCGTGCATCGTCTTCTCGATAAGAAATCATGCCGGCCAGGTCCGCGTGCCCTGGCCTGGGTGTTGAGAGGCGCTTGTTACGACTCATCTCCCGCTTGTCCCCTTTGCCGGCGTCCACCAGTAACTCATGGGGGTCCACAGGGTCGGCGCTCATCACCTTTTCCCATTTCGGCCATTCGGAGTTCTGGATCTCGATCACGATCGGGGCGCCGGTCGTAAGACCGTGCCGGACTCCGGCAAGAAAACGAACCCGGTCTTTTTCGAACTTTTGCCGGGCTCCTCGTCCATAACCGACACGGCGTCTGGCGAGGGCGTCCCGTATGTCCCCGGTGGTGATAGCAACGCCTGCCGGCATGCCTTCCATGAGGGCGACAAGGGCGGGGCCGTGGGATTCTCCGGCAGTGGACCAATGCAGCATGAGACTAGCTTTACACACCTTGAAGGGACAGGGCCAAGGGGACCACGACCCCGAGGCCCCAGGTGCACCAGGTGCTTACGATCAGGTACGGGCCAAGGGCGAATCGGGTAGACCCGCGGGCTCCCGCCAACTTGAGGCGCATTGCGCCAATCCCGGCCAGCAGAAATGAGAGCGCCAGACCTGTAAGGGCCGCGGGCAGTGACATCGTTCCGAGTCCGAAACCAAGAACCGGAGCTAGCTTCTGATCACCTTTTCCAACCTCGCCAAGTCGTGCGCCAACCAGCACCGGGAGCCCCCACAGCAGTGCCCCGATGAGCGGTGCAGTAATCCCCTCGAGCGTCGGCCCAGAAAGCGTCCACGCCAGTGCCCAGGACAGCAGGCTTTGGACTGCCATAACTGCGGTCAGCTCACTTGGAAGGCGCCGTGACCGTGCGTCAATCAGCAGGCTCAGCCATCCGATGCTGACCACGGAGGCCAGGGCTCCTGCAGCTCCGCTCCCCCACCACGGCTCAAAGAGCGTCCCTGCACCGGTGGACAGTAAGGAACCCGCGTAGAGCGCAGCAATCCCGGCCACAAGCGTTCCCCAGGTAAGCGAGGCGGGAGCCGGAACGTTTGCTGCCGAGTACCGCCTCGCTAAGCGCGGACCCGCAAGGTACAGGTAGATCGCGTTACCCAGGACGAACGCGACGGCTAGCGCCAAAGAAAGGTTCACGTTGACTTCGGGAACGTTGCTTCGAGCACTGCCTTGTAGATGGGTTCGAAGGGGACTTCGCGGCTGGTCATCAACTTCACCTGGGCAATCCCCTGGTACGTCAGCATCACCAGTGGACTCACGGAGGTGGCGCCGCCGGTCTTGAATGCGTCTTCAAGGGGGGATAAGGCCGAGGAGTAGGTGACGTCAAGCAAAACAGCCCCGGGATCCACAGTCGCGTCAGCAAAGGGCTCCAGCACCGCAGGTGGGATTGTTGAGATGACAGCTGGGGCCTTTGCCAGGGCCTGTCTTACAGCGCCTTCAAGGCGTAGTGGGATTCCCGTGGCGCTGATCCCAAGTCTTGCGGCCAGAGAGTAGGCCCCGTCTGCCCCTGCCAGGTTACGGGCTGCAATACTGACCGAGCGATAGCCCAGCGATCCAAGGGCGGCCAGGGCAGAACAGGCCGTTGCGCCGTTACCGATCACCAGGGGCTCCCCGTCCGCCACAAGCGGGCGTGCGCCGAAACGTAAGGCTTCTGTGATGCCGTAGACGTCAGTGTTGAACGCGGCTTTCATACCTGCTTGTACGACCACTGTGTTTGCGACCTTGAGGGTTTTCGCCACCGACTCAGCCACGTCCGTGTAGTCCAAGATTGCGCGCTTGTCAGGCATCGTGACTGACAGGCCCACACAGTCCTCTGGAAGCTCTTGCATAAAGGCTCCCAGATGTTCCCGGTCCACCCTTATCGCCCTGTATTCCCAATCAAGGCCTAAAAGGCGGTAGGCGGCCAGATGCAGCGCGGGGGAACGCGAATGCCGGATCGGATCACCGATGACAGCTGCCCAAACCAAGAAAGATCCCTCCCCGAACTCAGCAGCGACCGGGGTTGGCCTCGCACCATTCCGTGAGTAGCCGGATGTTCGCTTCTTGTTCATCAAGAGAGTCCGTGAACAGCGTTTCGCCAGTGTCGAGGTTGACTGTCACAAAGTACAACCAGTTCCCTTCGGCCGGTTCCAGTGTCGCAGCAATGGCCGCAGTCGAGGGCGTGGCAATAGGTCCAGGGGGTAGTCCCGCGTGCAGGTACGTGTTGTACGGGGTGTCCGTCTCGAGTTCTTCCAGGGTCGGGATCCCACCGGACTTTCCTACCCCGTAAAGAACCGTGGAGTCCATCTGCAACAGGCCCTGGGTCTCCGCCTCAGGGTTCTCGATCCGGTTCGCAATGACCCGGGCGACCTTCGGCAGGTCTTCTTCGAGAGATGCTTCCCGTTCAAGGATCGAGGCCTTGGTTAGGACAACTTCCCACTGATCTTCCGGCACCCCCAGCTCCTCAAGGTTTTGGACTTGCTTCGCAACCATCTGTTGCAGGACGCTCGACACGGGCTCTCCTGGCGCAATCTCATATGCCCCGGCCGCTAACCACCCCTCTGCGTTTCCGTCAGCGACCTCGGGCAGTCCAATGGATCCCGGGTCAGCAAACGCGGCATCGATTTCTTCCAGGTCGTATCCCGCAACCTGTTCCAGCTTGTCCTTCACTTGGGCGACTGTCTGGCCCGCGTTTACGGTGAAGGCGTTGTCTTGCCGGTTGGTTTCATCCAGTATCGCAGCGAGGGCGCCCGCAGCCGACATCTGCAGTTTCAACGTGTAGGTGCCGGGCTTTATGGTTTCCGCGGCCGCACTGTTGTCGAAAGCGCGAATAAAGGCCTCGGGAGACTTGACCACGTCGGCTGCGTAGAGCTTTTGGGCGATGTCGGCGCCATGGTCGCCGACGTCAACCGTGACCTCTGTCGACCCCGTGCCCGGGCCGGGGTAGTCATCTGATTCGACCACGGCTTCTGTGGGATTCAGCGAGCGGACAGCAAACCACACTGCCGTCCCGACCAGACCCACCAGGATGATCAGGATCAGCGTGGTGCGGAGCCTCTTACGCCGTCTGCGCCGCTTCGCCTTTTGCGCGGCGCTTGACGCTAGTGCTTCACTTTGCTTGCTGTCCAGAACGCCAGATGTGATTGCACCGTTCGTGGCCCCGGAGCGCGTGACGCGCCGGGACGGCAACGCCTGTTTGGGCGCTGAAGCGCGCGGCTTTGGTTCACTTTCCGGTTTAGGTTCTGCCGTAGCTTCTGGCCCTGTCTCAGCCGGGAGCTTTAGGGAACCCGTTCGCGTCGCAGATTCCCGTCTAGAGGGCAGCTTCCGCTCACTGGCCCCCTGCGGCCCAGCAGGTTCCTCATGTTCGGACGGTTGCGGCTCGCTGACCCCCCGCGGCCCAGCAGGTTCCGCGTGTTTGCCTGAGTCGGGTGTCTGGGCCTCCCCAGCTCCGACTTCCTCCTGGTCCTGGCTGGCGGTCTCTTGCGAAGCTAGCAAAGGACGTGCCCGGGGGACCCTGGCCTCACCCGCCAAAGATTCGCGGAGCGACCCGGAAGGCGGAGCCACGGGCTCGGCGGTAGAAGCACCTTGTGCCTTGGGGATCCGGGAGCCGTGAATGTCCTTGCGGGACGGGAACGGGTATCCGGAAGCCGTGGGCTTCCTATCGGTGCTCATTCGTTGTCCCTCCACTGTGCGGGTGCGCCAAAACTGTCTCACCAGGCAAGGAAGACCCATGCCTTTCAGCTTCAACAGCTTGCTCTAGGATAATCTGTGCCGCGACCTGGTCGATGTACTTTCGGCCTTCACGCGTGTCTTTACCTGCCTGGTGCAGGCGGGCTTGACCAGCTTTTGTTGAGAGTCGTTCGTCGACCATGCAAACTCGCACGCCTTCGAGCGCCGATGCAAGACGCTCCGCAAGGTCCCTCGCAGCTTTCGCGGAAGCGCCTTCCTCCCCGCTCAGGTGCTTGGGAAGCCCCACTACGACTTCGATAACGCCGCGTTCCTTCGCCAGTGCCACTAGGCGACGCAGAGCTCTTCCTCGCGGATGGGCCGGCACGGTTTCTACGGGGAGTACCACGAGTCCTGACGCGTCAGAGACGGCCACGCCGATTCGAGCGTCTCCCACGTCTACACCGAGTCGCGTGCCCTGTCTCAGTGTTCTCCCCTTTCAACCAGGCTGACGGCTGCGGAGACCGCGTCCTGGACCGCGTTGGGGTCACTGCCCCCGCCTTGAGCCAGATCTGGTTTGCCTCCGCCCCCGCCACCCAGCTTCCGGGCCGCGACCTTCACTAGGTCACCAGCGCGAAAGCCCAGGTCACGGGCAAGCGAGTTCGTCGCCACGACCACAACAGGCTTGTTGTCAGCGACACCGCCGATCACTGAGACCGAGGGGCGGTTGTCGCCCATGCGGCCTCGAACGTCGGTCGCTACCTGACGGACGCCAGAGGCGTTCTGGATCGTCCCAAGGTCACCGCGAGCAACCAGCACTTCCCCAACCAGCATTGCACCTTCAGCAATCGCCACTGCTTCATTTGAGAGCAGCTGCTGTTGGAGCGCGTTCAGCTGGCGCTCGGAATTCTTCACCTTGTCAAGCAGAGACGCCACTTTTTCCGGAAGCTCTTCCGGCCTGCCCTTCAGCAGATCTGTGAGCTGGGAAACCAGCGCACGTTCTGTGGCCTGCTTCCGGTACGCTCCCTCGCCTACCAGGGCATCAATACGCCGCAGGCCCGAACCCACAGAAGACTCAGAGAGCACGTCGATCCGGCCCACGTGTCCCGTCGTGGGGACGTGAGTCCCGACGCAGAGTTCTCTAGACCAGCCGTCACCAATCGAGACGACGCGGACTTCCCGACCGTACTTCTCTCCGAACAGGGCTTGCGCGCCGAGCGCTTTGGCGGCGTCCAAATCCATCCACTTGTCCGTGATCTGCAGGCCTTCGGTCAGCTTCTGGTTCACCAGGGCCTCAATGTCACCGATTTGGTGAGAGCTAAGGGCACTCCCGTGGCGGAAGTCGAACCTCATCCGCGACGGCGAGTTCTCAGAACCGGCCTGCGTGGCATTTTCAGAAACGACCTCATGAAGCGCCTGGTGGATCATGTGCGTGGCCGTGTGCGCCCGGGCTATCGCCCCACGACGTTCCACGTCGATTGACGCGTAGGCTTTATCGCCAACCGCAACCGTGCCCTCGGACAAAGTGCCGTGGTGGACGAACAGGCCCTTTATGGGCGCCTGAACGTCGTGCACGTCGATCACCGCGCCGCTTTCAAGACGGATCGTTCCCGTGTCGGCTAGCTGGCCACCGGACTCGGCATAGAACGGGGTCCGCGACAGGACAACCTCAACGTCGCTGGGGCCACTTGCAGCAGTAACGGCCTGGCCCCCTGCAAGGATCCCGATGACTTCAGCCTCAGCAGAGCTTCTGTCGTAGCCAACAAACTTGGTTCCATCCGGAGCGTTAGCAGCAATCCCCAGGAACAGGGACGCGTCAACGTGCCCGACCTTCTTAGCGCGAGCGTCCGCGCGAGCCCTCTCTTTCTGCTCCGCCATCAACGCGGTGAACCTCGACCTATCCACGTCGATACCGCGTTCCGATGCCATTTCGAGTGTCAGGTCAATCGGGAAACCGTACGTGTCATGCAGGGTGAACGCTGCTTCGCCACTAATCAGCGGGTGACCCTGCGGGTCCTGCATTGCTTTTTTGACGGCGACGTCAAAGATCGCGGACCCGGAGTCCAGCGTGCGACGGAAAGATTCCTCTTCCCCATACGCCACCTGGGCGATGCTGTCCCAGTTCGTGAGGAGTTCGGGGTACGAGGGCGCCATTGCGTCGCGAGAGACCGGATACACCTCCGGCATAACGGTCTCGTCGATTCCTAGGAGCCGCATGGAGCGGACTGCGCGACGAACCAGGCGACGCAGGACGTAGCCGCGCCCATCATTTCCAGGGCGGACACCGTCCCCGATCAGCATCATGGAGGAGCGGACGTGGTCGGCAATGACCCGCATCCTTACATCGTTTGTTCTGTCGGACCCGTAGCGCAGACCCGTTAGTTCCTCGACCTTTGTAATGACGGGGCGGACCTCATCAATTTCGAACAGGTTCGCTTTGTCCTGCATGACGAAAGCCAGCCGCTCTAGCCCTGCGCCGGTGTCGATCGATTTGCTTTCAAGCTCATGAAGCAGGGGGTAGTCGGTTCCTTCGCCCTCGCCGCGCATGTACTGGTCGAAGACCAGGTTCCACAGTTCCAGGTAGCGGTCGCCGCCGGGGTCTACCGAGCCCCCTTCAGCTTCGGGGCCGTAGGCGGGGCCGCGGTCGTAATGCCACTCACAGCAGGGCCCCGCGGGACCCGGTTGGCCGGTCGACCAGAAGTTCTCGGCGCGGGGTAGTCGCACAATGTTGTGCTTATCCATGCCGATCTGGCGGGTCAGGATGTCATAGGATTCACTGTCCCCGTCCCAGATCGTGACCCACATTCGGTCCCCGTCAAGGCCGTATTTTCCCTGGTCCTGGGCTCCTGTAAGCAGGTCCCAGGCGTAGTGGATGGCTCCCTCTTTGAAGTAGTCGCCGAAGGAGAAGTTGCCGTTCATCTGGAAGAAGGTGCCGTGCCGCGAGGTGGTGCCAACGTTGTCGATGTCGTTCGTGCGAATGCACTTCTGGACGGAGACGGCGCGGGGCCAGGGTGCCTCTTCCTCGCCCACAATGTAAGGAATGAATGGGACCATTCCGGCGACGGTGAAAAGTAGCGAAGGGTCGGGTGACACCAGCGAAACTGAGGGGCGTTCGACGTGTTCGTTAGAAACGAAGTAGTCGATCCACCGCCGACGAATCTCTGAAGTGCGCATCTGGTCCTTTACTCCCCTTTGATTTGGCTGGTCCGAGTGTTACATAGGGCCGGGTCAGATGGTAGTCGTGCCCGTAAAAGCAAAGTGGGCGAGGTCTCCCCCGCCCACTTCGACGCTAGAACTACCTGGAGTAGTATTCGACGACCATTTGGACGTCACATTCAACTGGAACGTCAGCGCGCTTGGGCCGCTCGAGCAGTGTTGACTTCAGGGACGCGATGTCAACATCAAGGTAGCCGGGGGTCTTCGGTAGGACTTCGGCGTGCGCGCCGGATGCCGCGATTTCAAACGGAACGGTCGTCTGCGACTTCGGCTTGATCTGGATGACCTGGCCGGGGCTGACGCGGTATGAGGGCCGGTCGACGATCTTGCCGTCAACCAGGACGTGGCGGTGGACGACGGCCTGGCGTGCCTGGGCCATGGTGCGGGCGAACCCGGAACGCAAGACCAGGGCGTCTAGGCGCATTTCCAGGAGCTCGACAAGGTTTTCACCTGTCAGGCCGCTTTCTTTCTTCGCGTCTTCGAAGGTGCGGAGCATCTGTGCTTCGCGGATGCCGTACTGGGCGCGGAGGCGCTGCTTTTCCTTGAGGCGGACGGCGTAGTCGGATTCTTGGCGGCGGCGTGTGCGGCCGTGCTCGCCGGGGCCGTAGGGACGCTTTTCGAAGTAGCGAACGGCCTTGGGGGTTAGGGGGATCCCTAGGGCGCGCGACTGACGCACGGACTTGCGGGAACGGTTTCCTGCCATGGGTGACTCCTGTTTCACTTGTGTCATGACCGGACGCTCCGGCCATGGGGCCAACTCCCAAGCTGCTTCGCAGCTTTTCGGCTAAGACCCCAGGTGCCTGGTAAGGCAACCAGGAAAGCCTAACGCATGTCTTTCAAGTTCTTGAGGGGACTGAGGCTATTTTGTGTGAGTGCTTGCTCACCCCACCCCCTGCACTGCCCTCTCCTACCCCCTGACTCTCCCAACCCGTGCCCGGCCCGCGCACTGCCCTCGTCCGCCTGCCGGTGTCCCTCCCAGGGCTCAGTCACTCTTTTCAGTGCCCCTTGGGGTTTTCACCGGCTCCCCTCAGGTTTTTCACCGACTCCCTTTGGGGTTTTCGCCGGTGCCCCTCAGGTTTTTGATGGCGCTCAAGCGTTTCTGAATGATTGCCTCCTCGCCGCGCCCGGTGGGCTCATAGTAGGTCTTGCCGGCCAGGCGCTCTGGCAAGAAGCTCTGGGAGCTGATGGCATGCGGAAAATCGTGGGAGTACTGGTATCCTTCCCCGTGCCCAAGAGCTTTGGCTCCGGCATAGTGGGTATCTCGTAGGTGCACTGGGACGGGCCCACTTTTGCCGGCTCGGAGGTCGCCGATAGCAGCGTCGATAGCCTTGTAGGCCGCATTGGACTTTGGTGCCATCGCAACTGCAATGACAGCCTGAGACAGGATGATCCTGGCTTCCGGCATGCCAACCAAAGCGACAGCCTGAGCGGCGGCGACTGCGAGGGGCAGGATTTCTGGGGCTGCCAACCCGACGTCCTCCGAAGCACAGATCATCACGCGTCTGGCCACGAAGCGTGGATCCTCTCCGGCTTCAAGCATGCGTGCCAGGTAATGGACAGCTGCATCTGGGTCACTGCCTCGCATAGATTTTATGAAGGCGCTCGCCACGTCGTAATGCTGGTCGTCGTCCCAGCGAACCAGTGCTACTGACGCTGCGGCTGCAACATCGTCAGGCTCAACCAGTTCACTGTTTCTTTCCCTAGCCGCTGAGGCTGCCGCTTCGAGCAGGGTCAGGGCTTTGCGTGCGTCTGAACCAGATAGGGAGGTCAGTGCCTCCAAGGCATCGTCGGAGATTTCTACTTCTCCGTTCAGACCACGGGGATCGGCCGCGGCTCGCTTCAGGGCTTCGCGGATGTCACTGGTCTCGAGTGGGTCTAAGACCAGCAGGATCGAGCGTGACAACAGTGGTGAGATCACTGAGAAGGATGGATTCTCGGTGGTTGCGGCAACCAGAGTGATCCACCTGTTCTCAACGGCTGGGAGCAGAGAATCTTGTTGGGCTTTCGAAAAGCGATGGACCTCGTCAATGAACAGGACGGTGTCCTGGCCGGTTGTACCTTGGTGGCGCCGCGCAGAGCTGATGACTTCGCGTAGCTCTTTAACGCCGGAACTCACGGCAGAGACCTCCGCGAATCTGCGTCCAGACTGGCGAGCTATCAGATAGGCCAAAGTGGTTTTACCTGTGCCTGGGGGGCCCCAAAGGATGACGGAGGAGACGGCTGTCGAATCGGGACTTAGGAGTCTGGACAGGGGTGAGCCGGCGCCTAACAGGTGATCTTGCCCCAAGACTTCATCGACAGTCTTGGGCCGCATCCGAACCGGTAGGGGTGCGTGGGGACTTTCTGCGGGAAGCCCCAGGTCGTCCATGCCCTGAGCTGTAAACAGGTCCATCCAGTTAGCGCCTACTCGACCAGTAACCTAGTCAAACTCAATCAGAAGCCTAGTTAACCTCGACCAGAAACCTAGTCGAAGAGGTCGGTTGACCCGGCGCCGGAACGCAACACTTCCGGGTAGCCGTCTTCAAATGACACAACGGTCGTGGCTCCGCCCTCACCGACTGGTCCGTCAACGATCAGGTCGACGCGCTTGCCGATAAGCTCATCTACCTGCTCCCCTGTGAACAGGGGGTCTGCGTCTCCGGGCATGATCAGGGTCGAGCATAGAACGGGTTCGCCAAGCTCGCGGACAATGTCTTCCGTGATCTTGTGATTGGGTAGGCGAACACCTACGGTCTTTTTCTTCTTGTTGAGCGTCATCCGCGGAACTTCTTTGGTCGCGGGAAGGATGAAGGTGTAGGGGCCGGGCGTTAGCGCCTTGATGGTGCGGAATGCCTTGTTGTCCACATGCACCAGCTCGCCCAGCTGACTGAAGGAGTCGCAGAGCAGTGAAAAGTTGTGGCTTTCGTCCAGTTTTCGGATCTCACGGATCTTGTCCATTCCAGCTTTGTTGCCGAGCTTGCAAGCGATGACGTAGCCAGAATCTGTTGGAAAAGCGACGGTGCCCCCGTCGTTCAGGACGTTCACGACCTGACTCACTAGTCGGGGCTGGGGGTTCACGGGGTGGATCTCGATCATGGTCATGCCCCAATCTTAACTGGTCAGAATCTTAAGCGCTCGGGACCTTGAGGGTCAGAACCTTAGGTGCCCGGGGTCTTGAGCGCCCAGAATCTCATGTGCCCGGGGCCTTGAGCGCCCAGAATCTCAAGCGCTCCGGACCTTGAGCGCCCAGAATCTCAAGCGCCCCGGACCTTGAGCGCCGTGCGCCGGAAGTCTCCCAGCAGGTGAAGGAGCCTCAACCACCAGCCGTCTGTCGCCAGCCGTAACCGTTCACCGGCGATCCCCACGCGCCACCAGCCGTCTTTCGCCAGCCGTCTATCGCCAGCCGAACCGTTCACCGGCAATCCCCACGCGCCACCAACCGTCTGTCGCCGGCTATGTATCGCCAGCGACGTCTTCCGCTGCCCGTCTGGCAATCCCAATTGGTCCTGCAGATAGGCAAGAAGCCGCTACAGCCGTTTCTTTCGCCACAACGTATTACCCGAGCTCGACGGATACGTTCCGGTGACGCGTTGTCCCGCCAAAGGCCACCCAATGACCGAGGTTCCAGCCACAACGTACTACCCGAGCTCAACGCACAAGTTACGGTCGCACGTTGTCCCATCAAAGGCTCCCCATTGACCGAGTTTCCAGCCACAACGTACTACCCGAGCTCAACGCACACGTTACGGTGGCGCGTTGTACCCCCGGACCGGCAACTTCACGTCACTTGGTCGCGAACTAGAACCTGGTTGAAGCAGAACGCTTGTCGGGTGGTTGGCCAGAGCCACCTTGACCGAACACAGTGGCTCCCCGACTACCCCTACCGAACACAGTGGCAGTTCACCGCTCGGATAACAGTGTCATGCTGCTACTTCGTTCGGTCGGGGCGGGCAGGTCGCCACTCCGTTCGGTCGGGGTGCAACCGGTCCGTTTCGCCGTGACCAACAAGGGGCGACCGTCCCTTCTGACGGCGTGATCGGAGGGCCGACGGTGTAGCCATCAAGGATGGTCAAGGCAAGGTGTGCGCCCACGCAGCAGACCGAGCAGAGAAACAGTGCAGCAGTGCCGTGTGCGGATGTGATCCTGCATGGTTCCACGCAACCGCAGCATCCCGAAGGGCACTACGCAGCGGTTGTACCGTCCCGAAGGACACTACGCAGCGGTTGTGCCGTCCCGAAGGGCGCTAGGCAGGGTCTGCTTCAACGACTTCCTCGTCGGTAACTTCGTCACCGTCGGTCTGCTCTTCTTCAGCGACGAAGTCAACACCGGTCTCCGCACGTTGCTCATCCGAAATGGGTCCGGGAGCCGCGGTGAGCGGATCGAACCCGCCCCCCGACTTCGGGAACGCGATCACATCGCGGATGGAAGGCGCATTCACCAGCAAAGCAGCGATGCGGTCCCACCCGAACGCGATCCCACCGTGAGGCGGAGCCCCGTACTGGAACGCGTCAAGCAAGAACCCAAACTTCTCCTGAGCTTCCTCCGCACCCAAGCCCATCACGTCAAATACACGTTCCTGCATCTCACGCTGGTGGATACGGATAGAGCCTCCGCCGATCTCATTGCCATTGCAGACAATGTCATACGCCGCGGCCAAAGCGGGACCCGGGTCGGTGTCGAACGTGTCAGCAAACTCCGGCTTCGGTGACGTGAAAGCATGGTGCACTGCCGTCCAGGCCGAGCCCAGCGCGACATCGCCCTCAGCCTTAGCCTGCGCTGAAGGCTTGAACATCGGTGCATCGTCAATCCACACAAATGACCATGCGTCAGGGTCGATCAGACCCAGCCGCTCTGCGATCTCAACGCGGACCGCCCCAAGCAAGCTTCGGGCATCGTCCGGCTCTCCTGCCGCAAAGAAGATGGCGTCCCCATCCTCAGCGCCTGTCGCAAGAGTCAAGCCATCGCGTTCTTCCTGCGACAAGTTCTTTGCCACGGGGCCTCCCAGGACGCCGCCCTCACCCACGGTCACGTAAGCGAGGCCCTTCCCGCCACGCGAACGAGCCCAGTCCTGCCACTTGTCAAAAGCCCTACGAGGTTGGCTGCCACCACCCGGCATCACCACCGCGCCAACGTACGGCGCGTTGAAGAGCCGGAACGGTGAACCTTCAAAGAACTCTGTCAGGTCCACAAGCTCCAGGCTGAAACGCAGGTCCGGCTTATCCGTCCCGAAACGCTCCATCGCCTCCCAATAGGACATGTGCGGGATTTCTGGGATGTCGTATCCGATGACATTCCACACAGCGCGCAACACGGACTCGGCCATTTTCTGCACGTCATCCTGGTCGACGAAGCTCATCTCAACGTCAAGCTGAGTGAACTCCGGCTGCCTATCAGCTCGGAAGTCTTCGTCCCTGTAGCAGCGCGCGATCTGGAAGTAACGCTCGAGCCCGCCGACCATCAGGAGTTGCTTGAACAGTTGCGGCGACTGCGGTAGCGCGTACCAGGATCCGGGCGCCAGCCGCGCCGGAACCACAAAGTCACGAGCACCCTCAGGGGTTGAACGCGTCAGTGTCGGGGTCTCGACCTCGATGAAGCCCTGGTCGATCAGCGTGTCGCGTGCTGCCTTGTTCATGTCAGACCGAACCTTCAGGGCACGGGCTGCCGCCGGGCGGCGAAGATCCAGGTAGCGGTATTTGAGCCGTACGTCCTCCCCAGCCCCCGGCTCATCGCCGTGGCTCGAAATCTGGAATGGCAACGGTGCCGAGGTGTTCAGGATCTCCACGTCAGTGGAAAGAACCTCAATCGCGCCCGAAGCCAACGCCGGGTTCTCATTCCCCTCAGGCCTCTTCGCAACCTCACCGGTCACCCGTAGCACGTACTCGGGACGCAGCCGGTGCGCGATGTCTTCATCCCTCACCACGACCTGGGCTATCCCAGAGCGGTCCCGCATGTCGATAAAGACGACACCCCCGTGGTCGCGGCGCCGATCAACCCAACCCTCAAGGGTCACGGTCTTCCCAACCAGGTCTTCGCTCAGTTCATTGTTCTGGTGTGTGCGGCGCAAGGCTCACCCTTCTTAGTCGTTCCCAAAGGACTACCGGGATTCTACGCCGTGACGCCCGCTGCCGAGGTGTGCCGCGGGTGAGGATTAGCGCACCCCTCCCAACCTGCGAGTATCCTTCAGGAATGACCACTCCCGATGAAACACCCGAAGTCTCCTTCTACGACCTTCCTCTTTCCTCCGCGCAACTAAAGATTCTGGATGGCCTGGGATTCAAGGAGCCAACCCCCATCCAAGCCGAAGCGATCCCGGTGCTGATGAACGGACAGGATGTGGTCGGGATTGCCCAAACAGGAACGGGTAAAACTGCTGCGTTCGGGCTCCCTCTGCTTGACCGTGTGAACCCAGGAAACCCGTTCGTTCAAGCCCTGGTATTGGCACCCACCCGCGAACTTGCGCTACAGACAAGTGACGCCCTGAAAGACCTGGCTGGACAAGACTCTGACTTACGCTTCGTCACGGTGTATGGCGGAGCTCCCTACCCACCCCAGCTGCGAGCCCTGAAAGACGGCGCCCAAATCGTTGTCGGGACGCCCGGCAGGCTCATCGACCTGATCGACCGCGGCGCCCTGGACCTCTCCCATGTCCACACGCTTGTGCTTGACGAAGCTGACGAGATGCTTCGTATGGGCTTCGCCGAAGAGGTCGACAAGATCCTGGAGACCGTCCCTGACCAGCGGCTCACAGCCCTGTTCTCCGCGACAATGCCCACGGGCATCGAAAAGGTGTCCCGACAATACCTGAGCGGCGCAAAACGCATCGAAGTATCCACGTCCGCGTCGACCGTTGACACCATTGAGCAGACCTTCGCGGTGATTCCCCCGAAGATGCGGTTCGAGGCCCTCTGCCGGTTCCTTGCCGTCTCCCCCGCCTCAGCCGCGATCGTCTTTGTCCGCACCCGCGCAGATGCCGAAGAAATCTCCCTTGCTCTTTCAGGACGAGGATTCCGCGCCGCCGGGATCTCCGGTGACGTCGCCCAGCGTGAGCGCGAACGACTCCTGGAAGGCCTGCGTAAGGGAGCCCTTGACGTTCTTGTCGCAACGGACGTGGCAGCCCGAGGCATCGACGTGGACCGGGTTGGACTGGTCGTCAACTACGAGGTCCCGCGCGAGGACGAGCAGTACGTCCACCGCATCGGCCGCACCGGACGGGCCGGACGTGAAGGCGAATCACTAACCTTCTTTACTCCCAGGGACCTGCGCAAGCTCCGTTCGATCGAACGGACCACGGGCTCAACGATGATTGAGGTGCAAGTTCCAACGGCCGCGGAGGTTCGCCAGAGGCGCGCAGGAACTGTCCTGGAGGATGCTCTTGACTCGAACGCAGACCCTGAAGCGGCACTGGAACTTCTTGACGCTAAGCGCAAGGAGGGTTTGCGCTACCGAGACATTGCAGCTGCCCTGCTTGCGGCGGCTGCGAACCCAAGGGCTCTTGGCGAGTCCTCACCCGCAGCTCAAGACCGCATGGATGGAGCGTTCTCCGTCGAGGGCGAACGCCGTGCACCCGCTAGGAAGGGTAAGCGCCAACAGAGCTTTGGAGGGTCAGGGACCCGCTACCGCATCGAAGTTGGCAAGCGTGATGGTGTAACGCCTGGTGGGATCGTGGGTGCAATCCTTGGAGAAGCGGGTCTTGCGAGCGGGTCCATCGGTAAGATCGCGATCTTCCCGTCGTTCTCGATCGTCGAGATCAGCCAGGAACTATCGACCACCCAAATGCAGAAGGTCTCGCGGGCAACGCTTCGGGGCAGGCGCATCCGGATCTCCCCGGACCGTGGTGGCAGACGTCCAGGGCAAGAGCGCCGCGGCGGCAAGAAGAGCTTTAGGCGCCGCTAACCCCCCGCTCTCCCTTCGGCCGCG
>CAYFRQ010000003.1:0-5430 GCA_964345615.1 uncultured Actinomyces sp. | reverse complement strand
GTTGTTGCTCAAAAAAGGGCGTTTCGGGCTGATTTACGCCAACAACTCGCAGCCAAACCGGCAACAACTCGCAGCCGAAGCGTGTTAGGGGTTGGCTGTGCGGTTTAGCGGGGTGGGGTGACCCGAGGCGGGGTGACCCGGACCTGCAGGTCCCCCTCAGGCGGCATCCACGTGTCAGCGTCAGCCGCCACCTGGGTCCCATCACGCAGGTCCTTCACCTGGTCTTCCCCACCCTCACGGCCCGGCAACCAAACGTAAGGCACCCCGCGCTTGTTCGCAGCATCCAGCTGCGCGCGAAGCTTCCCCGACTTCGCCGAAAGCTCACAGGGGATCCCCCTTGAACGCAGCTTGCGAGCAACACCCTCACTGCCGAAGCGCTGCTCTTCCGAAGGCACAACCACGAACACGCAACTCGGGGTCGGCCTGCTCGCCACCAAGAGACGCTCACTCAGGATCAGCTCAACCAGCCGGGACACCCCAACCGACAGCCCAACCCCCGGGTACGTGCGCCGGCCCTTCGTCGCAAGCGTGTCGTAGCGCCCTCCAGAACAGATCGAGCCCAGGGACTCAAACCCGGGGATCGTCGTTTCGTACACCGAGCCGGTGTAGTAGTCCAGGCCTCGCGCGATCCGCAGGGACGCACGGACCTGACCGGGAGCCGTGGCACTTGCACCCGCAAGCAACTGGCAGAGCTCCTCAAGGCCCTCTTCAGCCAGCGGGTTCGAAAGCCCTAAAGCCCCGACCTTTTCGCGCAGCTCATCAGGATTGCCTGCCTGGATGCCCGCAACCCGGATGACCGTGTCACTTTGACCTTCCGTCAAGCCGATTGCATAGAGCTCTTCCCTGACCCCGTCAGCCCCGATCTTGTCCAACTTGTCGAGGGCTCGAAGCGTCCCTTCAAAGTCTTCAATCCCTGCGGCCTGGAGCAGTCCCTGAAGGAGTCTGCGGTTGTTGACCTCCATCAGGACCGGCGGAATCCCAAGCGCATCGAGCGCTGCCAGCATCACCTGAGCCACCTCGACTTCATGGTGGAAAGCCAGGTGCCCAGACCCGATCACGTCCACGTCAGCCTGCGTAAACTCCCGGAAGCGTCCCTCTTGCGGCCGTTCCCCCCGCCAAACCTTCTGGATCTGGTAGCGCCGCACAGGGAACTGTAGGTCGTTCGCGTTTTCAAGAATGTAGCGCGCCAGGGGCACCGTCAGGTCAAAGTGCAACCCCAGATCACGCGGAGCTGGCTGCTTCGCTTGGCGACCCTGCTGGGCCGCCTGTCTAGCTCCTTGAAGGCGCTCTAACAGGTACACCTGTTTTGAGGTCTCACCCTTCGCTTCCAAGGCTGAAAGGGGCTCCACGGCCCTGGTCTCAATCCCCGAAAACCCGTGCAACTCGAAGATTCGGCGTAGCGTGTCAAGCACGCTCATCTCAACAAGGCGCTCTTCTGGGAGCAACTCCGGAAAACCAGAGACACTACTTCGGGCCACTACTGTCCCGACCTTGTCTGCACCGCCCGGACAACGTACGGGTTGGTTGCAAGCTCCCTGGCCCACGTGGTCTGCGGTCCATGACCCGGAAGCAGGGTTGTTGCAGGATCAACCACTTGGGCTAGCGTGCGTAGCGACTCCCGCATTTCGTATTCATCGCCGCCCAGCAGGTCCGTGCGTCCAACCGACCCCGCGAAAACGACATCCCCGCTAAACGCTAAGGGCTCGGTGAGGCCGGGGCTGCCGACCAGAAAGAATGCAGAGCCTGGAGAATGGCCGGGAGCGGGCACCACTCGCAGTCCAATGCCCGGCACCGGGTCCAAGTTGACCTTCTCCAAAGGCACAAGCCCCTTCGGCTTCTGCCAGCCGGCCATCCCAAACTTCTCAGGAACAATCCCCAGCATCCCGGCAGGATCGTCAAGGAAAAACACGTCGGGCGCAGTGATGTAAATCGGCACTGGCGTGTCCCCGGTCTGCAACGCAGCGGCCTCCCAAACGTGGTCGCCGTGACCGTGGGTCAGCAGCATGGCCTCCAGTTCAAGGCCCTCCTGATCCAGGATCTGCTGAACCCGGCCGGCTGTGCCCGGCCCGGGGTCCACCACTAGCGCCGATTTTGCTCCCGTGTCCCAAAGGACATAGCAGTTTGAGTCGAACAGCGTAGAAACAACCTGCCTGATTTCTAGCATCAAAACCTACTCAACCGAAGAGCTGATCTGGTCAAACCACATCTGTTTCGTGGCTAGCGCACTGGAGATTTCCTTCACCTGCTTGGCATCCCCCTTAGCTTCAGCTGCAGCAAGCTTTGACTTCAGGTCAGCAATCGATTCCTCAAGCTGCGACAGCATGCCCTCAGCACGTGCCTTGGTCTCCGGGTCGCTACGTCGCCACTCGCGCTGTTCGGCCTCACGTACCTCACGCTCAACGGCCTTGAGTCGCTGCTCGATTCGCGCCGAATCCCGAGCAGAGACCCGACCGATGTCTTCCCATCGGTCCTGAATGCTCCGCAGCTCCCGCTTCGCCTTCTCAAGATCCCTCACTGGCAGCAGTCTTTCGGCTTCAGCCGCGAGCTCCTGCTTCTTTGCAAGGTTTTCCGCAAAGCCCTCATTAGTAACGCGGTCGTGCTCACGACGCGAATCAAAGAAGACTTGCTGCGCAGCGCGGAACCTGGCCCAGAGCTCGTCATCTTCTCTACGGGAAGCGCGTCCAGCCCGCTTCCACTGCTCCATCAAGTCCCGGTAGGCGGCAGAGGTGGCCCGCCAATCGTCAGAGTTCTGCAGGGCAGTTGCCTGCACGATCAGGGCTTCCTTGGCCTCTTTGGCTTCCTTCTGCTTCGCGTCAAGCTCAGAGAAGTACTGCCGTCTTCCCCGGTCAAAAGTAGTCCGCGCCGCGGAGAACCGCTTCCACAAAGCGTCTTCGGAGGGCTTGTCCAGGCGCACCCCCGCCCGCTGGTGTTCCTTCCAAGCTTCAAGCAACTCCCGAAGCCTGGCTCCCGAGTTCTTCCACTGGGTTTGACCACTTGGTTGGGCTGCGATCGCTTCCGCTTCCTCAACGATTGCGGTGCGTTCCACAAGAGCCGCTGCACGCGCAGCTTTGCGTTCCTCCCGAGCTTCAGCTTTGCGTGCTTCCCCGGCCTCTTTAAGCTTTTCAAAGCGGGCCCGCAGGCTGGGGATGTCCCCAACTACCGCGGGTTCTTGCAGCTGTTCCGTCAGGGTCGAAACTGTAAGGTCAATGTCCTTCGGCGGCAGGGTTGGCAGCCTGGCCTCGAACAGGTTGACGGTCGCCTCAAGGTCAAGGAAGCGACGCACATATAGTGCAAAGGGATCTTCCGGGACTCCGTCGGGGTACTGTCCAACTTCCCGCTCGGTTTCCCCGTCCTGCACGAAGACGCGTCCCTGCTCATCGATCCGCCCAAACGGGACAGTCCTTGGGACTGCATTTCTTGGAGCCGCGGGCTTCGGTTCTGCCGGCCTACTTGGCCCTGGGACCGCGCTTGGTGGCACAGCTGAGGCGGGGTTGGCGTCTGCAGTCTTGTCGGGTGTATCCGGCTGATTCATCTTCTGGTCGGTCACGGCGATCCTAAACGGTCTTGGGCGTGAGCCCGTGGGCGCTGATGTCAGCGCAGCGGTTCCTGCAGGGTTATCCTAACCTGTTTGCGACCACTCTAGGCCCGCCCCCTGTTGCCCATCCTTCGGCTGGCCTCGAAGACACCGTCCACCCCACGCAGACTGGCAAGCACCGTATCCAGGTACGTGACGCCCGGAAGCCCGAAGGTAAACCTGGCAGAAGCCAGTTGGTCACCCGTTGTCATCATGGATCCAGAAACGATGTCCACGTGGTGTTCGGAAAGGACTTTGGACAGGTCGTTTAGCAACCCGGGCCTGTTAAGAGCCTTGATTTCAATCTCAACCAGGTACTGTCCGGCGGTCTGATCCGACGCCCAAGAAACGTCAACGAACCTCTCTGGGTGCTCCCCCCGAAGCCGCGTAGCGTTCAGACAATCCGCCCGGTGAACGGACACGCCCTGCCCGCGCGTGATAAACCCAGCAATCTCATCTCCGGGCACGGGGGTGCAACAGCGTGCCAGCTTCACCCATACTTCGTTCGAGCTGAGACCCTCAACGTTCACTGCCGCTTCCGGCCCGACCCCCGGGATGCCGGCCTTCTGGCCCGGGCTGACGCCCTCAGCCAACGTTTCTTCAGCCCCGTCTTCCCCACCGAGGCTCTCAACCAGTTTCGAGACCACGTGCTGGGCAGAGACATTGTTCTCACCAACGGCCGCGTACAGGGCGGACACGTCTCGGTAGCCAAGTTCGGTCGCTACCACCTGAAGCGTCTGGTGAGTCATCAGGCGCTGCAGCGGCAGGTTCTGTTTCCGCATCGCCTTCGCAATGTGAGACTTACCCAGGTCTATCTGTTCTTCGCGCCGCTCCCTGGTGAACCAGGCTTTGATCTTAGAGCGAGCCCTTGAGGACGCCACGAACTCAAGCCAGTCCCGTGAAGGTCCCGCACGTTCAGAGGACGAGGTGATGGCCTCCACCGTGTCGCCCGACTCCAAAATCGTGTCCAGGGAAACCAGGCGCCCGTTCACCCTGGCCCCAATGGTCTTGTGACCAACTTCGGTGTGAACGGAGTAGGCGAAGTCAACCGGGGTCGCCTTGGGCGGCAGGGAGATCACCTGGCCACGCGGGGTAAACACGTAGACCTCGTCACCCGCGATCTCAAAACGGAGAGAGTCAAGGAACTCTTCCGGGTCCCCCGTCTCTTTCTCCATTTCCGTGAGCATCCGCAGCCAGTTCATCTGCTCACTGGCACCCATACGGTCCGACTCCCCCGCTTGAGCCGACCCTTTCTGCTTGTATCTCCAGTGCGCTGCAACCCCGTACTCCGCGCGCTCGTGCATCTCAAACGTACGAATCTGGACTTCGATGGGTCGCCCACCAGGTCCCACTACCGTCGTGTGCAGGGACTGGTACAGGTTGAACTTGGGCATCGCAATGTAGTCTTTGAACCGCCCTGGGATGGGGTTCCAGCGGGCGTGGATCGCACCCAGAACCGAGTAGCAGTCCTTGATTGAACCCACCAGCACGCGCACAGCTACCAGGTCATAGATCTCATCGAAGTGCTTGCCCCGAACGATCATCTTTTGGTAGATGGAGTAAAGGTGCTTCGGCCGCCCGCTGACGGTTCCCTTGACCTTCGACGCGCGCAAATCGCCTTCGATCAGTGCAATCGCGTCATTCAGGTACTTGTCCCGCTTAGGGCTACGCTCGGCGACCAGGGAATCGATCTCTTCAAAAACGTCCGGGTACAGCGTCTTGAACGCGAGTTCCTCGAGTTCCCATTTGATTGTGTTCATCCCGAGGCGGTGGGCCAGGGGTGCGTAGATTTCTAGGGTTTCGCGCGCCTTGTCTTTAGCGGACGAGGAAGGAACAAACTGCCACGTCCTTGCGTT
>CAYFRQ010000002.1:0-70019 GCA_964345615.1 uncultured Actinomyces sp. | reverse complement strand
TCTGGCTGGGTCTCACGGCTCTGGGTGCGCTTGTCGCGATCCAGTTCCAGCCCGTGCGCCAAGAGCTCAAGAAGCTGGGCCTGCCTCTGTAGGCAGAAGCTAGACACAAAGGGGCGGTAGGCTACTAAGCCGGCCGCCCCTTCTGCACGCCCGATTCGTCCGCGAGAGGGCTTGGTGTTGGGTGCCTGTCTGAGCTGGGTCTTCTCGGGGCGTCCGCTTGGGCTGGGGGGAGTCTGGGGTCGATGGTGGGTGGGCTTGGTGTTGGGTGCCTGTCCGAGCTGGGCTTCTCTGGACGTCTGCCTGAGCTGGGGTTTGGGGCGCACTCGCTGCGCCCAGTTCTGGCGGGTGCGTCGCATCCCACACCGCTTTTATTGGCCGCTTTTGGCGCGAAACCATAGACTTTCCCTTGGTAACCCGACTTGTCGGGTCTCCGGTCTGTGTCGCACTGGTGCTAAGCCCCGCTTAGCCCCTACAGATCCTCCGTGTTGGCGGCGGTGGCGATATGGATCTCGGGCTCTTCACCGTTAGAGCTCCGGGTGTCATCCTCCTGCTTCACTGGGACAGGCACTGCCGCTTGCGACGAGCTCTCGGCCAATGCCCTCGTTTCCCAAGTGTCGTTCAGTCATGGCACGCCGGCCCCGGGCGGTGTGTTGCGCCCAGGAGGCCTACCAAGTCACAAGTTCTAACGCCGGGCGCAAACGCGGCCGGGAAACATTGCTGAAACCAGCAAAGGCCCGCGGATGGCGAAAGCTAACCGAACGGGCATTTAGAAGGAGACGTAGTGCCAACGATTCAGCAGCTGGTCCGCAAGGGCCGCACGCCGAAGCCTAAGAAGGCGAAAACTCCCGCGCTAAAGGGATCCCCTCAGCGTCGCGGTGTTTGCACCCGTGTTTACACGACCACCCCTAAGAAGCCGAACTCAGCCCTCCGCAAGGTTGCGCGTGTTCGCCTGTCCAGCGGCATTGAAGTTTCTGCTTACATCCCTGGTGAAGGCCACAACCTACAGGAACACTCGATGGTCCTGGTCCGCGGAGGCCGCGTTAAGGACCTCCCCGGCGTTCGCTACCGCATTGTCCGCGGCGCGCTTGACACCCAGGGTGTCCGCGACCGCAAGCAGGCTCGTTCCCGCTACGGCGCGAAGAAGGAGAAGAACTAATGCCTCGTAAAGGCCCAGTCCCCAAGCGCCCCCTAGTTGACGACCCGGTTTACGGCTCCAAGCTGGTTTCTCAGCTGGTGAACCGCGTGCTGCTTGACGGCAAGAAGTCCACCGCCCAGTCGATTGTTTACGGCGCGCTGGAAATCGTTGGTGAGAAGACCGATCAGCCGCCCGTCACCGTCTTGAAGCGGGCCCTGGACAATATCCGCCCGACACTTGAGGTTCGTTCCCGCCGCGTCGGTGGGTCTACCTACCAGGTTCCGGTTGAGGTCCGCCCCAGCCGTGCAACCGCACTGGCCCTCCGCTGGCTTGTCGACTTCGCTCGGAAACGTCGCGAAAAGACCATGACGGAACGCCTGGCGAACGAAATCCTTGACGCATCCAACGGCCTTGGTGCTGCTGTGAAGCGCCGCGAGGACGTCCACAAGATGGCTGAAGCGAACCGCGCGTTCGCCCACTACCGCTGGTAACCCCGGCCTAGAAGAAGTTAGGACAAACACGTGGCACTTGAAGTGTTGACCGACCTGAACAAGGTCCGCAACATCGGCATCATGGCGCACATCGACGCCGGCAAGACGACCGTGACGGAACGCATCCTGTTCTACACGGGTATCAACTACAAGCTCGGTGAAACCCACGACGGAGCTTCGACCACCGACTGGATGGACCAGGAAAAAGAACGTGGCATCACGATCACGTCCGCGGCAGTCACGACGTTCTGGAAGGGTTACCAGATCAACGTTATTGACACCCCCGGTCACGTTGACTTCACCGTTGAGGTTGAGCGCTCCCTGCGCGTCCTTGACGGCGCCGTCGCAGTCTTCGACGGTAAGGAAGGCGTTGAACCTCAGTCTGAAACCGTTTGGCGTCAGGCGGACAAGTACGACGTCCCCCGCATCTGCTTCATCAACAAGATGGACAAGCTGGGCGCCGACTTCTTCTTCTCCGTCCAAACCATCAAGGATCGCCTTGGCGCGACCCCGATCGTCATGGAGCTCCCCATCGGAGCCGAGGACCACTTTGAGGGCGTTGTTGACTTGATCAACATGCGTTCTCTGCGTTTCCCCGCGAAGGACGAGTCCGGCAACCCCACCATGGGTGCGTTGGTTGTGGAGGGAGAGATCCCGGAAGACCTGGTGGAACTGGCCGAGGAATACCGCGAAAAGCTGATGGAAGCCGCTGCCGAAGGCAGCGAGGAACTCATGGACATTTACCTTGAGAACCTTGAGCTGACGAACGACCAGATTAAGGAAGGCGTCCGCGCTCTCACCGTCTCTGGCGCAGCTTTCCCGGTCTACTGCGGAACCGCCTTGCGGAACCAGGGCGTTCAGCCCGTTCTGGACGCGGTCATCGACTTCTTGCCTTCGCCCCTCGACATTGAGGCGATCGAAGGTTTCCGCCCGGGTCACGAGGACGACGGGAACACCGAGTCCCGCAAGCCTGACGAGAACGAACCGTTCTCCGCTCTGGCCTTCAAGGTCGCGGTGCACCCGTTCTTCGGGAAGCTGACCTTCATCCGTGTTTACTCCGGCAAGGTTGACTCCGGCTCGCAGGTCCTAAACGCGACTAAGGGTAAGAAGGAACGCATCGGGAAGATCTTCCAGATGCACTCGAATAAAGAGAACCCGGTTGATTCCGCGCACGCAGGCCACATTTACGCGGTCGTTGGTCTGAAGGACACGACCACAGGCGACAGCCTCTGCGCCATCGATAAGCCGATCGTTCTTGAGACCATGAGCTTCCCGAAGCCGGTCATCCACGTCGCTGTCGAACCGAAGTCGAAGGCCGACCAAGAGAAAATGGGGATGGCCATCCAGAAGCTGGCGGAAGAAGACCCCACGTTCTCGGTGGAGCTCGATCCCGAAACGGGTCAGACCATCATCGGTGGCATGGGTGAGCTTCACCTGGACATCATCGTTGACCGTATGCGTCGCGAGTACAAGGTTGAGGCCAACGTCGGTAAGCCCATGGTCGCCTACCGCGAGACCATCAGCCGACCCGTTGAGAAACTGGAATACACCCACAAGAAGCAGACGGGTGGCTCCGGTCAGTTCGGTCGCGTCATCATGGCTGTTGAGCCGATGGAAGCCAACTCTGAAGTTGACTACGAGTTCAGCGACAAGGTCACCGGCGGACGTATTCCTCGCGAATACATCCCCTCTGTTGACGCAGGCTTCAAGGCTGCGCTCGACACCGGTGTTCTTGCCGGCTACCCGGTTGTCGGTGTGAAAGCGACACTGCTTGACGGTGCCTACCACGACGTTGACTCTTCGGAAATGGCTTTCAAGATTGCCGGCACCATGGCGATGCGTGAAGCGCTGAAGAAGGCGCGCTCCGTCCTGCTGGAACCGGTCATGGAAGTTGAGGTGCGCACCCCCGAGGAGTACATGGGCGACGTCATCGGCGACCTCAACTCGCGCCGCGGACAGATCCAATCCATGGATGAGCAGCACGGCGTTCGCGTCGTTCGCGCTCTGGTCCCGCTCTCAGAAATGTTCGGTTACGTCGGGGACCTGCGTTCGAAGACGCAGGGCCGCGCGGTCTACAGCATGCAGTTCGATCGCTACGCTGAAGTCCCCAAGGCAGTCTCTGACGAAATCGTTGGAAAATCTCGGGGCGAATAGGCCCCAGGGGCGGTCCGCTCAGGACCTGAAATCCTGAGCGGATCACCTCACAAAAAGCAAGGAAAACCCCGTAGCTGCTTTGCCTCGATGTACAGTTACATCGGCCAAAAGGCGAAGATCAACTACCCGAGTCCAGGAGGACAATAGTGGCGAAGGCCAAGTTTGAGCGCGTAAAGCCTCACGTGAATGTCGGCACGATTGGTCACGTTGACCACGGCAAGACGACACTGACCGCTGCAATCACCAAGGTGCTTGCGGACAAGTTCCCGGAGCTGAATGAGTTCAGCCCGTTCGACAAGGTTGACAACGCGCCTGAAGAACGCGAGCGCGGCATCACCATCAACGTGTCCCACGTTGAATACCAGACCGATGACCGTCACTACGCTCACGTCGACGCCCCCGGTCACGCCGACTACGTGAAGAACATGATCACTGGTGCGGCTCAGATGGACGGCGCCATCCTGGTTGTCGCCGCAACTGACGGCCCCATGGCCCAGACTCGCGAGCACGTCCTACTGGCCCGTCAGGTTGGTGTTCCCACCATCCTGGTCGCCCTGAACAAGTCGGACGTGGTTGATGACGAAGAAATGCTTGAACTGGTTGAAGAAGAGGTCCGCGACCTCCTGACCAGCCAGGGCTTTGACGGCGATAACGCTCCCGTCATCCAGGTCTCCGCACTCAAGGCTCTTGAGGGTGACGAAGAGTGGGGCGAAAAGATCGCCGAGCTCATGGAGGCGGTCGACACCTACATTCCGACCCCTGAACGCGAGATGGACAAGCCGTTCCTGATGCCGATTGAAGACGTCTTCACGATCACCGGTCGTGGCACCGTCGTCACCGGTCGTGTCGAGCGCGGCAAGCTCCCCATCAACTCTGAGGTCGCAATTGTTGGTCTGCGTCCCGAACAGAAGACGACCGTCACCGGTATCGAGATGTTCCACAAGCAGATGGACGAAGCTTGGGCAGGCGAGAACTGTGGTCTTCTGCTCCGCGGCATCAAGCGCGAAGACGTTGAGCGCGGCCAGGTCGTTGCGATCCCCGGTTCCATCGAGCCTCACACCAAGTTCAAGGCTCAGGTCTACATCCTGAAGAAGGACGAGGGCGGCCGTGAGAAGCCTTTCTTCTCCAACTACCGTCCCCAGTTCTACTTCCGCACCACGGACGTTACCGGCATCATCCAGCTGCCTGAGGGCCGCGACATGGTCATGCCTGGCGACACCACGGAGATCGAGGTCGAACTGATCCAGCCGATCGCCATGGAAGTTGGCCTCGGCTTCGCTATCCGCGAGGGTGGCCGCACGGTCGGTTCCGGTAAGGTCACCGAAATCCTGAAGTAGGTCCTTGGACAAGAACTTCAGATAGCTTTCAGCAAAGGCGGGTCCCACTGGGGCCCGCCTTTTGCTTTCCAGCAACTGGAGTGAAACAGTCGGTGCCACATGCGGCGGACCCACGAATGCATCTTTGGGTGGTTCGACGCCCTTTTTGGGCTTTACTTCGCTATGAGTGCGTTATCCTTGGAAGGTATTCTTGAAGGGATCCCATCAATGACCTCTCCTAGCAACGCCCCGCCCGTCATCGCGGGACTGCACTACGTTAGGCCACTGGGGTCCGGTGGGTTCGCTGACATTTTGCTCTATGAGCAAGACTTCCCTAGGCGTCCTGTCGCCGTGAAGGTGATGTTTGCACAGGTTTCTGACCCGGAGCATGCGGCTTTGTTCGAGCGGGAAGCAGATGCTCTAGCGCGGGTTTCTGCCCACCCCTCCATAGTCACAATCTTCTCTGCCAGTGTTTCTGCTGACGGACGCCCCTACCTGGTTCTGGAGTACTGTCCCACCTCGATCGGCTCTACCTTTAGGACCGAGCCCATGAGCGTTCGGGACGTGCTTGACCTGGGTGTGTCAATCGGTTCAGCACTCGAGACCTGCCACAGAAGCGGGATCTTGCACAGGGACATCAAGCCGTCAAACCTGCTGGTCAACAGCTACGGTGCGACTGTCCTGTCGGACTTTGGGATTGCTTCTTCCCCCACGGCAGGCGATGAAGAGCACTTCGGTCTCTCTATTCCGTGGAGTGCTCCTGAGATCATCAACGGGACCTCTTCAGGAACGGTGCAGTCCGAAGTCTGGGGGCTCACCGCAACCCTCTATGCGCTACTTGCCGGGAAGAGCCCTTTCGAACTGTCAGGGGTCGACCAGAACACCGACCAGCTCCTGTCGGAGCGGATCCAAGCCGCGAAATATCAACCGATCGGACGCCCCGACGTGCCAGAAGCGCTAGAGGCTGTCCTACGTCAAGGACTAAGTAAAGATCCTGCACTGCGCCAGTCATCGGCCCTGGAGGTCGCAGGGCAACTCCGCATGATTCAGCATTCGATGGGGCTTCCGCTGGGAACGCTTCAGATCGCGGCCCCCAGCTCATTCGAGGGCACTTCGGGTAAAACAACTTCCTCCCGGACACCGGTGCGTTCTGAAGTGCCCACGGAATCAAAACGTCGCCGTGCCCAAGAGATGCGGAAGGCCAACCTGAACGGCACCACATCCAGGAGCCAAACGTCAGCGGCACCCGACCAAGACAACACTTCGTTTAGTAAGGGGAAAGTCGCGTTATTGGTGGCGGGAGTCGCTGTGCTCACCGCACTCATTGTGGTGGCTTTGATGCTGTGGATGGGCGGCTAATGGCGCGAGGCACGACGGGTTTCAGCCTTGGAAAGACCGAACAACCCTCACCCCGGAAAACGGCACTGTTAGTGGCAGGTGTGGTGGGGGTTGTTGCGCTGGTGCTAGCCGCTTTTTTCTGGCCGGGCTACGAAGATGTCGAGACTGCCCGTGCCGAAGTTTCCGTTTGGGCCCTGAATGCTAAAACGTCTCAATACGGGCGAATAAACACTGCATCCAGCGAACTTGAGTCGGTCGCGGGCGTTACGCGCCCAAACACGCTAGTTCAACGCGGCAGTGAGGCTGCGCTGTTCTTGGACGGGAACCGAAAACTCGCGGAGATCGACTCTGCGTTCCCCGTCGACCTAAGTGATGGGGAAGAGCTGGATCTGGCTTCGACTCCGGCCGACACGAAAACGATCGACTACGGCGGATCAAAGATCCTCTACATTGCGGCTGACGGGGCCCTCAGCTTGGCTGACATTGAAACTCCCGAGCAGGCACAGCCGATCACTGTTCCGGTAGAGGAAGAGGACGGAGAACAGTCCGGAGAAGGCCCTGAACGCGAGCCCTTCCGTGCCTTAGCGGCTGCAATCACGCCTGGTGGTGAGGTTATTGCTGTTTCAAATGCGGCGGACGAAACGTTCACGGTCTTCACGGTTGAGTCTGCAGAGGCCGAGGTCAAGGCTGTCGGCAATGTTGAAGGAAAGCTGTCTGACTCCGTCCAGGTGACCCAAACAGACAAGGGATGGGCAGTGCTCGACTTGAGCGCAGGAACGCTTTGGTTGGAGGGCAAGTCGCAGGCGCTCACCCTTGACTTGGAAGGCCAGGCATTGCTCTCTGCCCCAGGTGGCTCCGACCTTGCTGTTGCTGATACCGCGGGTCTGCTACTGGTCGATCAGTCTGAGTTAACTTCCAGCCGTGAAGTTAGCGTCCCACTGGGATCAATCCCAGTCGAGCCGCAAATGGTGGACGGGGTCTTGACCGCCGCGTGGCTGGCCGAGGGCGACGGACCTGGAGTTCTCTGGGACTCTTCCGAAGGGGAAAGGTCCCTTTCATACGGGACGTCAAGCCTAGAGGCCGCGCCCGCGCCGAAGATTTTCTCAAACGGTTCCCAGTCATTACTCAACGACGTTGCTTCGGGGTGGGTCTGGCTGCTCCCAGAAGGCGAACTGGTGTTGTCCTCTCAAGATTGGCTCGCCGACGCCCAGTTGGAAGAGCAGGTTATTGACGCCGAAATCGAGGAGGTTACTGAGCAGAAGCCCCCCGTTGCGATGCCTGACCACTTCGGCGTCCGGGCAGGCTCACAGACGCTCCTTCCAGTTTTGCTCAATGACTATGACGCAAACCGCGACGTCCTCAGCATCGCTCCGGGATCAGTGACCGAACTGGATCCTGAATTCGGGACACTCAGTCTCGCGAATGATGGTCAACAACTAGTTGTTGAGGTAAGTCCGGGGGCCACAGGAACCGCGTCTTTCCAGTATTCTGCGACTGATGGGACCTCGGTTGACGGGCTCAACTCTTCTCCAGCAACGGTCACCCTAGAGGTTGTTCAGGATGATCAGAACAGCAAGCCCTTTTTTGCTGGAGTCGGTGTAGAAGACTATCTGGGGGAGTGGCCATCGCCTTCGGTTGCGCCGGGAGGAGTAGCCTCCGCGCAGGTGCTGGCCAACTGGATCGACCCGGAAGGGGACTCCCTGTTCTTGGCGAGCGCCACCACTAGCGACCCGCTTGCACAGGTGCTCTCAAACCCTGACGGCACCGTTACGCTACGACATTTGGACCCAAGCGGTGACGACCTCCACCCAATCTCAGTGAGCGTCACGATCGCTAGCAGCAGCGGCACAAGCGAAACGAAGGACCTTGTTTTTAAAGTGAGCGAGGCACCGCCCATCAGCTTTCGCTCTGCCGTCGTCGAAGGGGTCACAGGGAAGCCTGTTCAGGTTGCGCTCGATGACCTGGTCAGTGGTGGCACGGGGCGCTTGCAGCTCGCCGAACTCAACCTGTCCGGGGAAGACGACGCTGTCACCCTCAGCTATTCGGGCCTGACCTTCTCCCTACTGACCAGCGCACCCGGTTCGTACCCGATCAGGGCCACTGTGGAAGACAGCGAAGGCGTGGCAGCGGAGCAGACCATCCGGGTTGTCGTGACAGACCCGGCGGATGCGGTGGTCACCACATCGCCGGTGACAGTGTTTGTTCGCCCGAACGAGGACAGCACGGTAGATCTGCTACCTGCGGTCCAGAACCCAGCCGGGCACGTCCTGCTTGTCAGCGACCTGCAGGTTGAGCCCGCGGATAACGCACAGCTCCAAGCTGAAATCGTGGGACAGCAACTGATCCACGCTTCGGGGAGGACTGCGGACGATGAACCCGGGGAGCTGGGACGCGGAACATACACCGTGTCTGATGGGAGCGGTAACCCACTGGCAAGCGCTCGCGGCACTGTCATCTTCATGCTGGCGCCCAGCGACAGCTCGTACCCCATCGCAGTGGACAAATGGATTCGAGTCAGTGCCGGAACGCAGGTTGACATCCCGGTCCTCGACTGGGCAATGGCACCGATTGCTTCCCAGTTGGCGGTTGACCAGTCCGACATTGTCTATCCGGAAGAGGGACGCCAGGGCGGACTGGCTTTTGCCACTCAACGTCTGGTGCGCTACTTGGCTCCCACCGAGCCGGGCGAATACTCAATCGGCTACACCATTTTTCGCCTGGGAGACCCGCAACTGCGCAGTAGCGCCAGCATCAACGTCATCGTGACACCCGCCGAAGATGAGCAGCTTTCGACACCTCCAACTCTGGAAGGAAGGGTGCTTGCAGGCAGTAGCGTGACGGTCCCGCTGGCCCTGTCCGAGTCGCGAATGCGCGGCGAAGCCTACGTTTTGGATGGGGTGGGCGAGCAGCCTGCGCAGGGGATCGCGTCAGTGGCAGCAGACGGAGAGTCCCTGGTCTACACCGCAAACCCCGGCACTTCCGGCCAAGACACCTTCACGTACCAGGTGCGGTCGGATTCGGGACAGACTGCGACAGGGACCGTAAACATCGGGATCCTAGATGCGACCCAATCCCCCAAGCCAGTCCTTTACTCCCGCTACCTACAAATGGCGGTGGGGAGCGAAAACAAGGTCTCTGTGTTCCCGCTCGATAACGCGAGCGACCCCGCTGGCGGAGAGCTGACGCTTGACGAGGTCTGGCCGAACGAGCCCGAACACACGGAAGAGTTCGAGCTTGCGAAAAGACGCATCCTGTCCGTAAAGAAGGAGACGGGAGAGGTCCAGCTCGCGGCAAGCAGCGAAGCTGGGACGACCTCCTTTTTCTACAAAGCTCACAATGAGCGCGGAGATCAAGCCACGGGACTTATCGTCACGAAGGCCGTTCACAGTCCCACACAGGACCTACCTGTTGTCGCTGACACCAGGGTGAATGCAGAAACGATCAACCAGCTTCCGAGTGGCATTGACGTCCTTACAGATAAGACAAGCTGGGCTGCCGGGTCCGCCGCGGACCTAAAGATGAGTCTTTGGGAGCCGGACGGAGCTTTCAAAGCCAGCGGCAACATGATTTCAGGGGCGATTCCCGAGCATCTGACGGTTGTCCCGTTCCAGGTCGAGGGAACTTCTTTCGCGGGCGAACCCGCCTCCTCATACGGCTTCCTCAAGATTCCTCCCGCCAAAGACATCCCACTTGCTATCCGTGCTGGGTTCCCAGAGACGGAGGTAAAAGAGGACGAAGCGGTGACCGTTGAGCTGCTTGCAGCTATCGCGGACCCGACGGGTGACGGCCTCAAATTCGACGAAGCGGGTGTCGCGGCTTCCGGGACCCGCGCGGCAGCCAGCTGTAGCGTCAGCGGGAATACCTTAACGTACGATGCCGGCAGCGGCGCCCCGTGGCGGGACTCGTGCATCATCCCAGTGAAGACCGCGAAGCAAGAGACCTACACCGTCCTCAGCTTGCCTATCACCATCATCCCGAAGGATCCTCAGCCGCAGCTCATCCCAGCAAGTCTTGAAGCTTCGCCCGGACGCCCAGCTGTCACTTACGACCTGCGGCAAATGGTCGACTGGCAGGGCGGGAAGGTCGGTCAAGAAAACTTCGCGGTCACAGGTGACATGCAGCTGTTCGACTGGTCGGTTTCAGGGTCCATGCTGACCATCCAGGCGAAGGACGACTCAACCCCGACACGCATCGAGACACTCTCTGTATCTCTTCGGGACTACCCGGACGTTCTCCCTACCTCCCTCACCGCCATGGTGGGGCCTGCGGCTGGCGAAAACCCAAGGGGTGGGATTGTCAAAGCGAACTGTTCGTCGAAGGGCGACACCACCAGCTGTGTTTTCCCGGTGATCGGTGGCGCCGCTAGCGGACAGGTGAACTACCTTCCGAACACGCCACTGAAGCTGGTTGAGGATTCTGTGGTGAGCCCGACCAACTGTCCCGGCGTTCGTTTCGCCTATGATTCCCCAACCACCGTCCGGGCTTCCTGGTCTCTTGACACACCTGGCCGCGCGGACTGCACGGGCTCCTTCGCGGTTGTAGATGCGCAGGGACGCACTTCCGGGGCGACGGGCGGCGGCACCATTCTGCTGGATTTGCAGGGACTGCCGGCCGCGCCAGCAGTGACGTGGATGGCGGCAAGCGCGGACGGGGTCGTCTTCAAGGTGGCCTTGCAGGGTGAGGCTTACCCTCCGGTCACAGGAATCACGGGGGTCGGCGCAGCCGAGGGTGCGGTCGCGGTTGAAGACGGGGTTTTCGCCGTGCAGGTTCCGCTGGCGGAGTTAGGTAAAGAGAAGGACTTCCAGTTCAAGGCTGTCAGCGCGGCGGGGGCTTCCCCCACGGGGTCGGCGAAGGCTTGGACGTATCGGGCTCCATCGCAACCGGGCCAGGCTGACTGGACGGCGAACGCAACCCCGGCTGAGAGTGTGACGGTCCACACAACCGCAGACCCCTCCGACACTTCGGCAGTTGTTTTTGCTGTCGAGGGAGGCGAGTCCGCGACCGCGACAGTCCCCGCGGACGGTGCGGTTTCTGCAACCCTCAAAGTCCAGCCGGGAACCACGAAGCAGGTCACCATGACCGCTCAGGCGAAGCTCACGAAGCCGCCCGACAGCGTGATCATCCCCGACGCGGGGGATGCTCAAAGGTCGGTTTCGGTGTCTTCTTTCGGGGCCCCAACCATTTCCGCCTCCCCTTCTACGGTCTCAGGTACAAGTGTCTCAACGCCAGTGCAGATTGGCTGGAATGGCGTTGGGTCCGCCACCGACACAAGCCAGAAATGGGAATGGACCTGCTACGTGAACGGCCAGCCGATGAAGACGGTCTCAGATAGCGGCAACATGACCATGACCTGCGACGCGGGTTTCGGCGACCAGGTGCGCTTCGAGGCTCAGGCTTGGGGCGAACGAGACAAGGTGGCGGTTGTGAAGTCGATCCTCCTGAAGACTGAGGCCGCAACGATTGGGGTCCCTCCGCCGGAAGTAAATCAGGGCTACGGCTTTAATACCGAAGGTCAAGGGGCGCTCGGCGACTCCTGCCCCTCGAATCTGTTCAGGCAGTGCTGGCGGTGGGATCAGACTACGCCGCCGACGATTATCGGGCCCCCTAAAGGGGTCGATCAGTACTTTTTCTTCGCAGACGACCCCAGCCAAACGTTCACTAGCGCCGAAGCTGCGCTGGACACCTTGCATGGCTCAACCCGGGGAGTGTTCATGGTTTGCAACAAGGCAGGAAGTGCCACACCAGCCTGCAAAGAGATTCCACTTCTGACCGAGGCTCCCGGACACGCCAACATCAAAGAGAGCGCGCCGACGGAGTGCCCAGACGATCTTGCCAGTGTCGAGCCTTTTGACGTTGGGTCTGGCCCATTCACCCGCAGCAGCGGCTGGTCTAAGGATGAATACGGGCTCGACGTCTACAGGTGGGTCCTAGGCTTCCCCCAGGGTTTCACGATCAAAGAGGACAACAAGTTGAAGACCGAGCTGGCCTGGACCTGTGCCGCTAAGGACACCGAAGGTAGCGGGAGTGACTGATGAGACCGGTTGGCCACAGCCAAGCAAGCGCTAGCAGCTGAAAGACAGGATGATGAGTTCCCTAAGTAACGAACAGATCCAATGGTTCCAACAGGCTTTCAACCTGATGGTCGACAACGTTTCACAGGTGCTGCTTGGTAAGCGCCCGCAGATCGAGCTGGCGTTCACGGCAATGATCGCAGAGGGGCACCTGCTGCTAGAGGACTATCCCGGCACGGGGAAAACCTCTTTGGCGCGCGCAATGGCAGAAACTGTTGGGGGTACGTCTTCCCGCATCCAGTTCACGCCTGACCTTCTCCCCGGCGACGTCACGGGCATCACCGTGTACGACCAGAGGGACCGCGAGTTCGAGTTCCACGCAGGCCCCGTCTTCGCCAACGTGGTTCTGGCGGATGAGATCAACCGTGCATCCCCTAAAACCCAGTCTGCGCTCCTAGAGGTCATGGAGGAAGGGAAAGTCACTGTCGATGGTCAGTCGCGCCCCGTCGGTGAACCATTCACCGTGATCGCGACGCAGAACCCGATTGAGCAGGCCGGAACCTATCGTTTGCCGGAAGCCCAGCTCGACCGCTTCCTAATGAAGACTTCGCTTGGCTACCCCGACTCTGCGAGCACCATCCGGATTCTGCAAGAGTCCAACGAACGCATCCAGGTCCTCCCGGCGATCATGAGTCCAGACCAGATGGCTGCCATGAGTGATTTTGCAGGGACCGTCTACATTGCCCCTGCGATCGCCGACTACATTTCTAGACTGATTGATGCAACCCGCGACGGAGTGCAAGTGCGGCTCGGATCCTCTGTCCGCGGCGCCATTGGCCTGGCTAGGGCATCTCGGGTTCGGGCGGCCTCCCAGGGACGGGACTTTGTGACCCCCGACGACGTCAAGGCACTAGCGGTTCCCGTCCTAGCACACAGGTTGATCTTGGATGCAGAAGCAGAGTTTGACGGGCTTACCCCAGAAGCGGTGGTCGCCCAGATCCTGCTGGATGTTGAACCTCCCGCTGAGGGCACTGTCTAAGCCCACATCATGGCGACCAAGTCCAAACTCATCGACCGCACCCGCGGCACGCGGACCCGGGGAGTAACCCGGACCCGCGGCACGGCGACCGGTTACGGTCCCGCCCCCGCAAGGCGCACTGTACGTTCGCTGGGATATCGAGTCAGAGACCGGTTTGAAGACGCCTGGGCGTGGATGGCCCGCACCATCACCCCCGGCGGCTGGTTCCTGCTTGGAGTTCTGCTGCTCGCGTTAGTAATCGGCCTGCCGCTGGGATGGGTTGAGTTGGTCGCCCCGGGCGTTATCGCCCTGGTCCTATTCTTATTGGCGCTCCTGTTCCTGCTTGGCGGAAAGAAGTACGACGTCCAGCTCGACCTAAAGAAGGACCGAGTTGTTCGGGGACAGAACCTCTCCGCACACCTGGCTGTCGAGAACAGGGCTAAGGGTCCGTCTCTTCCCGGCCAGATAGGCCTTCCTATGGGCCAGTCCCTCATTGAGATCGCCACCCCGTTCTTGGGGCCTGGCGGGAAGTTCAGCCAATCCGTTCAGATCCCTACTGAGGTTCGGGCCGTAATCCCCCTTGGGCCTCCACGCATTACCAAATCGAGCCCCATCGGGATCGTCTCATCGGACCGTACCTGGGGAAAGCCTCACATGGTCTATGTGTATCCCGAGACGACGGCCCTGCCCCCAACGGACCTTGGCTTGATGCGCGACCTGGAAGGCGTGACGTCAGCGCGAATTGTGAATGACGACCTTGCGTTCCATGCGATCAGGGAGTATGTGCCGGGAGACTCGCGTAGACAAATCCACTGGAAATCGACGGCGAAAACCGGCCGGCTTATGGTCCGACAGTACGACGAGAGCGTGCGCAGCGAGATGCTGCTGCTGCTTGACAACAATGAAGAGCACTACCTGGACCCCGAGGAGTTCGAGCTAGGGGTTTCTTGCGCGGCATCGTTCGGATTGCGCGGCCTAGTTGAGGGCAGGGACCTGGCTGTGGTCTCGGGGCCCCAAAATGAGCAGGAAGTCCTTGCGCGTTCACTGTTCCAGCTTGACTCTGTAAGTCGGCGGAGCTTGATGGACGCCTTCGCAGGCCTACAGGGGCTTCCATACGACGTCCCATTGCCGAAGATCACCGACGCGGCCAGCAAAGTCAGCGACGTGATCTCGGTTGTTGTTTTGGTGACAGGGTCCGGAACGGAGCTGGCAGCGATCCAGTCTTCGGCCCTTGCTTTCCCTTCTGACATTGGGGTTCTTGTGGTCCGTTGCGATGTTGAAGCGAGACCCTCACTGCGAGTTGTAGGTGGGGCAACCGTCGTCACGGTTGCAGTACTTGAAGACCTCCGTTTCGTTCTACTGGGGCGAGCTCAGCGATGAAACGGGGGATCGGAGCTCGCATTGGCGACGTAGCGTTCTTGTTGCCAGCCCTCTTTCTCTCTTTTCTTGTCGCCTACCCGATTTACGGGACTCCGTACTACCTGCTTGTCATCACGGTCGGACTGCTGATAGGCGCGGGGCTTGCTTGGTTCAGTGCGAGCGCCAGATTCCCTGTCTGGAAATCGGTTGCGATCGCGATTGGTGCGTACGTGGTGGTGGGTGTCCCACTGGCAGCACCCGAGGTCTTCTGGGAGCCCAAGACTCTCCTAAAGCAAGTGGTTGGGGTGCTTTTGGCTCCTGTCGCGGGCCCGCGTCAAATCCTGAGCCTGGAAATCCCCCTCGGCACGTATCATCAGGTCCTTGCCCCATTTTTCTTCCTGGCGATTTTCGTTTCACTTGCAGTGTTCTCACTATCCTGGAGGACGGTGCGTGCTTGGCCGTGGGCGGCGGGGGTCTCGCTGATCCCCTTCCTTGCCGGGATTGCACTCGGTCCACGCACTCTCAGGTCTTTTAGCACCTACTTGCCGGGGCTTTTCTCCCGGGTCAGCCCAGACGCGACCGGTTCGCACGCCTTCCTTGGCGCGGCCGTCGTCTTGCTTTTATTTGGGTGGTTGTTTTGGCGTCCTTGGCAGAGTGGTCGGGCGACTGTCCGACTTTCGGAAGGTGCAAGGGGTCGGTGGGTAGCGGTTCGCACCGCCAGAACGGTCCTGGGTACGTTGATGGTGGCAGCAGCAGTGGCCGGTGCAATCTTTGTGACCCCGTGGGCCGCTGAGTCTCATCAGCGTAAGACACTACGGAATGACCAGCACGCGGAGTTGCTCGACGCGACCGAAGTGTCGCCTCTCTCCATGTACCGCACCTACTTCAGCAACGACCTTTTCGGGAAGACACTCTTCGTTGTCAGTGACTACGACCCGGAGGGACGAATCCGACTCGCAACACTTGACGCCTACAACGGTCACGTCTTCGGAGTTGTCGCACCAACAGAGGGAAGCCTCGGCCAGATTTTCGCTCCCGTCCCAGCCCCAATCGATCCTGTCGGCGCGGACGATCCCGCTTCGCTAAGCACTATCGAGATAGGCGCGTACAGGGGCAGTTGGGTCCCACTGCCGGGAAGACTTGGTTTCGCCGAGTTCGAGGGGGAACAGAAAGCGGAACTCCAAGACGGGTTCTTCTATGCTCGGAGTACGGGGACCGCAGTACAGGTTGCCCCGTTGGGCCTGGCTGAGGGGGTCAGGTACTCCGCCTCTACTTTCCAAATGCTGGAACCGACTTCGGCTGTGAACAGTTTTGAGCCCGAAGGACAAGGCGTGACTCTGGTGACGGAGCTCCCTGACTCGATCGCGAAATGGATCGCTGACCAGGAGCAACCACGGACCGGTTCCGGTTTGCTTGAACTGATCTCAAGGCTGCGTGAACGCGGGTTCCTAAGCCATTCGTTGTCCGCCACGGAGGGGGACCAACCATGGGAATGGAAGCAGGCGCTGGCAGGATACTCATTTGAGTCTTCGCGAGGAGGGCACTCGCTGGACCGGATAGACCGCATGTTCACGCGCATGAATGAACAGGCAGAGGCCGCGGGGAAGGACGCCTCTGCTGCAGAACTGGTCTCTGCGCCTGGCGATGACGAACAGTTCGCGGTTGCAGCGGCCCTAGTCGCGGACTCTCTGGGCTTCAACACTCGCATTGCTGTCGGCGCGAGGCTCGGCGCAAGCGGGGACACTGACCTGTCATCCTGCAGTGCCGGGACCTGCAAAGGCGGGGACATGGCGGCCTGGATCGAGGTGCAGGATGCGCGGACTGGGCTGTGGGCTCCAATCGATGTCACCCCGCAACACAAGATGCCCATGTCACCCCGAATACAGAGGACGTCAGATCCGAAGTACGCGACGGAGGTTGCTCCCAAGGGGGTAGAGGTCCTGCCGCCGCCGCAAGCGAAACCGAGTGGTGGTGACGCTCAGGGTGAGGGTGCGGAAGATTCTTCTTCGGCTGCTTCGGAAGCACCGTTTTGGGTGCGGCTTGCCTCAGTTGTCGGTCTAAGTCTTTTGGCGCTTGCGATCCCGCCGATCACGATCCTTGGAATGAAAGCTCTTAGATCGGCGCGTCGTAAGCACGCGCCGGATGGCAGTCAGCAGATTGTGGGTGCGTGGGACGACTACCGTGACAGGGCCGACGACTACGGCTACGTGGTCGCTCCCGCATCCACAAGGAGCGAGGTTGCGCGGGAGCTTTCATTCGAGGATGGTTCGGCCCCCAGGCTCGCGGAACTCGCGGACTACGTCAGCTTCCAGGTTCCAAATCCTGTGGACTACGACTCTAGCGAGGCGTGGGAACTAGCGGGATTAGCGAAGGCGAACTTGGCGGAGGGCGTTGGATCGGGAAGACGGCTTCGCGCGCGACTGTCGCTACGCTCTCTCTTTGCCCGGGCAAGGAAATGACGTTTCGCGGACACGCGGGAGCGGTCAAACCAGTACTGTTTCAGTTAGGGGACCCGTCGGGGATGAAGGAGCATAACGTGTCTTATCCAGGATTGCCCAGTTTGCCGCAGGGCCCGGCACTATCGCCGAATGCAGATGCCAGGGAACTCTTTAAGCTGGCTCAGGAAAACCCTGCGATGTGGCAGGCCATCGCAGAACACCCCAACGCGTATCCCGGTCTGCTTGACTGGCTAGAAAAAGTCGGGCCTGCCCCGGTTAAAGCCGCGGTTTCAGCCCGGAAAGCTAGGAAGGTGACAGCCAATCCCGTGCCGGAACCCGTCCGGCCCGCGCCTGCTTCCCTAGGCCCGACGCCGCTTCCCTCGGCCCGACCCGCCCCCCTGCCCTACGCGAGGCCTGAGAAAGGGGCGGAGAGCCCACTACCGAAAGTGGAACCGATTCCGCGACAGGCCCCCAAAGGGCCCGTTCAGAAGGTCGCGCCGGTGCCGGTTGCCGCGCAAAAACTGAAGAAAACCCCAGCCGAGTTTGAGCCACCTGTTGCGGTCCCTCTGCCCCGCGCCCAGATGCCCGAGCCAGAGGACAAGACGGTCCTAGCGAAACGGCACCGGAAGACCCAGGTTTTAGCGACACTCAGCTGGGACGGTGCAGATCCCGTGCCCCTTACCCAGACCAGGGTTCTGCTGGGTCGCAAGGTTGGCCCGGATGACGCTGAAGCGGGGTTACAGGTGGTGGCGGTGAAGGAACCCAGTAAGACCGTGTCCGCGAAACACGCAAAACTTGAGCTTGTTGACGGGACTTGGTACATCGAGGACCTGAACTCGACTAACGGAATATACCTGGTGCTACCGGATGGAGAGGAGCAACAGGTGAAGGAGAGAAGTGCTGTGGCGCAGGGTTTTTACCTGGGTGATGTCCTCTGCCACATCGAAACCACTGACTAACGGTAGGGGCCGCATTGCAGACCGAAAAGACGAAGGTAGCGAAGTCGCCGCTACGATTTTCTGCGGTTTACGGGACGAACCCAGGACTGAAGCGCAGCCTGAACGAGGATGCGTGTATAGCGCAGTTCCCGGTCTTCCTGGTTGCCGACGGCATGGGCGGGCACCAGGGTGGAGAGGTCGCGAGCGCCATGGCGATCGACGCTTTCCGCCCGCTTGTGGGTCGGGTTGATGTCACTGTCCAGGAAGTGCAGGGCGCACTCGCGGCGGCTCAGGCGGGAATCTCTTCATTCGCAAACACTCTTCCGGGTGGTGCGGGAACAACACTCACGGGGGTAGTGGCCGTTCGGGGGCCAGACCAGACCATGGAGTGGCTGCTTCTAAATCTTGGGGACTCGAGAACCTACCTGCGGCTCGGCACTGATTTTGTTCGTTTGACCCACGATCATTCACTGGTGCAGGACATGGTTGACGCGGGTGAACTAACCGAAGAACAGGCTTTAGTCGACCGCGCACGTAACGTGGTAACCCGCGCTCTGGGGGATGGAGAGAGCGACGCAGACCTCTGGACTTCGCCGATCATTCCTGGGGAACGACTCGTGGTGATCTCAGATGGTGCGGCAGAAGGAGTCCTCGACTCCGAACTCGGTCAGGCCTCGAGCTCGCCAGACCGGAAAGACGCCGTGCAGAACATAGTGGACCTTGCCTTGTCCAGGGGAGGTAGCGACAACATAACCGCGATCGTCCTGGACGTTGTAGGTGACGAGTTTGCGCCGCTCCCACCTTTGCCTCAGTTCACGCCAGTATCGAACTCGAACGGGCATGCGCCTCTGCTTAGCATCCCTGACGACACCACCAGCCCCGCGCTTAGAAGAACCGCGAAGTAGTCCGCATGACCCCGGAAGAAAGTGAAGACGCAACAAAACTGGGTAAAAGGACCCCGGCGAGCGCGGACGACCAGACCCGCCTGAGCACCAGGACAGGTGATGACCAGACACACTTGAGTTCACGGGCCCAGGAGTCAGACGCAACGCGACTCAGCACACGCGAGCAGGACGCGATGCGCCCGGGGAAACGACCGACGACCGAGCTCTACGAAATGACAGGGCTCGCGCAGCCGAGCGGCTGGGCCGCATCTCCCCTGACCGAGACGGGAGTAGAAGAGATCTCGGCGGTTTACGACCCGGGCACGGACGGGATCGTCCTAACGTCTTACGCACCTCGAGAGCACCCGTCGATCCCAGAACGGCCAGAGGTCCCGGTCCCACAGGTCGTTTTCATGGGGACGGATCAGCTTGAACAGCGCGCCGAGATCCGGCGGGTGTACCAGCGCGGCACGCGGATTCGTCTCGCAGCCCTGGCTGGGGCAGGGGCAGTTGGGTTCGCTGCGAGTGTCGCTGGCGCGATATTTCTGGCGCAGGGCCTGTAGCTGCCAGACTGGCTATCCCCTTGTTTGGATGCGGTGGAAAGTTGCCCAGAACCACAGGGCCGCGATTGTCGAAAAGGCGAACGCCAAGGACTGCGCCGCGTAGAAAATGTTCTCGTTAAACGTCGGATCCAGGTGCGCGGTCAGCTGCGGGGCTACCCCTGCGCTGTGCGCCTGTGATAGCTGAGCAAAGATCTCAAAGTTGTTCAGGGTTGCAAGAACGAGGATCAACCCGACGACCAGCGCACCGAGTGCGAATACTCCGGCAAGAACCACGTAGATGACCCTGAACGGGTAGGTCTTGGAACCGCCGGCCACGATGGAGCCACGCTGGAGCAGCCAGAGCGTGACCAGGGCCGCGACGAACAGTGCGAGTGCGTCTGCGCCCAAAGTGTCAGAAAAGCGGTGCCACCTTGCGGTGACAGTCGCGGCCCCAACCGAAGCAGCCCAGATCATTGCAAACCCAACGACCCAGCCACGCCAACGGTATGCGACGACAACAATCAGGGACAGTAGGATCGCCATCGCTATGGTCGTGTGACCCGAAGGAAAAGAGTTGTGAACCGAGTCTGGAATCAGTCCGGTCAGATCGGGTCTGGGTAGGATCACTCGCTTCAGCAGCTCTGCTGAGACCGCGGAGACACCCAAGATCGCCATTCCTGCCACCGCGACTTCCCAGGTCCTGCGGAAGAACCCGATCAGGGCATAAATGACCATCATTACCACCAGGGACGCGATGGAGATAACGTGCAACCTATCCAGGGATTCATCGAGTTGCTCGGTGCTAATGCTCTTCGCGCCAAGCAACGCAGCGTTTTCCAGGTACTGACCCAGGTATGTTTGAATCGCGGCAAGATAGATGGCCACAAAGATCAGAACCGCGATTGTGGACATCCAAACCCAGCGAGCCCCCAATGTCCCCTTCAAGCTGCGGGCAGACGCTCGGTTAGGCCCATAGGTAGAGTGGTCTACGGGGCCCCTCTGGATTGGGTCTTCCTGTCGGCGCGTCATTGGGTAGGAATGTTTTTCCTGTTCAGTCATCAGCCTCTGCTTTCTACTTCCTTTTGATTGTAGAAGCCGACCTAAGGGGACTGAACTCGCGTGTCGAAAGGTTAGGACTCGATCTGGAGCTGGTTCAGCTCCCACGCGTCAGTTAGCCCCGCACCGTCCACTAGCGCCAGGATTTCACTTAGTCCCGAGGTGGCCTGCTGCCAGGCCTGGCTCGGGTCCTCAGCGGAAAGCTCCAGGTGGAATCGAAGCTCAGCTGAGTCCGGACCTTGGAAAGAGATAGTGAGCGCCTGGGGCTTCCGGTAGCGCGTCTGGGCGGCCCGCACGTGCCCGACAGGCTTGGTCACGCTCGCGACTCTGCGGGCCTGAAACGGCCTAACGACTACTGCCTTCAAGTTTCCACCGCCATCCGTGCTCTACCCCGAGCTGGGGGATTTGCCTGCAGTCAACTTTACCAGCAGGGTGTACCTTGACGCTTGGTAGGCCTGCTCACCGCTTCTTATCCTAAAAACCTGAGCTAACTAGTGAAACTGGTCGCAGGAACGGGCTCGGGCTTGGACGAATACAAACCTGCGTGCCAAACTATTCAGGTTGCCTCACGAGGGTGGGGCGAGTTGGGTGCGTGGTGCTGCTCCTGCTTGAAGGATGCAAGGACCCGCTGCCCAAGTTCTTTTGACAAGACAATCGGCCTGACCAAAGCCCATTTGGTAGCCGCATAGGTCTGTGTTCGTTTCCGGACACGCCCGAACGCGGGGGCCGGTGATCGAATCTGGTACGAGAAGAGGTAGAACGGCATGGCGGGACAGAAGATCCGCATCCGGCTCAAGTCGTATGACCATGAGGTCATCGACAGCTCGGCGCGCAAGATTGTCGACACAGTGGAGCGCGCAGGCGCGACCGTGGTGGGACCCGTGCCGCTCCCGACCGAGAAAAACGTGTTCGTCGTCATCCGGTCGCCACACAAAGACAAGGACAGCCGCGAGCAGTTCGAGATGCGTACGCACAAGAGGCTCATTGACATCATTGACCCGACTCCGAAGGCTGTCGACTCGCTCATGCGTCTGGACCTTCCGGCAGACGTCAACATCGAAATCAAGCTCTGAGGACCCCCGCAATGACTACTGATAAAGCGCGGAAAGCGCTGCTGGGCCGCAAGCTCGGCATGACCCAGGTTTGGGATGAAGACGGCCACGTCGTACCCCTGACGGTCGTTCAGGTCGGCACGAACGTCGTCACTCAGGTACGCACGGAAGACAAGGACGGCTACTCGGCCGTCCAGCTGGGCTTCGAAGACATCGATCCTCGTCGCATGACCAAGCCGCTGCTTGGCCACTTCGAAGCGGCAGGCGTCGAGCCGAAGCGACACATTGCAGAGTTCCGTACGCCAGATGCCGGGGACTACAAGACCGGCCAGGAGTTGGACGCGTCAACATTCGAGGTTGGCTCGCTGGTTGACGTCACGGGGACTAGCAAGGGCAAAGGCTTCGCTGGCGTCATGAAGCGGCACGGCTTCCACGGAGGCCCCGCATCTCACGGCGCACACAAGGTCCACCGCAAGCCCGGTTCAATCGGTGGGGCTTCCACCCCTGGACGCGTGTTCCGCGGTCACAAGATGGCCGGACGCGCCGGTGGCGAAGTCCGGACCATTCAGAACCTTGAGGTCGTGGGCGTTGACACCGACAAGGGCCTGGTGATGGTCAAAGGGGCAATCCCCGGACCCGCCAAAGCTATTGTCATGATCCGCACAGCTGTGAAGGGGGCATGATGGCAAACGAAGCACAGTACGCAGACACGGAAGTGGAAGTGCTGGACATCAACGGCAAGGGGACCGGTCGCATGGTCGTCCTACCCGGAGTGGTGTTCGACGTCCCTTTGAACGTTCCGCTTATCCACCAGGTCGTTGAAGCTCAGCTGGCCGCAGCCCGTCAGGGCACGCACGCCACCAAGACCCGCGGCATGGTCTCGGGCGGGGGCCGCAAGCCCTACCGCCAAAAGGGAACCGGTAACGCCCGCCAGGGCTCGATCCGAGCACCGCAGTTCAGGGGCGGTGGCGTCGTTCATGGACCGCAGCCCCGCAACTACTCGCAGCGGACACCCAAGAAGATGAAGGCGGGAGCACTTCGCTCGGCATTGTCGGACCGTGCCCGTAACGGCGCACTGCTGGTCCTTGAAGACTTGGTCCTTGAAGATACGCCCTCTACGAAGGACGCTATCGAGACCCTGAGCGCTGTTACCAGGGGCGGCAAAGTCCTCATTGTCATCGACCGCGATGAGCTTGGCGCGAAGACGGTAGTGAAGAGCTACGCGAACGCTCCGCTTGCTCACACGCTGTGGTCTGACCAGCTGAACACTTACGACGTCATTGACGCGGAAGAAGTGATCTTCACAGAAGACGCGCTTGCCAGCTACATCGAACGGGCGGTCCGCACCGCACCGGTTCGAAAGAGCCTTGCAACTGACGCTGAGACCGCCGATTCAAAAGTCAAGGCGATCCGTGAAGAGAAGGCTGACAAAACCTCGAAGGTAAAAAACCTAGAGGAAGCAGAAGACAAGGCTGAAGCCGCGGAAAAGAAGGTGGCCAAGAAGGCTGCCGACGAAGCTTCTGAAGCCGAAGCAGTAGCTGAAGCTGAAGAAGCACCCGCTAAGGAGGATTCCAAGTGAGCACCCTGGAAGCATCCAAGAACCCGCGCGACGTTATTCTGCGCCCGGTTGTAACGGAAAAGTCTTCGCGTCTGCAAGACGTTGGAAAGTACACTTTCATCGTCGATCCTCGTGCAAACAAGACGGAAATCAAGAACGCGATCGAAAAGATCTTCCACGTGAAGGTCGACAAGGTCGCCACGATGAACCGTCCCGGTAAGACCTACCGTCGCCGTGACGGTGTCGGGAAGCGGGCAGACACGAAGCGGGCGATCGTCACGCTACGTGAGGGCTCCATCGACATCTTCGGCGACGCCGGGGTTTAGGTCAAAGGGGTAAGAAAAATGGCTATTCGCAAATACAAGCCGACGACTCCGGGCCGTCGCCACGGGACTGTCTCAGACTTTTCTGAAATCACGCGCTCGACCCCGGAGAAGTCCCTGGTTCGCCCCCTCACTAAGACGGGCGGACGCAACTCATACGGTCGTATTACCTCCCGTCGCCGAGGTGGGGGACACAAACGTGCCTACCGCGTGATCGACTTCAAGAGGCGCGACAAAGACGGTATCCCCGCGAACGTTGCAGAGATCGAGTACGATCCTAACCGCACGGCAAACATTGCACTGCTGCACTACGCGGATGGCGAGAAGCGCTACATCCTCGCTCCGCAGGGCCTGAAGCAGGGGAGCCGGGTTGAGAGCGGGCCGAAGGCTGACATCAAGCCGGGAAATAGTCTGCCGATGCGCAACATCCCACTCGGTACCGTCATCCACAACGTGGAACTGAATCCAGGGCAGGGCGGAAAGCTGGCGCGGAGCGCGGGCTCTTCAATCCAGCTGGTCGCTAAGGAAGGCCGATTCGCGCAACTACGACTCCCTTCCGGGGAGATCCGCAACGTTGACCTTGACTGCCGTGCGACGGTGGGCGAGGTTGGAAACGCCGAGCATGGAAACATTTCCCTTGGTAAAGCAGGACGAGCCCGCTGGAAGGGGCAGCGTCCCAAGGTTCGTGGTGTAGCCATGAACCCGGTCGACCACCCGCACGGTGGTGGCGAGGGCCGCACCTCCGGTGGTCGCCACCCGGTCAGCCCCTGGGGTAAGCCCGAGGGCCGCACACGTCGTCCGAACAAACCGAGCGACCAACTCATTGTCCGTCGTCGCCGCACTGGCAAGAAGCGCTGATAGGAAGTCTGAAAGATGCCTCGTAGCTTGAAAAAGGGCCCCTTCGTTGACGCCCATCTGCAGAAGAAGATCGACGAGCAAATCGAGTCCGGCAACAAGCAGGTCATTAAGACCTGGTCGCGCCGCTCCATGATCACGCCTGACTTCCTTGGACTTACCTTTGCCGTTCACGACGGCCGCCGCCATGTGCCGGTCTTCGTGACCGAGTCGATGGTTGGTCACAAACTCGGTGAATTCGCCCCGACGCGGACATACCGCGGCCACGTGAAAGACGACCGTAAAGGCCGCCGCTACTAGGCGGGCGCCAGGAAGGCAGGAGAGACTGATGGAAGCCAAGGCGCAGGTGCGCTTCGTGCGCACGACGCCCCAGAAGGCTCGCAGGATCGTAAATGAGATCCGTGGAAAGAGTTTCCTGGAGGCCGACGACCTGCTGGCGTTCGCGCCTCAGAAGGTCGCATATGACATCCGCAAGGTGCTGAATAGCGCCGTAGCGAACGCCCACGTCATCGCAGATAATGAGGGCGTTCCGCTACAGGACGCGGACCTGGTAATCCTCGAAACTTACGTTGATGAGGGACCGACCATGAAGCGTTTCCGTCCCCGCGCGCAAGGCCGCGCCGGACAGATCCTGAAACGCACCAGCCACATCACCGTGATTGTTGGCACCGAAGAGGAAGAGGAGGGGGATCGCTAGATGGGCCAGAAGGTAAACCCCACTGGTTTCCGCCTGGGGATCACCACCGATCATCGCTCGCGTTGGTTCGCCGACTCGACCACCCAGGACCAGCGTTACCGCGACTACGTCGCCGAGGATGTGTTGATCCGTGAGGCGCTCAAAGACAACCTTGAGCGTGCCGGAATCTCCCGCATCGAGATTGAACGCACCCGTGACCGGGTTCGCGTCGACCTACACACGGCACGTCCGGGCATCGTCATTGGACGTCGTGGGGCCGAAGCAGACCGCCTGCGTCAGGACTTGGAAAAGCTGACAGGCAAGCAGGTGCAACTCAACATTCTCGAGGTGAAGAATCCCGAGATTGACGCGCAACTGGTTGCACAGGGCGTCGCCGAACAGCTCGCCGCCCGCGTGTCTTTCCGCCGTGCGATGCGGAAGGCAATCCAGTCCGCACAGCGCGCGGGAGCCCAGGGTATTCGCGTTCAGTGCTCGGGGAGGCTCGGTGGGGCAGAAATGTCTCGCAGCGAGTTCTACCGCGAGGGACGCGTCCCTTTGCAGACGCTCCGCGCGAACATAGATTTCGGATTCTTCGAAGCCCGGACCACCTTCGGCCGCATCGGCGTGAAGGTCTGGATCTACAAGGGTGACATGACAGAACGCGAGTTCGCTCGCATGCAGGCCGAGCAGGCCGGCCGCGGTGGTTCCCGCCGTGACGGTCGCAGGGGCGGACCTCGCCGCGGCCCGCGAAACCCTGACCCGCAGGTGGATGCCCCGGTCGCTGAGGACGTAACTGTCGCGCCGGCCAAGCAGTCTGAGAAGCCTGCCGACAAACCTGCTACAACCGAAACGGAGGCCTGAGCCAATGCTCATTCCCCGCCGAGTAAAGTACCGCAAGCAGCACCGCCCGAAGCGTGGTGGGATGGCTAAAGCCGGCACCGAACTTGCGTTCGGCGACTACGGCATCCAGGCTCTTGAGGGTGCGTATCTAACGAACCGCCAGATCGAGGCGGCACGTATCGCCATGACCCGTCACATCAAGCGTGGTGGAAAGGTCTGGATCAACGTGTTCCCCGACCGTCCTCTTACCAAGAAGCCCGCCGAAACCCGCATGGGTTCCGGCAAGGGGTCACCGGAATGGTGGGTCGCGCCTGTGAAGCCAGGCCGGATTCTTTTCGAGCTCGGTGGTGTTGACGAGGAACTGGCCCGTGAGGCCATGAGCCGTGCACGCCACAAGCTCCCCATGAAAACCCGCTTTATTGTCCGAGAGGGTGTGGAAAGCTAAATGGCTAATAACGTTTTGACGACAGCCGACCTGGACGCGATGGATGACGCGGAGCTCCGCAAAGAACTCGAGGCCGCGAAGGCCGAACTGTTCAACCTGCGCTTCGCCCAAGCTGTTGGCACCCTGGAAGACCACGGACGCATGAAGGCAGTCCGCCGCAACATCGCCCGGATTTACACGATCGCGCGTGAACGGGAACTAGGTTTCCGCACCGCGCCCGGAACTGAGGACAACGAGTGAGTGAATCAACCCTGGAGCGGGGCCAACGCAAAGTAAGGCGTGGCTACGTCGTGTCCGACAAGATGGACAAGACGGTTGTCGTCGTCTTGGAAGACCGCGTCAAGCACCCCCTTTACGGCAAGGTCACGGTCAAGACCAAGAAGGTCAAGGCCCACGACGAAAATAACGATTGCGGCGTCGGTGACTACGTCCGCATCATGGAAACCCGTCCTCTGTCTCGCACCAAGCACTGGCGCGTGGCGGAGATCTTGGAAAAGGCTAAGTAGCCCCAGGGGCAGCTCTTTCCAAACTAAGAATCCGTTCGGCAAGGCTCAGGGTAGATGCCCAAAGAGAACCGGCACGACGACAGGAGCGTAAGACATGATCCAGCAGGAGTCGCGATTGAAGATCGCCGACAACACGGGGGCCAAGGAGATCTTGACCATCCGTGTACTCGGCGGCTCAAAACGACGGTACGCAGGCATCGGCGACACAATCGTCGCCACAGTGAAGGACGCGATTCCGGGGGGAAGCGTTAAGAAGGGGGAGGTTGTGCGTGCAGTAATCGTTCGCACAAAGAAACCCACCAGGCGCCCCGACGGGTCCTACATCCGATTCGACGAGAACGCGGCAGTGATCCTGAAGAACGACGACGGTGACCCACGTGGCACCCGCATCTTCGGACCCGTTGGCCGCGAACTTCGTGACAAGCGTTTCATGCGCATTGTCTCGCTGGCACCGGAGGTGATCTAATGGCCGCCAAGATCAAAAAAGGCGACATTGTTGAGGTGATCCGCGGGCGCTCCTCGGACCCTAAAAAGTTGGAAGCGCGAAACGAACGACGGCTCGCTGAGGGATACGAACCACTGGAGCCAGGTGACAAAGGCAAACAGGGGCGCGTAATCAAGGTATTCCCTGCCGATCGTAAAGTGCTTGTCGAGGGTGTCAACCTCAAGACCCGTCACGTCCGTCAGGGACAGGGAGGCCAAGAGGGCGGCATCGTCACGACAGAGGCTCCGATCGGGATTGAGAAGGTCGCCCTGGTCGATCCCTCGACTAAAAAACCCGTTCGGGTGGGCTTTCGCGAGGACGTTGTCGAGCGGGACGGTCGGAAGCGCACAGTGCGCGTCCGTGTTGCCCGCGGAGGCACGCGCCGCGGCATAACCCCGGGTAAGGAGCTAGACGCATGATTCCCCGCATGAAAGAGAAGTATCAGGACCAGATCAAGGGAGAACTTATCGAAGAGTTCAACCTTGAGAACGTCATGATGGCTCCCAAACCAGTCAAGGTCGTTGTGAACATGGGGGTTGGGGACGCAGCACGCGACTCTAAACTCATTGATGGCGCAGTTGCGGACCTGGCTGCGATTTCCGGGCAGAAGCCGCGGATCAACCGGGCGAAGAAGTCCATAGCGCAGTTCAAGTTGCGTGAGGGGCAGCCGATTGGTGCATCTGTCACCATGCGTGGAGATCGGATGTGGGAGTTCCTTGACCGCCTCACTTCAACCGCGCTGCCACGTATCCGTGACTTCCGCGGGTTGTCACCCAAGCAGTTCGACGGACACGGAAACTACACGTTCGGGCTCACCGAGCAGGCCATGTTCAACGAGATCAACATAGACAAGATTGACCGCGCTCGCGGCATGGACATCACGATCGTCACTTCTGCTGACACTGATGACCAGGGCCGTGCACTACTTCGCAAGCTCGGCTTCCCGTTTAAAGAGGACTAGGAATGGCTAAGACATCTCTTCGAATCAAAGCGGCCCGCGAGCCTAAGTTTGCTGTCCGCGCCTACACGCGCTGCAACCGGTGCGGCAGGCCCAAGTCGGTCTACCGCAAGTTCGGTTTGTGCCGCATTTGCCTGCGTGAACTTGCCCTTCGCGGCGAGCTTCCAGGCGTCACTAAGAGCAGCTGGTAATACTCACGGCGGAAGTCCCCGGCGGCAATTGCCGAGGGAAACCACGCCGAGGAAGGGCTTTGCCCAAAAATGACAATGACTGACCCCGTCGCAGACATGCTGACACGTCTGCGAAACGCGAACACGGCTCAACACGAGTCCGTGTCAATGCCCTACTCGAAACTGAAGGACGGGATTGCCCAGATCCTGAAGAACGAGGGCTACATAAAGGACGTCCGGGTAGAGGACGCACGCGTCGGCAAGACTCTGATCTTAGATCTCAAGTACAGTGGGCGCCGTGAACGCGCCATCACGGGGCTTGAGCGAGTGTCTAAGCCGGGCCTGCGTGTCTACGCAAAATCAACCGAGTTGCCGCAGGTGCGTGGTGGCCTAGGTGTCGCAATCTTGTCGACATCCTCCGGGCTCCTAACGGACCGCCAAGCATCCGAAGCCGGCGTGGGCGGCGAAGTCCTCGCCTACGTCTGGTAGGGGGAAAGATGTCACGTATTGGCAAGCAGCCGATTGTTCTTCCCGCTGGTGTTGAAGCCAAGGTGAGCGACGCTGACGTATCAGTTAAGGGTCCTAAAGGTGAGCTCTCTCTGGTTCTACCGACACCCATCACGGCGAAGCTTGAAGGAAACGAGATCCTGACGGTCCGTCCTAATGACGACCGAACTTCTCGCGAACTCCATGGCCTATCCCGCACGCTGATCGCCAACATGGTCGAGGGCGTCACTAACGGGTACTCGAAGAGCCTTGAGATTGTTGGGACGGGTTACCGCGCCACACAGAAGGGGAAAGGTGTCGAGCTCACCCTCGGCTTCTCGCATCCCGTCGTGTTCGAACCGCCGACCGGCATCGAGATCACCGTTCCTTCCCAGACAAAGATCGTCGTGAGTGGGATCGACAAGCAACAGGTCGGCGAGGTCGCCGCAAACATTCGTAAGCTCCGCAAGCCGGAACCCTACAAGGGTAAGGGCATTCGCTACCAGGGCGAAGTTGTGAGGCGCAAGGTCGGAAAGGCTGGTAAGTAATCATGGCTTACGCGGTCAAAGGTAAAGGCAAGCGCATTGCGCGCGTTAGGCGTCACCAGCGGGTGCGCAAGACCGTGTCGGGAACGAATGCTCGTCCCCGCTTGGTTGTGACCCGCTCGAACCGTCACATGTTCGCTCAGGTTGTGGATGACGAACAGGGTAAGACGCTGGTTTGGGCGTCCACCATGGAACCGGAACTTCGCGCAGACGATTCGAAGAAGACTGAGAAGGCCCACAGGGTCGGCTCACTCATCGCGGAGCGCGCGAAAGAAGCCGGGATCGACGAAGTTGTCTTCGATCGTGGCGGGTACAAGTATCACGGCCGCGTTGCGGCAGTAGCGGAAGGCGCCCGCCAGGGCGGCCTGAAGCTCTAAGCAGAGTCAAGGAAAGGGAGAGCATCTAATGGCTGAAAAAGCCCAAGCAAACACCGATCAGGACTCTGCACGCCAGGGTCAGGGCGGAGACCGCCGAGGTCAGGGTGGAGACCGCAGAGGACGCGGTGGCCAGGGACGGGGAGGTCGCGGGCGTCAAGACGACCGTAACCAGTACCTGGAACGCGTGATCGCGATCAACCGTGTTTCTAAGGTGGTGAAGGGCGGGCGCCGGTTCTCCTTCACTGCGCTAGTGGTTGTTGGTGACGGTGAAGGCACCGTTGGCGTCGGCTACGGCAAGGCTAAGGAAGTTCCAGCAGCGATCGCGAAGGGCGTTGAGGAAGCCAAGAAGAACTTCTTCCGGGTTCCCATGATCCGCCGTACCATTCCGCACCTGGTAGAGGGTCGCGACGCGGCAGGGATTGTCCTTTTGCGTCCCGCATCCCCCGGTACCGGTGTTATCGCCGGTGGCCCAGTTCGCGCTGTGCTTGAGTGCGCAGGTGTCCACGACGTGCTCACCAAGTCTCTCGGAAGCTCGAACGCCATCAACATTGTTCGCGCGACTGTCGACGGGCTCAAGCAACTTGAAGAACCTGAGGATGTTGCGGCCCGCCGCGGGCTTCCCCTTGAGCGCGTGGCCCCGACAAGCATGCTTGCAGCACGCGCCGCTGGCGTAGCTGAGCGTAAGGCCGAGGCTGAGAAGAAAGAGGCCGAAAAGGCCTCCGCGGGGGTGAACGCCTGATGGCACAACTCAAGATCACGCTGGTTAAGTCTCTGCACGGTCAGAAGAAGAACATTGCCGAATCGGTGCGGGCCTTGGGCCTGCGGAAGATCGGCCAGAGCACGGTACGCACTGACACGCCGGTCGTTCGCGGTCAGATTCGCACCGCCATGCATCTGCTTGATGTAGAAGAGGTCGACTAATGGCGAAGACCAAACAGAATAGCAATCTGCCCGCCGACGGCGAAGTGTTGCGACTGCACCACCTTGCCCCCGCACCCGGAGCTAAGAAAGCCAAGACCCGCAAGGGCCGCGGTGAAGCATCGAAGGGTAAAACCGCGGGACGAGGCACCAAGGGTACTCACGCACGCAACACCGTTCGCATCGGGTTCGAGGGCGGCCAAATGCCGATCCACATGCGCCTACCGAAGCTACGTGGTTTCAAGAACCAGTTCCGGGTTGACTACCAGGTCGTGAACCTCGACAAGCTTCAGGAACTGTTCCCCGAGGGGGGAACGGTCACGGTAGAGGACCTGGTTGCGAAGAACGCGGTGCGCAAGGGGGAACCCGTTAAGATCCTCGGTAGCGGCAATGTCACTTCTAAGTTCGACATCGTTGCTGACAAGTGGTCAGCGTCCGCTGAAGACAAGGTCACGAAGGCCGGGGGAACTCTAGCTGCTCGCTAAGACCAGCCAAGTGGTGGGAGGGTCCCCGACGGTGCCCTCCCACCAACAAATAGAAGCTATTGTTGGTTCCGATCCCGCCAAAGGGCTCGTTAGACTCAGGAGGAAGCTTGCTACGCGCGTTCGCTCAGGCCTTCCGCACACCTGATTTGCGGCGGAAGATCTTCTTCACGCTGATGATCATGGCGCTCTACCGGTTGGGAACTTTCATCCCGACGCCGGGCGTTTCTGCAGAAGCCATCCACGAGTGTCTTGCAATGCAAGACCAAACTTCCCTGTTAGACATGTTCAACCTGTTCTCGGGTGGCGCGCTGATGCAACTGTCAGTCTTTGCGCTCGGGATCATGCCGTACATTACGGCGTCCATCATCATCCAGGTGCTCCGCGTTGCGGTTCCCCGTTTCGAGGATCTGCATCAGGAGGGGCAGTCAGGGCAGACAAAGCTCACGCAGTACACTCGTTATCTGACAATTTTCCTAGCGGTCCTGCAGTCGACCACCATGATCGCGATGGCGTCTTCGGGGCAGATGTTCCCGAACTGCCCGGGATCCGTGATCCCAAACCCGGGCATGGGAACCTACCTGTTCATGGTGCTTGTGATGACTGCGGGTACAGCGGTCATCATGTGGTTCGGTGAACTCATCACCGAACGTGGGGTCGGCAACGGGATGTCGCTGTTGATCTTCACTTCGATTGTGTCGACTCTGCCTCTGAACCTCCTGGACATTGGACGGACTCGCGGCTGGTTGATCGTCTTCTACATCGTGCTGATCATCCTGGGGGTGACGGTGGCAGTCGTGTACGTCGAGCAGGCACAACGCCGGATCCCCGTTCAGTACGCGAAACGGATGGTGGGCAGGCGGACCTACGGGGGAACAACCACGTACATCCCCTTGAAGATCAACATGGCTGGCGTTATTCCGGTGATCTTCTCTACCTCAATTCTTGCGTTGCCGCCCCTGATTGCTCAGTTTGGCGAACCGGATGCGGGCTGGGTGCAGTGGATAACCATCAACTTCTCGCATCAGTCGCTCCCGTACATCATCACCAACGCGCTCCTGATTTTTGCGTTCGCCTTCTTCTACACGTCGATCACGTTCAACCCAGAAGAGGTTGCGGACAACATGAAGAAGTACGGCGGCTTTATTCCCGGGTATCGAGCGGGGAGACCAACGGCTGAGTACCTGCAGTACGTGATCAATCGCCTTACCACTGCGGGTGCACTCTATCTTGTGGTTATCGCGATCCTTCCGTCGATCATCATGATCCCGATGGGACTTGCGGCGAACCAGATGCCGTTCGGCGGGACGACGTTGCTGATCATGGTCGGTGTTGGTTTGCAGACCGTGAAAGAGATAAACTCTCAACTGCAGCAGCACCACTACGAGGGGTTCTTGAAATGAGCGCCGTTATACTGCTGGGGCCTCCCGGTGTCGGGAAGGGAACTCAGGCGGCTTGGTTAGCAAAGGCCCTAGGCGTTCCTGCCATCTCCACGGGCCAGATCTTTCGAACGAACATTGAGGAAGAAACAGAACTCGGTAAGTTGGCCCAGACCTTCATGGATCAGGGGGACTTCGTTCCCGATTATGTAACGAACCCGATGGTCGCTGCGCGTCTTTCCGCTCCCGACGCTCGTGGCGGGTTTGTCCTGGATGGCTACCCACGTTCCCTGGAGCAGGCACATGCCCTTCGTGACACCTTGGCCAAAGAATCGATGGTGATCAACGCCGTGTTGGTGTTGACAGCCCCAGAGGACGTCCTTATTGCACGCCTCGCTAACAGGGCGTCTCAGGAAAACAGGGCAGACGACAAGATAGAGGTCTTCAAGCACCGCTTAGAGGTCTACAACGAACGCACCGAGCCGCTAGCCACCTACTATGCTGACCTGGACCTGCTTGAGTCCGTCGATGCCTCCGGGACTCCGGACGAAGTCGCAGAGGGAATGCTAGAAGCCCTTCGCCTGCGTGGTGTCTGCGAGTAGCAGTAGCAGTGCGCAGGAATGTCTCCGCCAAGACTCGTCAAGAGCTTGGCTACATGCGTGAAGCTGGCCTGGTTGTCGCGGAGGTTCACCGCGCGCTAGCGGAAGCTGCAGCCCCTGGCAAAACGACCGCAGAGCTTGACGCTTTGACGTATCAGGTCACCAGGGATCTCGGTGCCAAACCGAACTTCTTGAACTACTACGGTTTCCCCGCCTCTGTCTGCATCTCTGTGAACGATGAAATCGTGCATGGGATCCCCGGAGACAGGGTCCTGCAACCCGGAGACATCGTTTCCTTTGACTGTGGCGCCGTGATCTGGCGGGCCGGCCACCCCTGGCATTCTGACGCTGCTTTCACGGTGGTGCTTGACGGGCCTGACCGGGACTCGGTGAAGAAGCGCAAGGAACTTTCTGCAATCACCAAGCATTCGCTTTGGGCCGGGATAGCAGCTGCTGAGGGTGCGAAAAACGTTGGGCAGATTGGCGCAGCAATCGAGGACGACGTTGAGTCTTATAGCGGGCAGTTTGGGTGGACACCCGACATCCTGCAGGGCTACAGCGGTCACGGCATAGGGAACGCCCTCCATGAAGACCCCCAGGTCTACAACTACCGAACCCGCGGCCGGAGCCCTAAGCTCATTCCGGGCATGGTGATCTGTATCGAACCCATGCTCACCGAGGGCAGCCAACGTTCGAGGGTGCTGGAAGACGACTGGACCGTGGTGACCCAAGATGGACTCGCCTCAGCTCACTGGGAGCACACCGTTGCAATCCTGGACGGCGGAATCTCAGTGCTTACGGCGCATGACTTCGGTGCAGCGGGCCTGGCTCCGTACGGCATTCGCCCAATCAATGTCTAAGAACTACGCCCGGACCAGGGCGCAGGTCGTGAGATCGCTAACTGAAGGCCCTGGCTGGTACCGAACGGGTGGGGGCCTGCACTAGGGTTACTAGTCGGGCATACTGACCCGAAGCTACACGAAAGTTTGAGGATAAGCGGAGTTTATGGCAAAAAAGGACGGCGTAATCGAGGTCGAAGGCAGTGTCGTTGAGGCGCTCCCAAACGCGATGTTCCGTGTTGAACTCGAGAACGGACACGTGGTCCTGGCCCACATCTCGGGCAAAATGCGCCAGCACTACATCCGTATTCTCCCCGAGGATCGCGTGGTAGTTGAGCTCAGTCCCTACGACCTGTCCCGCGGGCGGATCGTCTACCGGTACAGGTAATCCGCCAGTGCCGGCCCGAAGTTGTCGGCATGGACTGGGGCCCAGCCCCTAAGTGAAGGAACAGGAATGAAAGTCAAGCCCAGCGTCAAGAAAATTTGTGACCACTGCAAGGTGATTCGTCGCCACGGAGCGGTCATGGTTATCTGTGAAAACCCCAGGCACAAACAGCGCCAGGGTTAGCAGGTGGTGCCGACGCACCAAGCTTCAAACAACTCAATAAAGCGCTCTGTCGACTGAACTTGATCAGTTCAGACCCCCGGTCCGAAGGCCGGGGACACTTCCCTTTCGAATCGAAAGGGAAGCGACTGCCAGGGTGACGGCCTTCGGAAACAAATGGAGAACGCTAAATGGCACGTATTGCTGGCGTAGACCTTCCTCGGGAAAAGAGGATGGAAGTCGCCCTCACCTACATTTACGGCATTGGGAAGACCCGTGCTAACGAAACACTGGCAGCTACGGGCGTCAGCCCCGACCTCCGCGTGAAAGACGCGAGCGAAGAAGACTTGGTGAAGCTGCGCCAGTACATTGACTCTCACTACGAGGTGGAGGGCGACCTGCGCCGCGGGGTTCAGGCCGACATCCGTCGCAAGATCGAAATTGGTAGCTACCAGGGACGGCGCCACCGCGCTGGCCTTCCGGTTCGCGGCCAACGCACGAAGACGAACGCCCGGACCCGCAAGGGACCGAAGCGCACCGTCGCCGGTAAGAAGAAGGCATAACCCAAGTAGTTCGGGCCCAGCCTCAGATTTTGCGGCCCCAGATCTTGTGAAGGAATAGAAAACATGGCTCAGAAGACCACTTCTTCGGCTCGGAAGCCGCGTCGTAAGGACCGGCGAACAGTAACCCAGGGGAACGCTTACATCCGCTCCACCTTTAACAACACGATCGTCTCCATCACTGACCCCAGCGGCGGCGTGATCGCCTCGTCCTCCTCCGGTCAGGTTGGCTTCAAGGGCTCGCGCAAGTCGACTCCGTTCGCTGCCCAGCTCGCAGCTGAAGCTGCCGCGCGGCGCGCTCAAGAACAGGGAATGAAGAAGGTCGACGTTTACGTGAAGGGCCCGGGGTCCGGGCGTGAAACCGCGATCCGCGCCCTGCAGGCTGCTGGCCTTGAAGTCGGCTCCATTCAGGACGTCACCCCCCACCCCCACAACGGTTGCCGCCCACCCAAGCGTCGCCGCGGCTAACAGTCCTTTGCGGGCGCGGTGCCAAAGCCAACGGCAGCGAACGCAAACACAGCTAGGAACCAGCCCCCTTCCACGAACGGAAGTCTAAATCGGTGTCATATGGCGGACACCGAACAGAAAGGAACCGAACGTGCTGATTGCACAGCGACCCATCCTGACCGAAGAAGTCGTCTCGGATTATCGTTCCCGTTTCACCCTTGAGCCACTCGAACCCGGTTTCGGCTACACGCTCGGCAACTCTCTGCGGCGTACCTTGCTCTCGTCGATTCCCGGTGCTGCGGTTACCTCGGTCCGCATCGAGGGCGTCCCACACGAGTTTGAAACCATTGAGGGCGCGAAAGAGGACGTTGCTGAGATTATCTTGAACATCAAGGCACTAGTCCTGTCTTCCGATAACGATGAGCCGGTAGAGATGTACCTGCGCAAGTCGGGACCGGGCGAAGTCCTGGCCGGAGACATTACGCCGCCTGCGGGCGTTGAAATCCACAACCCCGAGTTGCGGATTGCCACGTTGAACGACCGTGGGAAGCTCGAAGCCGAACTTACGGTTGAGCGTGGCCGCGGGTACGTCTCTGCTGCGCAGAACAAGCACTTCGATGACGACTACGATGCGATGCCTGTTGACTCGATCTACTCACCCGTTCTGAAGGTGACCTACAAGGTTGAGGCGACACGTGTGGAGCAGCGGACCGACTTTGACAAGCTGATTCTGGATGTGGAGACGAAGCCGTCGATTCTTCCCCGTGACGCGGTTGCTTCTGCGGGTAAGACCCTGGTTGAACTGTTCGGCCTAGCGCGCGACCTCAATGTGGAAGCTGAAGGTATTGAGATCGACACGACCACAACCGACGAGACGCTGGCTGCGGACCTGGCCCTGCCGATTGAGAGCTTGAACCTGCAGTCGCGTTCTTACAACGCGCTACGTCGCAGGGGCATCCTCACGGTTGGGGAGCTGGTCGCGCACTCAGAAGCCGACCTACTCGACATCCGCAACTTTGGTACAAAGTCGATCGAGGAGATCAAGATCGCCCTGGCCGGTCTCGGTATGGTCCTGAAGGATTCGCAGATGCCAAGCGGTGTCGAAGCGGACTCTTCGATCTTCAGCGACACCACCCAACTTTAGAACTTCAAGACAAGAAAAGTATCAGGAGCATCAATGCCCACTCCTAAGAAGGGACCCCGCCTGGGCGGCAGCCCCTCGCACCAGCGCAAGATCCTAGCTAACTTGGCGATCCAACTGATCGAAAATGGCTCGATCACGACGACCGAAGCGAAAGCTAAGATGTTGCAGCCCTACTTCGAAAAGCTTGTGACTAAGGCGAAGCATGGCACCATTGCTGATCGTCGCCTGGTCATGAAGAAGCTGAACAACAAGGATGCTGTCTACTTCCTGTTTGACGAAGTGGTCCCCGAAATCGACCCGGATCGCGCCGGCGGCTACACCCGCATCACCCGGGTCGGGAATCGCAAGGGAGACAACGCTCCAATCGCGGTCATTGAGATCGTGACCGAGCCGATGATCAAGAAGCGTGTGGTGAAGGCCGCTGAGGCTCCTGCGAAGAAGGCAGCAAAGAGCAAGGCGACTAAGGAACAGCAGATCATTGCAGAGGAGACCCCTGCCGATCAGGTTGCTCAGGCCACGGTTGCTGAGGATCTTGAGCCCGAAGCCGGGAGCCAGGTCGTTGCTGAAGAAGCTGCCGAAGCCGTCGTGGAATCCGGGGATTCCGCAGCTGCGATGATAGAGGAAGCTGAAGAAGCTTCCAAGTAACCGTCTCCGCCCTCTCCGCTTCGGCTGCGAGTTGTAGCCCAAAAACGGTTCTTTTGGGCCCACTGGGGCTACAACTCGCAGCCGAAGCAGAGAGGGCGAGGCTGGCTTGGTCTAGGGACCCGGTAGGTTTGTCTCATGGCTGACTCTTCCCCGCTGACACTAACCTTTGACTGCGGTGGCGGTGGCATCAAAGCTTCGGTGCTCGCAGCAGGCTCCTCGCCCCTGGGGCTCTCAGATGATGCCGTGCGTATTACTGCGGGACCGATCAGGACTCCGACCCCCTACCCCCTACCCCCAGAGCTGTTAGTTGGCACCTTTGTTGACCTGGCAGATCGTTTGCCCGGCGCACAGCGAGTGACAGTTGGGATGCCCGGCATGATCCGGGACGGACGTGTCATCGCAACGCCCCACTACATCACTAAGAGCGGACCTCGTTCCAAGATCCTGCCCTCGTTGAAAGCAGCTTGGGACAGTTTCAACATGCGCGGAGCGGTCGAACAGGCCCTGGGGCTCCCGGCCCTTGTGCTGAACGATGCAGAGGTGGCCGGCGCAGGTGTGGTGAGTGGAAAAGGGCTCGAAATGATCATCACCCTGGGAACGGGCCTCGGTAATGCCATTTTTCTGAACGGGGTCCTGGCTCCTCACGCGGAGATTTCTCAGGGTCTGGTTCGGTGGGGCCTGACGTACGACGACTACCTGGGCGAGCATGAACGTCTGCGGCTTGGCGATCACCACTGGTCCAGGAGAGCAAGGCGAGTAATCGAGGGGTTCGAGCCCGTCTACCTGTGGGACATGCTTTACGTCGGGGGTGGGAACGCCAGAAGGATCACCGACACGCAACGAGCCAAGATGCCAGCGAAGGTTGCTTACGTCCCGAATGAGACGGGAATGCTTGGGGGCCTTCGAGCCTGGGATCTGATGGGGAATCCGTGAGAGTCCGGATCGACCTGAGTTACGACGGCGCGGGATTCCACGGTTGGGCGCGCCAACCCGGACTGCGGACAGTGCAGGGAGAACTGGAGGACGCCCTAGGAGTCGTTTTCCAGGCTGACGTGCCACTAACGGTTGCCGGGCGCACCGATGCTGGGGTACACGCAACCGGCCAGGTTGCCGCGGCAGACTTACCGAGCTCTCACCCCGCGGCCCAAGACCTGCCGCGACTTAGCGACCGGCTGAACAGACTGCTTTCCGCGAGCTTCAGTCGCTTTGCTGCTGGCGCCCCTCGTGGCACATCAGACGTCGTGATCACCCGAATCGAGCACGTACCGTCCTCTTTCGATGCACGCTTCAGCGCGCTTTTGCGCAGGTACAGGTACAGGCTGGAGGACTCGGCTTCTCAACGCGACCCTCTTTCACGGTTTGACCGGTGGTGGCTGCCCTATTCGCAGCTTGACTTGGCAGCTATGAACGCTTCCGCGCAGGCGTTGCTTGGAACCCACGATTTCCTGTCGTTTTGCAGGCCCCGCGAAGGTGCTTCGACCATCCGTTCGCTCAAGGAACTCACGGTAGAGCGCGGCCCCCACGGGGAGGTGACGGTCATGGTGGCGGCCGATGCGTTCTGTCATTCCATGGTCCGCTCAGTTGTCGGGGCGCTGGTCGAGGTTGGCCGGGGAGCGAAAGACGCGGCTTGGGTCCCTGGCCTTGTGGAGCACCCAAGCCGCCACCACGGGGTTCCCGTGGCGCCTGCCCACGGGCTCACGCTGATGGGTGTCGACTACCCTGACGAGGCATCTCTCGGGGTGGCCGCTAAGAATGCAAGGCGACTGCGGGATGCCTCTGAGGTTAAGAACGGTGAGGACTCGGGCACACTTTCACCTGCGCTTTGACCCTCTAAGTCGCCCGTCGGTAAGCTAGCTGACGTTGTGCGTGAGCTACTGACTCAAACCCACTCGTCAGTTGCGCACTCGCGGATTTCCTGCGAGCTCGCACGGCGCTCACTTTACCGTGAACCGAAAAGTCGCCCCCCGCAGGGATTACTCGGTTCCCCGAATAAAGAAAAGAAGGCTAACCAGTGCGCACCTACTCACCGAAGCCAGGCGACGCAGACAAGAAGTGGTATGTCGTTGACGCAAACGACGCCGTTCTTGGCCGCCTATCGGCTCAGGTTGCTGCCCTACTGCGCGGCAAGCACAAGGCGACATTCGCACCCCACATGGACATGGGCGACAACGTCATCGTGATCAACGCTGACAAGGTTGTCCTAACAGGCAAGAAACTGGACCAGAAGATGGCCTACCGTCACTCGGGTCACCCGGGAGGACTGCGTGCGACCCCGTACCGCACCCTCATGCAAAAGAACCCGGAACGGGCGGTTGAGAAGGCCATCGTTGGGATGCTTCCTCACAACAAGCTGGGGCGGGCGCAGGCGAAAAAACTGCATGTCTACGTCGGTCCTGACCACCCTCACGCGGCTCAGAAGCCGGAAGTCTACGAACTGAAGAAGGTCGCCCAGTAGCGCGGGCACCTCGGTTATTTAGGAGAATCGTGGCTGAGACCACTGAAGTTTTAGAGCTTGATGAGGAAGTCACCCCAAGCTCGTACACAAGTGAAACGAAGACTAGTGCCCCGGGCGCGGGGCAGTCTATTACTGCTCCCGGACATGGCTTGGGTCGCCGTAAAGAAGCTGTGGCGCGTGTTCGCCTAGTCCCCGGGACCGGGGAGTGGGTCGTGAATGACCGCTCGCTAGAGGACTACTTCCCTAACAAGCTTCACCAGCAGGCCGTTAAGGCTCCTTTTGTCCTTCTGGATCTTGAGGGCCGTTTCGACGTCATCGCGTTGGTTCACGGTGGTGGCCCATCCGGTCAAGCCGGGGCTCTCCGCCTCGGTGTTGCCCGCGCCCTGAACGAAATCGATCGCGACGCTAACCGTCCTGCTTTGAAGAAGGCAGGATTCCTTACACGCGACGCGCGCGCTGTCGAACGTAAGAAGGCAGGGCTTAAGAAGGCCCGCAAGGCGCCTCAGTACTCGAAGCGTTAGAAACAGTTTTCAAACGCAATGGTCCCTGTCCGTGTGGGTGGGGACCTTTGCTTGTTACGCTGGCCGGTAGCTGTTGCGCAGACTGCAACCTGAAGAAAGGGACCCAGATGAGTCGCCTGTTTGGCACTGACGGGGTAAGGGGTCTTGCGAATGACAAGATCACCGCTGACCTAGCACTAAAACTCGGTGAGGCCGCCGCGAGGCGGATCGGGCCTACGGTCAAATCCAACCGCCGAAAGCCAAGGGCAATCATTGGACGGGACACGCGCATGTCCGGAGAATTCCTGGACCACGCGATCTCTGCAGGGCTCGCAGCGGCAGGTGTCGACGCAGTCAGAATCGGCGTCGTCCCCACCCCCGCCGTTGCGCACATTTGCGCTACGAACGACGACATTGACTTCGGCGTCATGATTTCTGCGTCACACAACCCCATGCCCGACAACGGAATCAAGTTTTTTGCCCACGGGGGCTACAAGCTGGACGACGCCATCGAAGACGAACTTGAAGCGTTGCTGGACACTGATTGGGAACGGCCCGTTGGGGATCAGGTTGGCGAGGTCTGGTACGACGACGACATGGCTCAACGCGCGTACATCGACCACATCGTGAAGTCCTGTGGAATCAGCCTGAAGGGCCTTCGGATAGCGGTCGACTGCGCGAACGGCGCCGCTTCCGTCTTAGGACCTGAGGCTCTTCGTGCGGCCGGTGCGGACGTGGTCGTCATCAATGCCTTCCCAGACGGCCGCAATATCAACGATGACTGTGGCTCCACGCATCCCTCTCAGCTGCAGGCAGTGACGGTCGCGTCAGGCGCGAACTTCGGGGTTGCCTACGACGGGGACGCTGACCGTTGCATAGCTGTTGACCACAGGGGCAACCTGGTCGACGGAGATCGCATCATGGGAGTCCTTGCGACGCAGATGAAAGAGAAGGGCGAGCTGAAGGGCGACACGCTTGTTGTGACAATCATGTCGAATCTGGGACTCTTGAACGCCATGAAGGACCTGGGTGTTAAGACCGTCGTGAGTGGAGTCGGGGACCGCTACGTCCTGGAGGCAATGCGGGAAGGTGGGTTCAGCCTGGGCGGGGAGCAATCTGGGCATGTGATTGCCAGCGACTACGCGACCACTGGGGATGGCGTTCTAACTTCGGTTCTGTTGGGCCGTGCGGTTGTTGAAACAGGGACCAGCCTAGGGGACCTTGCGAACCAGATCCCGCGACTTCCTCAAACGCTGGTGAACGTTTCGGGCGTTGACCGCACAGGGCTGGATCATGAGTCCGTTCAAGAGTCGGTCAAGTACGTTGAGGACCTACTGGGCGACCAGGGCAGGGTCCTACTGCGCCCTTCCGGCACGGAACCGGTGGTTCGCGTCATGGTTGAGGCTCCCACCCAACAGCAGGCCGACGGTCTGGCAGAGACCGTGGCTACCGCGGTGCGCAAGCACCTGTCAGTCTGAGAGTTCTGCCGCAACTAAGGAGCGCAGTTGCGCGCGCGTGTGGCCTAAAGCGCTATGATTCCAGATGGACCGGTCCAGTAGGCGACATCCGAGACCGCAGCGAAACGCATTGGAGATAATAGTGTGACAACAGGTAGCGCGGCTGCTGCGAGCGGAACTTCAGGGGGATCGGTTAGGAAGATGGGCCTTTTGGCCATCATCCTGCTGGGCATCAACGGCATAATCGGGTCAGGTGCGTTCCTGCTCCCATCAGAAATCTACAAGGACGCGGGTTTCCTGCTAGGGCTTGCGACGCTACTTGCCGGTGGTCTTGCAACCCTCTTCATTGTCTTTTCCTACGCTGACTTAGCGGGGAAGATCCCAGGTGATGGTGGAGCCTGGCTCTATTGCTACAAAGCGTGGGGACGCTTCCCAGGCTTTCAGGTAGGAATCTTTGTTTGGTTCGCGGGCCTCGCCACCATTTCCACTGAGATAGCCGCGTTGATAAGGATCTTCAAGAACCAGATCCCCGCCCTCGAACACGCGTGGGTCGCAAACAGTGCGGGTGCCGCGATCATTGTGCTTCTTGCCGTCATCAACTGGTTTGGGCCCAAACTGGTGCAGATCGTGGACAACATTTCTTCGGGTGTCAAGATCGCGACTGCCCTGTTCTTTGTTCTGGGCGCGGCCTCGGCAATGAAGGCTGCCAACTTCAAGCCGCTACTACCGACTGACGTGACCAGTTTGGACAGCGGCCTCTCAGCTGTCGGCTCTGCTTACAGTGTCGCCTTCTACCTGTTTGCAGGCTTCTCTTTCCTGACTATTGCGGGTAGCAAAATGAAGGATTCTCAGAAGAACCTGCCCAAGGCGCTGGTGATTGTCATCCTCTCGGTGACAGCCGTTTACGTCCTGATCCAAGCGGTCACAGTCGGGATCCTGGGTAGCGACACCGCTAAGAGTTCGGTCCCGGTTGCTGACGCAGCAAAGCACGCGCTTGGCGAGTGGGCCTACTACATTGTGATCGCTGGGACGGCCGTCGCTGTTTTTGGCGTTGCGTTCGCGTGTTCCTTCGAAGTCCCGGTCTTGGCAGCTTCGCTCGCGACCGAGCACCAGCTGCTTCCCCCTGTGTTCGGGAAGCGGAACAAGCACGGGTCTCCTTCCGTCGCCATTTTGGTTACCGCGGGTCTTGCGATCGCGATGCTCACGACTGGCGACTACGTTTTCTTGGCGAAGCTGGTGGTTGGAGCAAGTGCCATCCAGTACGTTCCCACGATCTTGGCCGTCCTAAAGCTACGCAACTTGCCTTCGGAGCCGGGCGCGTTCGTGCTGAAGGGTGCCCAGCGCTGGATCGTGACGCTGGTTGCGCTAGTTGCGTCCAGCTATCTTTTCCTTTCGTACAACGGACGGACCGTGACCATCATCATGCTCGTCTTCCTGGCAGGCTCCGTCCTGTTCTTCGTTGATGAGAAGCGCCAGGGGCGTATCCCCGTGAACGCGGGCTTGCACCTGTTCGAGCCCAGGGCGACGCGCGCAGGTTCTGCGGTCATTGACCGGTCCACGTTCCCTGACCGCGTCCGCGCAGGAGGCGGCCAATACGGGCAACACGTGTCGGTTGAGCCACTGGTGGAGCCGATACAACCTGTCACGCCGGAGTCTGCGGTGCGTGCAGCTGAAGCGGCAGCTACGGCCGCAGAAGAAGCCGCCCATGCCGCCGCAGAAGCTGCTGCCACCACACGGGCCCTGCTAGCGAAGCAGACCCCTGCCCCCAGTGCGGCTTCTAATGAAACGCCGACGAAACCTCAGACCCAGCCGGTTAGGACCCAGGGCTAGATCTTCCGCAGGAAAATGTCCTGAACCAGGTGGTCTTTGCCTTTCTTTAAGACCAGGGTTGCCCTGGGACGCGTCGGGCGGATGTTCTCGACCAGGTTCGGTTCGTTTATCGTCTTCCAGATGGTTTGCGCGGTTTCGCGGGCCTGAGAGTCAGTCAGTGCAGCGTAGTTCTTGAAGTACGAGTCCGGGTCAGAGAACGCGGTTTGCCTAAGTTGCAGAAACCGGTTCACGTACCAGCGTTCAATGTCGCCCTCTTCGGCGTCCACGTAGATCCGAAAATCGAAGTAGTCCGAGAGCCCAACACCAGGGACACCCGGGCCGGTGCGTGCGGGTTGCAAGACGTTGAGGCCCTCGACTATCAAGATGTCAGGGTCGCGCACGTATTGTGACTCGCCTTTGACGATGTCGTAAGTGACGTGAGAGTAGACCGGGGCGCGGACATCGCGCTCTCCGGATTTCACCCGTGCCACGAACTCGATAAGGCCGCTTCGGTCGTACGACTCGGGGAAACCTTTACGATCCATGATGCCGCATCTTTTGAGCTCTGCGTTCGGGAGTAGGAAACCATCTGTGGTTATGAGCTCTACCCGGGGTGTCCTGGGCCAGCGCGATAGCAACAGTCTCAGAAGTCTTGCAACCGTTGACTTGCCAACGGCAACAGAGCCGGCAACTCCGATGATGAAAGGTGTCGGTTTCAAGTGAGGTTCGCGCAGGAGCGTCGACCTTCCCACGGCCGTCCGTCTGCTCGCGTCCACGTAGAGCTGCAACAGGGCAGAGAGGGGCCGATAAATTGCGTCTACTTCCGCCAGGTCGATGGGGTCTCCCAGTGATGCGAGCCTGTCTAGGTCTGAGGGAGTTAGAGGCAGAGGTACCTGCGGGGCAACTGCGGCCCACTGGTCTCTGGTGAAGTGGGCGAAGGGGCCATGATCTGCTGCCGACGGGTCAACTGGGAACACTCTTTGATTATCACAGGGATCTAAGATTGGGTCAGAAAAGGGCGGTGAGGCGGACATGCCAGGTGATCCAGGGACGTTTGACTGGAAAGAGATTCGGGGTCTGACTGTCCCGAGCGCTCCAGACGACAAGTACTCGCGCGGGGCCGTGCTGCTAGCGACCGGGTCCCCAACTTACGCCGGAGCTGCGGTCTTAGGCACGCTTGGAGCGGCTTGCTACGGCGCGGGTATGGTCCGCTACCTGGGCCCAGAAAAGTGTTCAGACTTAGTTTTGGGTCGCCTACCCGAAGCAGTTGTGGGCGGTGGGCGCTTCGACGCGGCCGTGATTGGGTCGGGGTGGGACTCATCAATGGCGACTGCGGCAGACCTTATCGCTCGGCAGTGTGCCAAGGAAAGTAAGCCACTGGTCGTCGACGCCGGCGCACTCCACGGGGTCCGCGAGTGGGTGCAGGCGGGGGCGCACGTCGTGGCAACGCCACATCCTGGCGAGGCGGCTTCAATGCTACTGGCACTGAGGCCCGAGTGTCGCGTGGCGCGGGCGGATGTAGAGACTGACCCGGAAAGCTACGCGCGCCAAATCGCGGACATAAGTGGTGCCATCGTTGCGCTTAAGGCTTACCGAACAGTGGTTGCAGCTCCCGGTGGCACCCAGCGTGTCTTTACACCACCTGGAAGCTGGGGAGCCACTGCAGGTGCAGGAGACGTTTTGGCGGGTGCCATCGGGGCGGCGCTTGCGGGTCAAGCCGAAGGGGAGCTGATGCAGACGGTCTTCACCGCGGTGGTAGTGCACGGGCTCGCGGCGCAGCTAGCAAGCGGCGTGGTTGGTGAAGACCTGGCCCTAACGGGTAGCGCGGGGCACCCGATTCTGGCTTCAGAGATCGCGGAAGCGCTCAGCAGAGCCGTCGGGTGCCTCATCTAAGTCTGGCCGGACGTGACCGGTCCCTTACCTGCTACGGCCCGGTGATGCGTGGCAGGTGGGATAATGACAGGGTGAGTCTTGGAAGCCAAAATGCTGATCCTGCCGTGTTGCGCGTGGACTTAGACGCGGTTACTGAGAACGCGGCTTTCCTCCAGTCGTGCGTCGGCGACGCGAAGATCATGGCAGTCGTAAAAGCGAACGCCTACGGGCTGGGACGCACTGAGGTAGCGGCCGCGCTTCAGGAGTCAGGGGTGACGTGGTTCGGGGTTTCCCACTTCAACGAAGCCCTAGCCCTGCGCAGGTCTTTCGATGACCGCGGGATTCCCGTCGAGCAGGCCCGCATTTTCTCTTGGTTAGGCCCCACGGAGGCATCCTGGGCGGGGGTGCTTGAAGCCGGGATCGATGTTTCGGTCTCAAGCCTGTTTCAGCTTCAGCAGGTTCGTGCGGCATTCGATGAACTGGAAGGCGGGGCAGAGCCTGCGCGAATCCATTTGAAGGTTGACGTGGGAATGGGCAGGGGAGGCGTCACTACGGCCGAGCTCAGTGAGCTCAGTGCAGCGATTTTGGAAGCTGAGCGGGCGGGCGACATCAACCTGGTTGGCTTCTGGTCGCACCTTCCCGAGGCGGACAACCCCGATCACACGGTGACAAACCGGCAGATCGACACTTTCCTGGAGGCGCGAGAGTTAGTCCGATCCTGCGGGCTGAACCCTGAGCTTTCGCACTTGAGCGCCACAGGAGGTGCGCTGTGGCACCCCCGCGCCCACTTCGATCTGGTACGTGTAGGGATCGGCCTTTACGGTCTGTCCCCGGCGCCCGAGCTTGCCACTTCGGATCAGCTAGGGTTGAAACCCGCAGCAACTTTCACCTCTAGGATCGGCCAGGTGAAGCGACTGGGGCCCGGTCAGGCCGTGTCGTATGGAGGGACCTGGGTCGCTGACAGACCCACGTGGGTTGGCCTGCTCCCGGTTGGCTACGCCGATGGCGTGCCCCGGTCTCTGTCAAGCCAAGCCACTTTTCACGTCTTAGGCGAGGACGGAGCTACCCCAGCACGGGTACTGGGGCGAGTCTGCATGGATCAGGTTGTGATCGACCTGGGCGACCAGGAACAGCCCGCAGCTGAGGTTGGGCAACAGGTGGTGCTGTTTGGGGATTCCGCAGAAGGGTTCACCTCGGCAGATGACTGGGCGAAGATGGATGATTCAATCAACTATGAGGTCATTTCAACCCTGCCCGCGCACCTTTCGAGGGACTATGGAAAATAGCGGCGAACGGAGCCTGAGGACAATCTCGGCCCAGGAAACCAGGGACGTTGGCGCGGCGCTCGGACGCTATTTGAAGAGCGGAGATCTGCTGATTCTTAGCGGCGATCTTGGGGCGGGTAAAACGACCCTGGTGCAGGGCATTGCTGAAGGCCTTGGGGTAGAGGGACGCGTCACTTCACCGACCTACATCATTGCCCGTGTTCACGCGGGGATCGGCGCAGCGCCAGACCTTGTGCACGTTGATGCATACAGGCTTGATGACGAACTCGACTTGGAGACCATAGACCTGGACTCCAGTATTGGATCCGCCGTGACAGTCGTGGAGTGGGGGAGCGGTAAGGCGGAGTCTCTTAGTGATGCCCGACTGGAGGTCCACTTGGATTTCGTTTCCTCTTCCCAAGAGGACTGCGAGCGCGTCGTGATCTTACGTCCGGTTGGTTCAAAGTGGCTGAGCCGCGTTGAGAGAATGGAACTCTAGTGAGGACTCTCTGCATTGACACCTCCGCAGCAACAACGGTCGCACTTGTGGAAAACGGAGCGATCCTTGCATCCGTTCGTAGCAGCGATCCGCGGCGTCATGCTGAAGAAATCGGAAGTGCCGCCCTGGATGCGGTGAGGGTAACGGGAGCCGGGTCTCTTGCTGACGCCGGAATCGACCGCGTTTGCGTTGGGACCGGGCCGGGACCGTTCACTGGACTCCGGGCAGGAATCGCGTTTGCGCGATCTTTAGGGAGGGGATTAGACGTCCCCGTCTTGGGGATTTGGTCGCAAGAGGCCCAGGCGCTTGCGGGATTGCAGGCCTTTGGTGCGGACGCAGTGCTGGTCCTCAGCGACGCTCGGCGCGGGGAGGTCTACTACGGGATCTACCGAAAGGCAGAGACTGGACTGGAGGTCCTGGTCTCACCCAGTGTTGGGCCCCTGAGTCATGCCCTACGAACCGCGACTGCGGCTGGGGTGAGCACAGTGGTAGGTCCGGAAGAAGTTGTTGCACCAGTCGGTGCCGGTTTCACAGCCATTACTACCCCCGTTCAACCAGAACTGTTCGCCGGACTAGCAAACGACCCGGCAAGAAGCTTCGGGCTTGAGCCCCTGTACCTACGGCGCCCCGACATTCAGGGGGCCGCCCCCAAAGCCCTGCCTCTCCCGAAACGTTGATCCCCAACCCAAAGAATGCGGTAAAGCTTGTACTTCCTTCTAGCACTAGTCCCTTCGCTCCTATTCGGCTTCACAGGAATAGTGCTCATGAAGACCGGTGCGAGCGCACGCCAACAGACCATGGGACAAATCCTGGGAGGTTCGGCAGTCGCAGCAGTCTTAGCTTTGTTCATGGGTGTGGACCTGTCTCCGCGAAGCCTTGTCGTGGCGATCTTCGCCGGGGTGATCATGGGGCTCGGCATCCTGTTCCAGCTGAGGGCGTTCCATGCGATTGGTGTCTCCAGGCAAATGACCCTAACAACTGGGCTGCAGCTGGTTGGCATCTCGCTATCCGGCATCCTGCTGTTCGGGGAGTGGGTTGGTTCCGTGGCCATGCCCGTGGGCGTTTTCGGCATTGCGACCCTGGTAGCGGGGATCGCAATGGCGTCATGGACAGAGCAGGGTGATCTGCTTCCAAGCTCAGAAGCACAGGGAGAGCCATTCACTCTTGCCTACGCCCCCGAAGTCGACTTGGAATCGAACAGCCCCGATTCGGGGATGCTTCCATCACTCAAGCAAACTCTGCAGCAACAGAAGCAGCTACGCCGGAAAGGGATAGCGGACACCCTGATCTCGACCGCCATGTTCGTCTCTTTCCTTGTCATCATCAGGTACTTCGACGTAAATCCGTTGCGGTCCTTCCTGCCGGAAGCCGTCGGAATGTTGCTGGTCGCTTTCATAGGGACCTCGCCACTGTTCCACAGGGACTCCACCACTTCAGGGAAGCTCTGGGTCGCGCCGACCTTCAAGGCCATGGTTCCTGGGATCATGTGGGGAACGGGCCTGGTGATCGTCCAGGTTTCGCAGATCAAGGTTGGGGTCGCAGTCGGGTTTGCGCTTTCACAGCTGGGCGTGATCATTTCTACCTTCGGTGGGATCGCTTGGTTGGGCGAGAAACGCTCGCCTAAGGAAATGAAAGTGATTTCTGCGGGCGTGGTCCTCCTGGTCCTTGGAACAGTGATCTTGGCACTCGCTAAGAGCCTTGACTCCCCGTGATGCCCCGATGAAGGACGTTTCAATCCACGCGCTTGGACCGCAGCACGCCCCAGAAATTTGCCGACTCGAGCAGCAGATTTTCGGTTCTGACGCGTGGTCAGAGCCGCTTGTTCTGGAGGAGCTGACATCTCCCTGGAGCTCCTACCTGGGTGTCTTTGCCCAGGGGCAGACAGGTACGCAGTTGATTGGTTATGGCGGGGTTAAAGGCGACTTGGAAGCGGACCTGATGACGATCGGGCTCGTAAACGGGTGGCGCGGGAAAGGCCTGGGGAGGCGCCTACTACAGGCTCTAGTTGACGTCGCTGCGGATAGGGGAGTCCGCAAGCTCTTCCTGGAGGTCCGCGAAAGCAACAGGCGCGCCAGGAAGATGTACCAGCGAGCGGGTTTTCTAGAAGTGGGAAAAACCCCTGGCTACTACCGCTTCCCAACCGAAGCGGCGGTGACCATGGTCCGGGATCTGAAAGAGACCACAGGGTCTCCCGGGCAGGGCCGATCAATACCCTAAGGTTGACGTTTCGTAAATCCTTCCTCAAGCGTCACCAAACCTTGTGTTTGGGGTGGAGTTTTCACGAGTTGTTTGGTGCGTCTTAGGTGCAAATAAGCTGGTCAAGTGGGGTTTGACGTTCGGTTAGCGTTTCGGCTGAAACCGAAGTCGCTACACGCTGAAGCGTCGTCGGTATTGTTCACATATGGCCACAAATACTGTCGAGGCGAAGAAGCGTCGCGCATGGACCACGGGCGTGTTTGTAAAACAGCTCATGGCCGTCTCCGGACTCTTTTTTGTCCTATTCCTTCTGTTCCACTCATACGGCAACCTGAAGATGTTCCTTGGGCCCGAAGCGTACGACCACTACGCTGAATGGCTGAAGGGGGACGCATTCGTCCCGATCTTCCCGCACGGAGGCTTCATCTGGGTCTTCCGCACCATCATGCTGGTGCTGATCCTGGTACACATTGTTTCCGCGATCATGGTTTGGGTTCGCGCTAGGCAAGCCCGTAAGACCCGTTACGTTGTGAAGAAATCGGTTGTCGAAGCTTACGCCGCACGCACTATGCGTTTCACTGGCGTCGCCCTGATTTTCTTCATCGTTCTGCACATCCTGAACTTCACGACCGCAACGATCCAGACTGGGTTCACGGCTGCTGACAGCCCGTACTACCGCATGGTGGGGGCTTTCGAGAACCCGTGGGTTTTCATTGCCTACCTGCTGTTCGTCTCGCTTGTCACGGCACACGTTGGACACGGCTTCTGGTCGGCGTTCCAGACCATGGGGTGGGTCCGTAAGGACACCCGCAAGTTCATGGTGGGGCTCTCCGGTGCGATCGCCGCTCTTATTTTCGTGATGTTCATGCTGCCCCCGCTGTTCATCCTTATCGGGGTTATTCACTGAGGGCCATAGGGAAGACTGATGACTAAAGAAGACCTGATTTTCGGCCTCTATCGCGTAGGCGACGAAATAGAGGACTCCAAAGCTCCGAAGAACGTTCCCCTTGCCAAGGTGTGGGACACGCGCAAGAACGAAGTGAAGCTCGTGAACCCGGCCAACCGACGCAAGCTCAACATCATCGTTGTCGGCACCGGCCTTGCCGGGGCTTCAGCTGCCGCATCTCTTGGCGAGCAGGGCTACAATGTTGATGCGTTCTTCTACCAGGACTCTGCCCGCCGCGCGCACTCCATTGCTGCGCAGGGTGGAATCAACTCAGCCAAGGACTACAAGAACGACAACGACTCCGTCTACCGACTGTTCTATGACACGGTGAAGGGCGGCGACTACCGGGCCCGCGAAACCAACGTGTACCGGCTCGCAGAAGTGTCCGGCAACATCATCGACCAGTGCGTCGCTCAGGGTGTCCCATTTGCTCGCGACTACGGCGGCTACCTCGACACTCGCTCGTTCGGCGGCGTGCAGGTGGAGCGGACCTTCTACGCTCGCGGACAGACCGGACAACAGCTGCTGATTGGTGCCTACCAGGCACTTGAGCGTCAGGTTGCGAAGGGAACTGTTACCGAACACAAACGTCACGAGATGATCGAACTGATCGTCGACGACGACAAGGCTCGCGGCATCATCGCCCGGGACATGATCACAGGTGAGCTCCAGACCTACATTGCTGACGCAGTGGTCATCGCATCCGGCGGCTACTCCAACGTTTTCTTCCTGTCGACGAACGCGATGGGCTGCAACGCGACAGCTATCTGGCGCGCTTACAAGAAGGGCGCCTACTTCGGGAACCCGTCGTACACGCAGATCCACCCGACCTGCATCCCGCAACACGGAGACCAACAGTCGAAACTCACTCTCATGAGTGAGTCCCTTCGTAACGACGGTCGGATTTGGGTGCCGAAAGACCCGAAGGACTCGGCAAAGGATCCCAGGGAGATTCCCGAGGAAGACCGCGACTATTACCTGGAGCGGATCTACCCGGCGTTCGGCAACCTGGTCCCCCGCGACATTGCCTCGCGTCAAGCGAAGAACATGTGCGACAACGGTCTCGGCGTCGGCCCGATGGTTGACGGCGAACGTCGCGGTGTCTACCTGGACTTCGCGGACGCGATCCAGCGCCTCGGCAAAGACGCTGTCTCTGCCAAGTACGGGAACTTGTTCGACATGTACGAACGCATCACGGGTGAGGATCCGTATGAGGTCCCGATGCGGATCTACCCGGCCCCGCACTACACAATGGGTGGGCTCTGGGTCGACTACGACCTGGAGTCGAACCTGAAGGGCCTCTACGTTGCTGGGGAAGCTAACTTCTCTGATCACGGTGCGAACCGCCTGGGGGCCTCGGCCCTGATGCAGGGATTGGCTGACGGGTACTTCGTTCTGCCGGACACCATGTGCAACTATCTGGCGGACGCTTCTTCACTGCCCAAGATGGATGAGAATTCCCCGGCGGCAGTCGCCGCGAAGGACGCGGCCCAGAAGCAGATCGACAAGATGATGGCGATCAATGGGAACCGAAGCGCAGACTCCTTCCATAAGGAACTGGGTGGGATCATGCGGGAATACTGCGGCATGTCTCGTAGCCACGATGGGTTGATCAAGGCTATCGGCATGATCCGTGAGCTCCGTAGCGAGTTCTGGACGAACCTGCGGGTGCCGGGGGAGCAGTTGACCCTGAACCAGTCCCTTGAAAAGGCGGGTCGTGTCGCGGACTTCCTGGAGCTCGGTGAGCTGATGTGCATCGACGCTCTGAACCGCGAAGAATCCTGCGGCGGCCACTTCCGTGTGGAGTCGCAGACCCCCGAGGGCGAAGCGAAACGTAACGACGAAGACTATCTTTACGTTTCTGCCTGGGAATGGACTGGCGAGAACAACCCGCCGATCCTGCACCAAGAGAAGCTGGTCTACAAGGACATCGAACTCAAGCAGCGGAGCTACAAGTGAACCTAAAGTTAAGAATCTGGCGTCAAGATGGCCCGAAGGATCCAGGCGCTCTTCACGAATATGAGGTTCGTGGCGTTTCTGAAGACTCGTCTTTCCTTGAGATGCTCGACATCCTGAATGAAGAGCTTTTCCAGCGGGGCGAAGAGCCAATCGTCTTTGACTCGGACTGCCGTGAAGGTATTTGTGGTCAGTGCGGCGTCGTCATCGACGGAATCGCGAACGGCCCGGAGCAGACCACCACGTGTCAACTCCACATGCGCACGTTCAACGATGGAGACACCATCACTGTTGAGCCGTGGCGTGCGACCGCGTTCCCGATCATCAAAGACCTGGTCGTGAACCGCACTGCGTTCGACAAGATCATCCAGGCCGGTGGCTACATTTCGGTGAACACGGGCGCGGCCCCTGATGCCAACGTGACCCTGGTCCCCAAGCCGAATGCAGACCTCGCTTTCGGGGCGGCAGCCTGCATCGGCTGTGGTTCTTGTGTTGCGGCTTGCCCGAACGCGTCGGCGATGCTGTTCACCTCCGCGAAGGTCACGGCCTTGGGTCTGCTCCCTCAAGGGGCTCCCGAGAACCTGTCCCGCGTTGTGAACATGCTGAACCAAGCGCAGGAAGAAGGCTTTGGTGGTTGCACTAACATTGGTGAGTGCTCCGCCGTGTGCCCGAAGGAAATCCCGCTTGACGTCATTGCAACGCTCAATAGGCAACTAACCAAGGCAGCTTTCAAGGCGGTTTAAGGCATCAAGCGGTCTTTCCGCCAACGGAAAAGGGTGGCACTGGATTCCGGTCTGGTGCCACCCTTTGTGTGCGCCCGCGCCAGTATGCTGGCGGGGTGGCAAAAGAACATTACGAACCGTTGGTGCTGGGTATTGAGTCGACGTGCGACGAAACGGGTGTCGCCCTGGCGCGCGGAACGTCCCTTCTGGGCGACGCGGTGGCGACGTCCATTGAAGAGCACGTGCGGTACGGGGGCGTCATTCCAGAGATCGCGTCGCGTGCTCACCTGGAATCTTTTGAACCAACCCTAGATCTAGCCCTTGAACGCGCAGGGGTCGATCTTAGCCAGGTCGATGCGATGGCCGTCGCCGCCGGTCCGGGACTGGTCGGTTCTTTGACGGTTGGGATTTCGGCTGCCAAGGGACTGGCGCTGGCTCTTGGAGTTCCGCTTTATGGCGTGAACCACGTGGTCGGTCACCTGGCAGTCGATGGTCTGGCTCACGGCCCCCTTCCGGAGCGTTTCATCGGGTTGGTTGCTTCTGGTGGCCACTCCAACTTGTTGCTGGTGGAGAGCATTACGGACGACATCACCGAGCTTGGCGGCACCCTGGATGATGCTGCGGGGGAAGCGTTCGACAAAGTGGGCCGGTTGCTTGGGATGCCTTATCCGGGCGGTCCCCACGTTGATGCACTCGCGAGAAAAGGGGATCGTGAAGCGGTCCGCATGCCGCGTGGGCTCGCGGCCGGGAAGGATAAAGAGCGTTACAAGTACGACTTTTCTTTCTCTGGGCTCAAGACTGCGGTAAGCCGAGCACTAAAAGCAGACCCGGATATTTCACAGGCCGACCTTGCCGCTGGGTTCTCAGAGTCGGTGAACGACTCCCTTACCGCCAAAGCCGTACGTGCCGCGGTCGACCACGACTGCGAGTGGATTGTTGTTGGCGGAGGGTTTGCCGCAAACTCGCGTTTGCGGGAGCTGATAGAAGAGCGAGCCGGGGAAGCCGGCGTCAGTGTACGGATACCGCCCCTAAGGCTCTGCACTGACAACGGCGCCCAGATCGCGGCGCTTGGTGCCCTCCTAGCACTACAGGAGAAGCCTGCGTCCCCGCCGAACTTTGGGCCGCGCTCATCCATGCCGCTGACAGAGCCCTACATCGCGTCCTAGTATCTGCGGCCAGCCCCCACATTGTTTGGGCTGGTCCGCCGGGTGTCCATGAACTCTTCCAGCGACAGGGGTCGGTCTGCAACCATTTCTGAGCGCATCAGTTCCACCACTGTGTCCAGGGCGTACGTCGGGTCCGCTGCTGCCACTTTTCGCTGCCGCTGGTAGGACGGTCCGATTCTCAGGATGTCCTGGACTTTCTGAAGGCCGGACGCACACCCTAGATCGTTTGCGACCGGTTCCAGCTCTTCCAACATGGCCTGTACGGTCGAGGTCGCGCTTTCCTGGTTGCCATCTTCATCGACAATAAGTTTCGCGTCGAGCCCGTAGCGAGCACTGCGCCATTTGTTTTCCGAGATGAACCAATCCGGGAGCTGGGGGAGCGGCTCCCCCGCATCAAACATTCTGGAGTAGTGCTCCACCAGGGCGTGGGTCAGGCTCGCCATGGCTTCAACCTCCAAAATGTTCGTGCACGCGTCGAATATGCGCACCTCTACCGTTCCAAGACCCGGTGAGGGACGCACGTCCCAGCGGAGTTCATCGAATGAGTCAATGACCCCGGTCTTTTTCATTCCCCAGTGGTAGCGCTCCAAGTCGTGCCACGCCTGGAACTGTGGCGGCAGGCCGGCGGTTGGAAGCTGTTGGAAAACCATGGATCGGTTAGAGGCGTAGCCAGTGTCTTGCCCGGACCAGAAAGGTGAGGACGCCGCCAGGGCCTGAAGTTGCCCAGCACGGGTGATTACGGCATTCACGATCGGGAGAACTTTTTCCCGGTCCTCCACCCCGACGTGAACGTGGACGCCGTAGAGCAACATCTGTCTTCCCCAGTACTGGGTGCGTTCCACAAGCTCTTGGTATCGGTGTGAGTCCGTAACCCTCTGGTAAGCGGGGCGGGCGAACGGGTGGGAACCCGCGGTGGCCAGGTCTATGCGTAGGTCATCCGTCAGAGGTCGCAACTTTCCGCAAGCGAACCGGAGGTCCGCTAAGCACGCCTCCACGCTTTGATGGGCCCCCGAGGCAACCTCCACGGTGTTCAGTAGCATCTCTCGACGGACCAGTGGCCCCAGCTCAGGGTTATCTTGGGCGCCTTGGAAGATGGTGTCAGCTGCCTGTCGCAGGTCATTAGAGTCCTTGTCGACCAGCTGCAGCTCCCACTCCACGCCGATGCTAGACCTGCCCGATTTTGCAAAGTCCAGTTCCATTGGCCCGCTCGCTTTCGTGGTGGGCGAGACTACTCCATAAATCATGACACACGCGGCTTCGGTTAAGGTTGCGAGAGTGCCTGACAAGCTTGGCACTCGGCTTGTCTGAGTGCCAACTCGGTCGTAGACTTATCGGCAGATTGAGACTACTCAATCCCCGCCAAGTTTCTTTCGGGAGTCCGCGGTGGGGGAACTTTAAAAAGAAGCTAATAAGGAGCGATGTGTCCGTCAATATTCAACCTTTGGAAGACCGAGTCGTCATTCGTCAGGAAGACGCCGAGCAGACAACTTCATCTGGGCTAGTGATCCCGGATACCGCGAAGGAAAAGCCCCAGGAGGGCGTTGTTGTGGCCGTGGGCCCCGGGCGATTTGACGAATCGGGCAAGCGCGTCCCCATGGACATTGCCGTTGGTGACAAGATCATCTACAGCCGTTACGGCGGCACCGAAGTGAAGTACGGCGCGGATGAGTACCTGATCTTGGGTGCGCGCGACGTGCTCGCAAAAGTGACCGACTAGGGGTCGACACTAAGACAAAGAAAAGGCTGGGGATCCAAACGGATCTCCAGCCTTTTCTTTCGCTACGAACTAAGAGGCTCTCATAGCGCGGATCTGACTGCGACGTTCCTCTTCAGTCACGCCGCCCCAGATCCCGTAGGGTTCCCGGGCTGACAGAGCGTGCGCGGCACACTGTTGCTGCACAGGGCATGAAGCGCAAATCCGTTTTGCGTTCGCTGCCCTTCGTTTTCTGGTCGTTCCACGCTCACCTTCAGGGTGGAAGAACAGTTCAGTGTCTAGATTGCGGCAGTCTCCGTCGTGTTGCCAGTCCCAGTCTTCCATGCGGGGGCCCGGCAGCCTTGAAACTTTACTCACTTAGATTTTCACCTCGCTGACCACATTGTCTTCGACAGGCTTGTGGGGGATTCTGGACCTACCAAGGATACTCGAGTCTCGAGCATATAGAAAGCCCCTAACCGGGTTTCGGGGCATAATCGCTGGTAGGGGAACCCACACCAGCTCTACTGCCGCAGGACGGATAACAATGGAAACCGAATCGGCGTCGACTGTCAGTCTTCAGGACCTCAGGGGCAAGTTTGACGAGATCGTCACCTTTGCAGCAGGCTCGAAAACAGCAACCGGGTTTGGCTATCTGGCCTCTGACGGCCGGGTCGATCCGGGGAAACCCGTGGAGTTGTGGATCACTTGCCGCATGACCCACGTCTTCGCGCTAGCTGCGAACCTGGGGATGCCCGGAGCTGCGGAACTTGCTGAACACGGGGTCCGGGTGCTTTGGAACTACTTCCAAGACCCTGTTTATGGCGGCTGGTTTGCGGCGATCGAGCAGGACCTAACAGAAGGCGGGGAGGCCATTCCCGTTGTTGACACAAAGCAGGCGTACGCTCACGCATTCGTTTTGCTCGCAGCGACGTCTGCTGTTTCAGCTGGCATCGCAGGGGCAGAGCAGCTTCTCGCGGCCGCCCGCGCAGACCAGGATTTGCATTGGTTCCGTGAAGACGAGGGACGCGTGATCGAGGCATACAACAGGTCCTTTACAGAGATTGAGGACTATCGCGGCCTGAACTCAAACATGCACACGGTGGAGGCCTACACAGCCGCTTACGACGTGACCGGGGATCGCGTCTTACTCGATCGCGCGGTTCAGATCCTGCGCTTTGTTGCCCACCTTGGGAGCGCGAACAACTGGCGACTCCCGGAGCATTTCACGTCCGACTGGCTGATTCGAGCAGATTTTAACTTTGACAAGCCAGCCGACCCCTTCCGCCCCTTTGGTGCGACACCTGGCCACGGGTTGGAATGGTCCCGCCTAATGTTGCAGTCCAGAAACTCCTTGCTGAAGGCGGACGGACACGCGCCGGATTGGATGCTACCCGCAGCGATCCACCTGTACCAGCGCGCCGTATTGGACGGCTGGGACGTCGACGGTGAGCCAGGCTTCATTTACACCACGGACATGGCGGGCCAGCCGGTTGTCCGGGAACGCATGCACTGGGTGGTGTTCGAAGCCATCAACGCTGGACTGGTCCTTTTGGAAGTCCTTCGAGGCGAATCTGAAGGGATGGAAGCATTCACGAACGTTTTCGTCAGGGACCGCGTTGGGGGCAACATCGCGTCTTGGTGGGATTACGCGCAGGCAAACCTGGAGGCCGGACCCGGACGCTGGACTCACGAACTGGACGCCAAGAACCGAGTGAGTGAGAGGACGTGGCCCGGCCACCCCGACGCTTACCACGTGGCGCAGATGCTGTTACTCCCCTCCGTCGTGGATGGCCCGACTTTCGCCGCCGCGCTGATGAACGGCAAAAGCTCCGAGTAGCCGATTGCACATGGCCGCCACGCAGGAAGGCGACCTCGCCTCGATAAACTCAGGCCATGGGCGGTTATAGAGAAGATAAGTTTGCAGGCACCGGGCTAACCTACGACGACGTTCTGTTGCTGCCAGAGCTGACTGACGTGATTCCATCGACGGTAAGCACTAAGACGAAAGTCAGCCGCAACATTGAGATCGGAATCCCTCTGATGTCTGCCGCCATGGACACGGTCACTGAAGCTCGAATGGCCATAGCAATGGCCAGGCAGGGTGGTCTTGGTGTCATCCACCGAAACCTCTCCATCGAAGAGCAGGCAGACCAGGTTCGGCGAGTAAAGAGGTCCGAGTCGGGGATGATCGCAGACCCGGTCACTGTCCACACGACGGCCACAATCGACGAACTTGACCAGCTGTGCGGCAAGTACAAGGTTTCAGGGCTGCCGGTCCTGGACGACCAAGAAACGCTGGTTGGGATCATCACCAACCGTGACCTGCGTTTCCTGCCGAGTAGCAGGTGGGGGACCACCACGGTCGCTGAGATCATGACCCCAATGCCCCTGATTACGGGACCCGCCGACATCTCTCGTGAAGATGCAAAAGCGTTGCTTGCGGAGCATCGCGTAGAAAAGTTGCCGCTCGTTGACTCGGACGGGCGGTTGGCGGGACTGATCACCGTCAAAGACTTCGTGAAGACTGAGATGTACCCGAACGCGTCAAAAGACTCGCAGGGTCGCTTGATGGTCGCAGCCGCGGTTGGCTTCTACGGTGACGCGATGGATCGAGCACGGGCCTTGGCGGAAGCGGGTGTCGACGCCCTTGTCGTTGACACGGCAAACGGCGGGGCGCTCGCGGCCCGTGAAATGATTTCTAGCCTGAAGGCGGACCCGGCTTTTGACGGGATCGACATTATCGGCGGCAACGTTGCAACCGAAGAGGGAGCGCGTGCCTTGATCGATGCTGGGGCCGATGGGGTAAAAGTTGGTGTGGGCCCGGGCTCAATCTGCACGACTCGCGTGGTGGCAGGCGTAGGTGTCCCCCAGGTTACGGCGATCGACCTAGCTGCTAGGGCGTGCAATGAGGCAGGCGTCCCCCTGATCGCAGACGGTGGCCTGCAGTACTCGGGAGACATCGCTAAGGCGATCGCGGCGGGGGCAAGTGCCGTCATGCTGGGGTCTCTTCTAGCCGGATCTGACGAGTCCCCCGGAGAGCTGGTCTTCTCTGGAGGGAAACAGTTCAAGCAGTATCGCGGTATGGGCGCAGTTGCTGCGATGAGTTCGCGTGGACGCAAGTCGTACTCGAAGGACCGCTACTTCCAAGCAGACGTGAGCTCGGATGAGAAACTGGTTCCTGAAGGGATTGAAGGGCAGGTGCCCTATGCAGGGACCGTCGCCGACATCGTTTACCAACTGGTTGGCGGCTTGCATCAGTCCATGTTCTACGTCGGGGCTCCCAGCATTGAGGCGCTTCGAGATAAGGGACGTCTTGTTCGCATCACCTCGGCTGGCTTGCGCGAGTCCCATCCGCACGACGTAGTAATCACGGCTCAAGCACCGAACTACAAGGGTACAAGAAGCTAAGAGTTCCTAGAACCACCGTGTGGAGATCCGCGCGTCTCTACCCTTGGAAGCCAGGTAACGCTGAAAGTCTTTGGCCCAGGCCGCGTGCGCTTCCCTTTGGAAGCGGTGGAGGTCTATGGCGCTCATTTCGGCTAACTCTCCGTAGCGCCGAAGCAATGCTTCGAGCACGTCCAGGGTCAGCGTCGAGTCGACGTGAGCTTGGTGAGTGTCCTTTGGGACGGCAACCCCATAGTGCGCCGCCATGTCCGACAGGGTGCGCTTGCCGCGTCTGAAGCGATCGAGTGCCCGGTCCAGGACCAGGGGGTCAACAATCGGCGCGACTTCGCCCCCCAGCCGTTCGCTGAGCGTACGAACGCCGTGGCGCTTCGAGTCGGCTTCGACAAGGGGCAAGTCATATCCGGCGTTGAACACGACAACGATCCTGCCAAGGCTCAAGTGGCTTGCCAGATGGGCGTTGAGCTCATCCAGCACTTCGCCGGCCGGACGGCCATGGGCCCGCGCATACGCCGTCGTCACTCCGTGGACACCGGTGGCGGCGGGTGGGATGGGAACTCCAGGATTCGCTAGCCAGGTCGTAACCCTGTCCACCTTGCGCGGGGAGCGTTCCACGAGGGCTGCGGTCACCACCCTGTCGTGCTTTGGAGAGATCCCCGTCGTTTCAGTGTCAAAACCCAGCCACGGTGAACGTGCCCAGGAAGTAGCGCGGCAACTAGAAGTCATGGGTACATTGTGCCTGCCGGGACCGACAGGGATCGCCGGCGGGCAGAGTAGGATGGGATCGTGAGTCCAGAGGTCGAAATTGGTAGGGGTAAAAGGGGTCGGCGGGCCTACTCACTCGACGACATCGCCTTGATTCCCGCACGGCGCACAAGGGACCCGGAAGACGTCAACACTTCCTGGCAGCTTGATGCCTACCATCTAGACATCCCGATTGTTGCAGCCCCCATGGACTCGGTCATGAGTCCCGAAACCGCGATCCAGTTCAGCAGACTGGGGGGGCTTGGTGTCCTGGACCTCGATGGCCTATGGACTCGCTACGAAGACCCAACCCCAGTCCTGGCGGAAATCGCGTCACTACCGGCCTGCAGGTCGACTTCGCGTTTGCAGCAGATCTACTCTGAGCCGATCAAGGATTCCCTGATCCGCGAGCGAGTGTCGCAGCTCCGCGAAGCAGGAATCATTGTCGCTGGACGTTTCTCACCGCAACGCGTGCAACAACACTGGAGAGCCGCCGTAGAGGCAGGGATTGACCTCTTCGTTATCCGAGGCTCAACGGTTTCTGCCGAACACGTGTCCTCCAAGCGCGAACCACTGAACCTCAAACGTTTCATTTACGAGTTGGACGTGCCGGTGATAGTCGGAGGTGTTGCGACCTACACCTCGGCTTTGCACCTCATGAGAACCGGGGCGGCTGGTGTCCTGGTTGGCTTCGGGGGCGGGGCCGCGCACGCCACCCGCCAATCTCTAGGCATCCACGCGCCTATCGCGACGGCGATCGCTGACGCCGCCGCCGCAAGACGCGACTACCTCGACGAATCCGGGGGCCGCTACGTTCACATTATTGCCGACGGTGGGGTTGGGCGGTCCGGCGACCTGACCCGGGCAATCGCCTGCGGCGCAGACGCCGTCATGCTCGGCGCCGCACTCGCCCGCGCGCAAGAAGCACCCGGGAACGGCTGGCACTGGGGGAGCGAAGCTACCCACCCGGAAGTCCCCAGGGGGCACCGCGCCAAGGTAGAGACTGTCGGTACTCTAGAAGAAATCCTGTACGGGCCGTCCGTCCGCGACGACGGATACCTGAACTTTGTCGGCGCTTTGCGTCGCACCATGGCAACCACCGGCTACTCCGAAGTGAAAGAGCTTCAACGGGTCGAAGTGGTTGTTAGTCCATACCGTCCAAGCTGACCCGGACGCGATAGGCGCCGGGGACCCTAGAAATGGAGAATGAATGACCGAGTACCGCATTGAGCACGACACTATGGGAGAAGTTAAAGTCCCCGTTGATGCTCTCTACGCAGCCCAAACGCAGCGCGCCGTGGAAAACTTTCCGATCTCCGGTGAGACCCTCAGCTCCCACCACATTGCTGCCCTGGGTCAGATTAAGCGCGCAGCCGCCATCGCGAACGCCGAGCTCGGCGTTGTCGACCAGGAAATTGCTGACGCTATTGTCGAGGCAGCGACCGAGGTCATCGATGGAAAGCACGACGACCAGTTCCCCATTGATGTTTACCAGACCGGGTCGGGCACTTCTTCGAACATGAACACGAACGAGGTCGTGGCGAACCTGGCAGGGAAACTGAAGGGCGTGAAGGTTCATCCCAACGATCACGTCAACGCTTCCCAGTCGTCAAACGATGTCTTCCCCTCTTCCATTCACATTGCCGCCTACCAGGCTGTGCAAGAGGTCTTGCTTCCCGGCTTGAAGACTCTTGAAGACTCGCTCTTCAACAAGGCCGCTGAGCTGAAAGATGTAGTGAAGTCCGGACGCACCCACCTGATGGACGCAACTCCCATCACTCTGGGCCAGGAGTTCTCCGGATTCGGCCAAGCCGTAAAGTACGGGATTTCCCGCGTTGAGAGTGCCCTACCTCGGCTAGCGGAGTTGCCTCTTGGTGGAACTGCCGTTGGCACAGGGATTAACACTCCTGCCGGATTCTCTGAGCGAGTCATCGAGATCATTGCAGAGAAGACGGGGATGCCTTTCATTGAGGCGAAGAACCACTTCGAAGCACAGGCCGCTCAAGACTCCCTTGTCGAGCTTTCCGGACAGCTTCGCACAGTTGCGGTTTCCCTGGTCAAGATCTCAAACGACCTGCGCTGGATGGGATCTGGTCCCCGTACCGGGCTCGGTGAGATCAACCTGCCGGACCTGCAGCCGGGTTCGTCAATCATGCCTGGCAAGGTGAACCCTGTTCTTCCCGAGGCGACCGTCATGGTCTGCGCTCAGGTTATTGGGAATGATTCAACCATCACGTTCGCGGGAGCCCAGGGCAACTTTGACCTGCTGGTGATGCTTCCCGTGATGGCCTACAACCTTCTGGATTCGATCAACATCCTGGGCAATGCGTCGCGTGTATTGGCCGATCGCTGCGTGGATGGGATCACCGCGAACGTTGACACTTGCCTGCGCTACGCGGAGTCGTCACCGTCAATCGTGACGCCCCTCAACCGACTGATTGGCTACGAGAACGCTGCGAAGATCGCAAAGCACTCTGTCAAGAATGACATGACGGTCCGCGAGGCCGTTGAGGACCTTGGATTTGTCGAGCGAGGCGAAGTCACCCCGGAACAGCTTGACAAGGCCCTGGACGTCCATTCAATGACGTCTCCTGCCAGTAAGTAGGCTCTGTTGCCTGGCCGGCCGTTGTTTATCGGCCGGCCAGGTACAACAACCCGCCGATAAGCAGCACTCCCGCCACAGCCAGGGTGACGATGTAGCCCAGTGATAGCAGGGACGGCTTGAAAACCCCTATCGCGAAGGTAACCGTCTGGATCAGGGCAACAATGGTCGCCGTCCACAAGAGCGGTGAAGCTTTCAGGTGGGAACTGTCCCAAGTTTGCTTGTCTTTCCGTACCCTTTTTCCAAGAAGAACCGTTGGTGCCCCATACGGGATGCCGCTTCTGGCTCTCGAGGCGTAGACCCCTAGGACACCGGTTGCCAGCGCGAACAGCGCGGCCAGGGCTCCTGAAAGAAGGACGAGCGCGGTTTCGCTCACGCTTCGATTGTCCCTTCACTTGCGGATGGGGCTGTTTTGTTGGGGGTTGTTCTGTTGGGTGCTGCTTCGGATGGTGCTTGCAGTTCCGCCCGCAGGCGTTCCAGGTCTTCCATCCAAGAAGTGGACAGTGCGTCTGCAGGCATCCGCCAATCCCCGCGGGGGGAGAGCGAACCTGCGGCCATTACCTTAGGTGCGCCGGGGACCGCCATGCGTTTGTACTGGTTTTGGAAGAAGCGCCTAAAGAAGACCTCCAGCCAGTGAAGGATCTCTTGATCCCCATACTTTTCGCCCCACGCGTGCGCCTGTAAGAACGCAATCCGGCTGGGCGTGAAGCCACCACGCAGCAACCAATACAGGGTGAAGTCCTGCAGTTCATACGGACCGATCGCGGCCTCGGTTGACTGTGTTTCTCCGCCGTCGCCGGCGGGTACCAGTTCCGGTGAGATCTCCGTGTCAAGGATCGACCCCAACACCTCAGAGAGGTCACCGGCAAAGGACTCATTTTCACCGACCCACCGAATCAGGTGCTGAATCATGGTCTTAGGAATGCCAGCGTTCACTCCGTAGTGGCTCATCTGGTCGCCGACCCCGTAGGTGCACCAACCCAGAGCAAGTTCGGACATGTCCCCTGTGCCAACGACGAATCCACCCAGGGATCCCGCGAGCCGGAACAGGTAGTCGGTCCGCAGTCCAGCCTGCACGTTTTCAAAGGTTACGTCGTAGACGGGCTCACCCTTGGCATAGGGGTGTCCCATCGCTTCAAGCATCGCCATTGCGGCAGGCCTGATATCAATCTCGTGGAAGGTCACGCCCAGAGACCGAGCCAGCACTTCCGCGTTTTCCCTTGTCTTACGACTGGTTCCGAAACCCGGCATTGTGTAGGCAACAACATCCGTTCGGGGCCGCCCCAAGCGGTCCATTGCCTTCACTGCGACCAGCAACGCCAGGGTCGAGTCAAGCCCACCCGAAACCCCCAGAATCAACTTCGGCTTCCCAATCGAAACCATGCGTCGCCGCAACGCGCTTTCCTGGATGGCGAAAGCCTCAAAGCAATCTTCATCGCGGCGCTCTGCCTCATCAGGCACAAAGGGGAACCGCGCAAGGGGCCACCGCAGTCCGCTTTCCTCTTGCCGGGCTGGGAAAGCAACCTTCGTCTGAACGACAACCGGACGTGAAATCCTGAGTTTCTGACCGTTCGCGCTGAAAGTCGTCTGGAAAGCCCGTCGCCTGGCGATCAGTTCCAGGTCCACGTCCGCAGTTGTAATGACGGGGTCGGTGGCGAACCTGGGTCCACTCGCCAGTAGCGTTCCGTCCTGGTAAATCAGTGTCTGACCGTCCCACGCAAGGTCATCCGAGGACTCACCGAACCCAGCCGCCGTGTAGATGTAAGCACTAATGGAAGAGAACGACTGTCCTTTCACCAGGTCCTGGCGGAGCCTGGCCCGCCCCACAGTGACGGGGGAAGCCGACAGGTTCGCGATGACAGTCGCCCCGGAAAGCGCAGCGATAGACGACGGAGGCACGGGGACCCACACGTCCTCGCACACCTCCACCCCCAGCGTTAGCCCAGGTACGTCCAGCACGGACACCAGGAACTTTCCAAAAGGAAAAACACTCCCCGTGTGTGCGGATGATGAAGCCGCGTTCTCAAATCGGGCCTGTGGCGACTCTGCGGCGGTCTGCTCCTTATCCGAGAGAAGGGCCAAACCATGGTCCCAAGACGCCCACTGCACTTCCGGATCAGTGAGCGGCACCCGGGTCGTCGAATAGTGGCGTTCTTCGTAAAACTCGCCGTACGAGGGAAGGTGTTCCTTCGGCTGGACGCCCAGAACCCTACCCCGGTGAATCACAACCGCGCAGTTGTAGAGGGCCGCACCCAACTTGAGTGGAGCCCCGACAACCAGGATCGTAGGGATGGTCGCGCTCGCCAAGGCTACTTGCTCGACTGCCCCGACCACGTCCTGTAGCAGTTGGTCCTGGCCGACCAGGTCTTGGATGGAATACCCGGAAAGACCCAGCTCAGGGAAGACCGCGACGCAGACGCCCTGTTTCGCGCATTCTCTCGCTGCCAAGAGCGTCTGCTCTGCGTTGGCTTTACAGTCGGCCAAGTGGACCGGCAGACTCACGGCCGCCACTCGCGCGAAACCGTGGTCGTAAATCGACTGGTCTACCAGCCTCACTTTGGCCTTCTTTCCGGCTCAGATTACCGTCATCGCCTGGGTGGCGATCGCTAGTTCCTCGTTTGTTGGCACTACCATGACGCGGCAAACAGAGCCCCGCTGCGAGATCGTGATGGGGTGTCGCGCGCGCTGGCTGTTTGCTTCTTCGTCCAGCAAGACACCTAGCGGTTCCAGGCGTTTGCAGACTTCGTAGCGTAGGTCGATGTCGTTCTCTCCGATGCCAGCCGTGAAAGTGATGACGTCGACGCCTCCCATTTCAGCGGTGTAGGCCCCGATGTATTTCACGATCCTGTTGACGTACACGTCCAGTGCTTCCCGAGCGCGCTTGCGGGCCGACTGGTCGCCGGATCGTGCGAGCTCACGAACTTGCCGCATGTCGTTGTCTCCGGCCAGGCCCTTCAGGCCCGACTTGCGGTTCATCAGTTCGTCGACTTCCTCAAACGACATGCCTGCAACGCGTTGCAGGTGGAAGGTCACTGCGGGGTCGATATCACCCGTGCGGGTCCCCATTACCAGGCCCTCGAGCGGGGTCAGGCCCATGGATGTGTCGACTGCGTGGTCCCCGATGATTGCGGATGCCGAGGCTCCGTTTCCAAGGTGCAACACGATCTGACGTAGGTCTCTGCCGCCCAGGATCTCTGAAACCTGCTTGGACACGAACTGGTGGCTGGTTCCGTGGGCCCCGTAGCGTCTGATCGAGTAGCGGTCAGCGACTTCACGGTCGAGCGCGTAGAGGGCTGCACGGTCGGGCAGGTCCTGGAAGAACGCCGTGTCGAACACGGCAACCTGTGGGATGTCCGGAAGAAGCGACTCAGCAACCTTTATGCCCACCAGGGCCGCTGGGTTGTGAAGGGGTGCAAGAGCCGATAGCTCCCCGATTAGTCGTTCAACCCGTTCATCAACAGCGGCGGGCCCGGAAAAGTAGCGGCCGCCTTGAACAATGCGGTGCCCGACTGCAACGATTCCGGCCTCTTCGAGGGGCGGCCCGACCTCATTGAAGAGGTCCAGAACCATTCTTAAGCCGACTTCGTGGTTCGGGATGGGCTCATTCAGGTCGACTTCTTTAACCGAGTAGCGGTGGTGAATGTGCCCCATGGGCTCACCGATGCGCTCCACGAGTCCTGAAGCCAGGTTATGACCCGAAGACGGGTCCACCAGCTGGTATTTGAGCGAAGAAGATCCGGAGTTCAGGACCAAAACTGTCTTCGGCATCAGGCGTCTTTCTGGGCTTGGACAACTGTGATTGCAACGGTGTTCACAATGTCCTCAACGTTCGCCCCGCGCGACAGGTCGTTGACGGGCTTGTTGAGTCCCTGCAGGATCGGGCCAACCGCGATAGCGCCCGCGGAGCGTTGGATGGCCTTGTACGCGATGTTGCCCGCGTCAAGGCTGGGGAACACAAGAACGTTGGCTGCACCAGCAACTGGCGAGCCCGGGGCTTTCTGAGCTCCAACTTCGGGATCGACCGCCGCGTCATACTGGATTGGGCCCTCAATCGGCAGGTCGGGGGCCAGAGCCTTTGCGTCACGGACTGCTTCGGTCACCTTGTCGACGGTGGGCCCAGTGCCCGATGTCCCAGTCGAGTAGCTGAGCATGGCAACCTTTGGATCCAGCCCGAACTGGCGGGCGGTCTTCGCGCTGGTCACAGCAATCTGGGCCATCTGCTCAGCGTCCGGGGATACGACCACGGCGCAGTCGGCCAGGATCAGGGCTTCTTGCGGCATCAGCATCAGGAACGCTGAAGAGACCATTGAGTTTCCAGGGGCAGTCTTAATGATCTGGAGTGCAGGGCGGATCGTGTCCGCTGTCGTGTGCGTGGCGCCGGAGACCATCCCGTCTGCGTCGCCCATCTGCACCATCATGGTCGCGAAATAGGTGGGCTGGAGAACCAGCTGCTGCGCCTGCTCTAATGTCATTCCCTTAGCAGCACGGAGCTTTGCGAGCTCTTCCGCGTACTTCGCTGCCACGGGGTCAGAAGTAGAAATGATCTTTGCGCCCTCGATAGTCGCACCCGCAGCCTGCGCCGCTGCTTGCACGGCGTCTTGCTCACCAACCAGGACGACCTTCGCAACGCCGCGCTCAAGTAGGTCTTGCGTGGCCTTGAGGATGCGGGGCTCAGTGCCTTCAGGAAGCACGATCGTCTTCGGGTCTTTTGCGGCCCGCGCTGCAAGGTCAACCTTGAAGGCAAGCGGGGTGATTGCTGTGGCATCGGTGCCGATTAGCTTCTTCAAATCTTCGGAAGAAACGGGTGCCGTCACCACCGGGACGTCTGCAATAGGGGCGGCCTGGACGCCCGCAAGGACTACGCCCGCAACGGTTGCGTGGGCGCGTTGCGCACGGCTCAGGAAGGAAGCGATGTCAGCAAGGATCAGGTCGGGAGAAAGTCCCGCGGCGTCCAGCGTGTAAATCACGGCCAGGCCCGCGTCTGCGGCCAGGCCCAGGTTCCAGCCCAGCAGGTCGAAGGCTGGGGCAGGGCTTCCGGCAAGACCTTTCACGAGCACTATCGTTTCCACGGCGGAACGAATAGAGATAGTAGCTTCAGTGCGAGCGTGATCCGGGTTCTTCAGGAGGGCCGGCGCGCTGACGACGTCAGAGACGTCCATCGCCTGCATTGATTCGGCCGCTAAGCCCTCCGTGAGCCCCGTTTGGATGTCTTCGTGAATGCTGTCAAAAACTGGGGAGGCATCAGCGCCTACCACCATTAGTCGGTACGACACAAGAATTCCGATCTTCCGCGGGCCTCTGCCCTTCGATTGTGGAGACACCCCAATGGTATCCGAGAGGGACACCGCACAAATGCGAGAACGGCACCTCCGGCGCAGAATCACGCCTTCCCGGGTGATAGCGTGAGCCCATGTCTCGAAAAGGGTAGGGCCGCGTCGCTTCGTCACCATCCCTTTTTCTTTCATTTGAGGCAGCACTTTGAGCAAAACAAACTACTCCCAAACCGAGACTGAACAGACTCTCTCTTTCTTGCGCGAGCGCGCTGAGGAGATCGGGACAGGCCTACCTCCGCTTGGCAAGACCCCACGCAAGTGGCCGAGGGTGCTTAGGGCGCCTTCCGGGCAGACGCGGCCGTTCGGCAAAACGCCCGGTGCGCTGCTGCGAGGAGTGGTGCATTCGGCCAAGGACTCCGTCATTCTTCAGTCGCTACTACTCACGGCTAACTTTGTTGCGTCGGCCATGCTGTCTGTTGCTGTTGGACGCGGTGTCGACGCTGGAATCGCCTCGGGACTGAGCCCACAGGTCTGGGCTTGGGTGGGTGTTTTCGTGGCTTTAGCGTTGGTCTTGGCGGCCACGGAGTCCCTGAACCAGATTGTCGAGATCACCTCGTGGATGAGGGGCGCATTCGGCCCGGCCCGTAGTGTGTCTCACCGAGTTGCGCGCGCCGGGCGAGCCGCTAAACAGGACAAGCCAGCAGGGGACGTCGTAACCGCAATCCTGAACGACTCCGACCACGTTGGCTCATTCGTTGTCTTCACTGCCGAGGTAATCGGTGCGCTCACCTCATTCCTGGTGGTTGCGGCCATGATGCTTTCCATGTCGGTGCCGCTTGGCCTGGTGATCGTCATCGGGTTTCCTCTCACGGTCCTGGCAGTGGCGGCACTGGCTGGCCCCATCCAAAGGAAACTCGCGGTACAACGCGAGGAACAGGGAAAGCTCACCACCATCTCCACGGATGCTGTGACAGGCCTTCGGGTATTACGGGGCATCGGAGGGGAGGGCTACTACAACGCCCGCTATCGGGAGCAGTCAGGCAGGGTAAAGGTGGCCGCCATTCGTGTGGCGGGGAACCAGGCTCTCCTCGCAGTCATGCGGTCCTCTGTCCCGATGCTGTTCGTTGCAATCGTTGCGGGCTTCGGGTCAATGCTGGTGTTTCAGGGCAAGATGACTCCCGGCGAGTTGCTGTCCTTCGTCGGCCTGACAGCTTTCTTGGCGGGCCCAATCAACGTCGCGGCGTGGGCGGCCCAGATTGGCACCCGCGCCTGGGTCGGTGCCAAGAAGCTGGCCGAGTTTTCCGCCCTCGAACCCGCCGTGGGACAAAACGACTCGCAACCAGGCGAGTTTGATACGCCAGACTTCAGTAGCGCAGACCTTACTGACGCTCAGTCAGGGGTTCGCATTCAGCATGGGATCCTGACGGCACTAGTGGCGCCAACCCCTGAGGTTTCAGCCGAAATAGCTAGAAGGCTCGCGCGGATCGATGATGCAGACGAAGTCTTGATCGACAGTCAAGACTTGCGCGACTTCCCCCTGGAGACGGTGAGGAAAAACATTCTGCTGTCGGAAGCGGACGCCCAGCTGTTTCGTGGCACGTTGCATTCTGCGCTGCGGGGCCCGGTGGCGCGTGACCCCAGTTCGCGCGGAGTCACCGAACTGGTCTACCGCGAGCACCTCGAAGAAGCCTCTAGGGCCGAGGGAACTCTGTTCCGCGCCGATCGCGTCCCGGATGATCCGGGGTTGCAACAGGCCATGGTGGTTGCCGACGCCGCCGATGTTCTGGACTCCCTGGACGGGGGAATGGCAGGGTGGCTGACTGAGCGGGGCCGGAACCTTTCTGGAGGCCAGCGCCAAAGAGTGGCGCTGGCGCGCGCCATTTACGCAGACGCACCCATCCTGATCGCGATCGAGCCGACCTCGGCCGTTGACTCCCACACGGAAGA
>CAYFRQ010000001.1:101817-104250 GCA_964345615.1 uncultured Actinomyces sp. | reverse complement strand
TGCTGGAACACAAGTCCTCGCGCAAGAAGCGTCGCCTTGAAGGTGACGTCCCGGTTTCGAAGAACGACACCAAGGAAGTTCGCCGCTTGCTTGGCAAGTAGGTGACAGGGAGAGGAGACCACTTCAATGGCACGTGTGAAGCGCTCAGTAAACGCTAAGAAGAAGCGTCGCGCAGTACTTGACCAGGCTTCCGGTTACAGGGGCCAGCGTTCCCGCCTTTACCGCAAGGCTAAAGAGCAGGTCACGCACTCGAACGTTTACGCTTACCGCGATCGTCGCAACAAGAAGCGTGACTTCCGTCGGCTTTGGATTCAGCGCATCAACGCTGCGTCCCGCGCTGAGGGACTGACCTACAACCGTTTCATCCAGGGTTTGAACCTGGCGGGCGTTGAGGTTGACCGCCGCATGCTGGCGGAACTCGCCGTGAATGAGCCCGTAGCTTTCTCGGCGCTGGTTCAGGTTGCGAAGGATGCGCTCCCGAAGGATGTAAACGCTCCCGCAGCAAGCTAGCGTTAGGTAGACCTACCTAAAGGACGCCCGCTTATGCTTGACAACCCCAGATCCGACCGGATCAAAAGAGTTGCCGCGCTAAGCGGGCGTTCTGCGCGTAAGAAAACAGGACTGGCGTTGGTAGAGGGCCCTCAGGCTGTGCGGGAGCTGATCCGCTTCCACCCGGGCTCCGTGAAGGACGTGTACGTCACCGAGTGGTTCAAGGAGAGCCATCCTGATCTTGACCGGGAGATCCTGCACAAAGCGCGGTGGGTTCACGTGGTCTCCCAGCCTGTCATGAGCAAGGTCAGCGGTGAGGCCCAGGGTGTTGTTGCGGTTGCTGAATCGGCGTTGCTTGTCCGCGAGTGGCAACCAGGGCCCGGTCAGTTCGTGGTTTTGCTTCCAGAAACGCAAGATCCAGGGAACCTGGGGACCCTGATTCGCACGGCGGACGCGATGGGTGCCTCTGCAATCTTCTTGGGGGAGGGGACGTGTGAGGTCTTGAACCCCAAAGTGATCAGGGCTTCTGCGGGCTCAGTGTTTCACCTCCCGATCATCAGACAGCACTACCTGGATTCGGTCACCCAGCTACAGGGTCGGGGGTTTGTGCTGCTGGGGACTGCCCTCTCGGAGTTCTCGGCATCCCTGGACTCGCTCCTGTTGGATGGGGTTGCGGACCCGAAACAGTCCGCTTTGGGGGGCTTGCACGCGTGGGTGTTCGGGAATGAAGCCCGGGGCCTCAGCCCCGCCCAAGCCGGGGTCTTGGACCAGCTGGTGCACATCGAAATGGCAGGGCAGGCGGAGTCCCTCAACGTGGCGGCTGCCGCAGCGATGTGTCTGTTTGCCAGTGCCGCAGTCCGTCGCAACAGCGCTACCGATGCGTCTGCCACCCGTCCGTTTGCCAGTCCCACAGTCCACCGCAGCAAAGGGGCAACAGGGTGAGAGTCGACCAGCTTTCGGAAGCGGAAATCCTGGAGCGTATTGTCCCCATTCTACCTAGTGGCAACTTCACCACCCTGGGTTCTGGGGATGACGCGGCAATCGTCCAGGCTCCTGGCGGGCAGTTCGTAGTGACGACCGATGTCCTGGTAGAAGACGTGCATTTCCGCAGGGAATGGTCAAGCGGCTTTGAAGTTGGTGAGCGCGCGGTTGCCCAGAACCTTTCGGACGTAAACGCGATGGGCGCTACCGTAACCGCCATCGTGGTCGCGATGGTTGTTCCAGGAGACCTGGAAGTTTCGTGGCTTGAAGACTTTGCGTCCGGACTTGCAGCTGGGCTTTACCCCAGCGGGGCAGGTGTCGTTGGGGGAGACCTAAGCATTGGTGAGAAGCTGGTGATCTCCATAACCGCGCATGGGACTTTGGCTGCGCGGCCTCTGCGGCGGGACGGAGCCAGACCCGGAGACACCGTGGCGATTGCTGGGAACCTTGGCCAGAGCGCGGCGGGACTTGCAGCCCTTTCAACGGGTGCGGTGTCCGGTGCACTGCGAGGCGTTGACGTGCCCTACCCATTCACCAGACCTGTTGAGCTTTACCGCATTCCAGAACCACCACTAGAAGCAGGGCCTCTGGCAGCAGCTCGTGGCGCCACCGCAATGATGGACCTCTCTGACGGCTTAGTGCGCGACGCCGGCCGCATGGCTAAAGCTTCTGGGGTCACGATCGACCTCAGCCGCTACGGGCTCCAAGAAAAGGCCGAGGAGCTCAGCGCCGCAGCCCAGGCCCTTGGCGTAGATCCTTACGACTTGTTGCTGTTCGGGGGTGAAGACCACGGGCTACTGGTCACTTTCCCGCCATACGTCCTGGTTACGGCTCCGTTCTTTCCTGTAGGCACGGTCAGTGAGCGGACCCCTGGCCTCCCACAGCGGGAAAGAGCTCTAGTCACCTTGGACGGACGCCCGGTCGAGGGTAAAGGTTTCGACCACTTCTCCCGCCGCTAACCCC
>CAYFRQ010000001.1:99175-101717 GCA_964345615.1 uncultured Actinomyces sp. | reverse complement strand
GAGCCAGGGTCACAGATGATGGGGAAGGATAGACCTCGACAGTTGTTGCGGCGCCCGCGCGGGCGCCGCAAGAGATCTTTAGAGGCCAATCAGAAAACCAAAAGACGAAAGGACCTGGATTGTCCATTTCACAGCCGCTCCCATACCAAGACCCAGCTCTACCGATTCCAAAGCGGGTTGAAGACCTAGTCCAGCGCATGACCAAAGAGCAAAAGGTCGGGCAGATGTTGCAGCTTGACGCGCGGGAAGGAGCCAGGCACCTGATCAATGATTACCAGGTCGGGTCCATCCTCCACGCGTCTCCCACCACGGTGCGTGAAGCGCAATCCGCGGTCAAAGAGACCGAACTCCAGATTCCCCTGCTGGTAGCAGACGACCTGATTCACGGTTACTCCTTCTGGGAGGGCGCGACAATCTTCCCCACTCAGCTCGGAATGTCTGCGACGTGGAACCCAGAGTTGGTTGAGCAGGTAGGGCGAATCACTGCCGACGAAGCTACGAAGACTGGAATCCACTGGACATTCTCTCCAGTCTTGGACGTCGCACGCGACCTGCGCTGGGGCAGGATTGGTGAGACTTTTGGCGAAGATCCCTACCTGATTGGTGAACTTGCAAGCGCCATTGTTCGCGGCTACCAGGGCCAGGGGCTGGATGACCCGTCGGCGATCATGGCAACCGCGAAGCACTTTGCCGGTTACAGCGAAACACAGGGCGGGCGTGACGCGAGTGAGGCCGACATTTCGCACCGAAAGCTTCGGTCTTGGTTCCTGCCGCCCTACCAGCGCGTTGCCAAAGAGGGCGTTGGGGCGTTCATGCTGGGTTACCAGACCACAGACGGTGTGCCGATTACCGTCAACGAGTGGCTGCTTAGCGACGTCCTGCGAGGTGAGTGGGACTACCGGGGTGTGCTGGTCACCGACTGGGATAACGTCGGGCGAATGGTCTGGGAACAGAAGGTCCAGCCCGACTACAAGCATGCTGCTGCAGCAGCTGTAGTGGCGGGCAACGACATGATCATGACCACGCCAGGCTTCTACCAAGGGGCACTGGACGCGCTTGAAGAGGGAATGATTACGGAGGACCAGCTCGACGCTGCGGTCGCCCGGATCCTGACCCTGAAGTTCAAGCTCGGACTGTTTGAAGATCCAAGAGAGCCCGTCGCTGTGGTTGGGGAGCCCCACCCAGCAATCGGCAATGAGCAGAATCAAGCGGTGAACCTGGCCCTGGCACGCGAAAGCGTCGTCGTTCTGGAGAACGACGGACTGCTGCCACTGCAACGCAAGAGGATGAAGGTCGCGGTTGTTGGTCCGCTTGCTGACGACGCCCAGACTCAGCTTGGGGATTGGGCCGGTTCATCAGGACAGGTGGACTGGATGCCTGACGGGCACCCCAGGGAAGGCATTACAACGGTCCTGGACGGAATCCGAAAGGTCCTTGGTAGCGCGGGGGAGGTGACTTACGCGGAGGGCGCGAAGATCGTCCACCTCGAAGAACACCCTGACGGTCCAACGCACCCGGATGGTCAGCCCAGGTGGCCGATCACGGTCGCTGAAGATCCAGATGAGGAGATGATCGACGAAGCCGTCAGGGCAGCTGAAGACGCCGACGTAGTTGTTGCTGTCGTTGGGGACCGCATTGAGCTTGTCGGCGAAACCAGGTCCACTGCAACACTCGAATTGGTTGGCGGGCAGAAGGCTCTGCTTCGCGCGCTGGCTGCAACAGGCAAACCCATGGTGGTCATCTTGATGGCTTCCAAGCCACTGGTTCTGCCAAAGACGGCCAGAGAGGCCAGCGCGCTCCTGTGGGTTGCCAACCCGGGTCAGCAAGGGGGACTTGCGATCGCGGAAATCCTATTCGGCGAGTCTGAGCCCGTTGGGCGCCTTGCAGTTAGCTTCCCCGAACACGTTGGACAGCAGCCTACGTATTACAACCAGATCCGCGGCCAGCATGGTGACCGCTACGCTGACCTCACGTTCGAACCCGCGTACGTCTTTGGTGAGGGCAAACAGTTCACCACGGTTGAGTACCAGGGAGCGCAACTGCTGGATCAGAAGCTCGGTCTGGATGGCACGGTGACGGCCGACGTGACCATCAGCAACACGGGATCGCGGCCGACCGTAGAAATTGTGCAAGGTTACATCCGCGACATGGTCACGTCAGCCTCGTGGGCCGACAAGGAGTTGAAGACCTTCCAGCGTGTCCCACTGGAACCGGGGGAGACGAAGACGATCCAACTCTCCGTGCCTGTCAGTGAGTGCACAATCGTGAACGCTGCCGGAAAACGCGTCGTGGAGCCGGGCGAGTTCGAACTCCTGATTGGTAAGTCTTCAAGAGATGCTGATCTTGAGGCTCTTCCCTTCACGGTCGAAGCGTCGAAAGCGGGTTAGGAGCGTCGGAAGCGGGTTAGGGAGCGTCGGAAGCGGGTTAGGACGGTTTCTCCCTTGCCACGCGCCCACCAACCAGCCGTGCCGGAGCTTCTGCCAACCAGTTGCTGGCTGCTCTGGGCCTGGCATAAGACAGGCTACGTGCTGGTCTCACCCCG
>CAYFRQ010000001.1:74973-99075 GCA_964345615.1 uncultured Actinomyces sp. | reverse complement strand
TACCCCGACTGAACGGAGTGGCTGAATAACACTGTAATGTTCGGGTTTTAGCTCTACTGTGTTCGGTTGGGGTGGTCTCAGGTCCTACTGTGTTCGGTTGGGGTTTGCCGGGCCCTGACTCTATTACCCCAACTACGTTCGTAGTGTGGAAGCGATTTCTGGGGAAGGGTTGGGGAGGGATCGTTGAGAAAAAGGGTGCGTCAGAAAAGCCCCCACCGGGGCTTGCTCGGAAAATGGGACATTAGAAAAGCCCTCCACCAGGGAGGGCCCTTCTGAGATGTTCTTCGCTGGTAGTCCCCGAAAGGACGGTGCCCGTCAAGCTGAGAGACAGTGCCTACAGGGAGGCAAGGCGCCAGCGCAGAGGCTGTGCCAACAAGCGCAGTAGCTAGATCGCTTTTTCGAAGCGCTCGCTCTTGATGCACGTGGTGCAGACGTTGAGGCGCTTCGTTTCGCCGTTCACCTTCGCGCGGACGCGCTGGATGTTCGGGTTGAAGCGACGGTTCGTACGCACGTGCGAGTGCGAGACGGACTTGCCGAAAAGCGGCTTCTTCCCGCAAATGTCGCAAACTGCGGCCATGGGTCCCCCTAGATAGTTTCAGCGCCCCACCCTGCGCGCCAGAACTGACGCCTGGAGAGAGGCAACCTAAAGAGCGTAACGGACGAAAAGGTCCCGCATCAACGCTGAGCGGTCTAAAGTACTGTCGAGTCTCCCACACTTAGGCGTTGAGGGGAGCACAGGGGGGGTTCTGCACTGGGGCGCTGTGGGAAGCATAGGGGTCCAGAGCACTCTGACGTCGGGGGTCGATGAGAGACTGGGTGGAGGTCGGCGCCAGCTTCGCCTAGAGGAGGGGCGGTGTAAAGGCCGGTTGGTTTGAAAGTGTGTCCCGGTTGGGCGGCAGGCCGGCTGGTTTGGTGATCTGTGGAGATCCGTAAGGAGGTTGGGAAGTGGACACACCCCTTGCCTTGCGCCTGCCAAAAGCCGCGGCAAGAAAGCTGAGCGACGCTGGGTTTGAGACCGTGGGCCAGCTGCTTAGCTACGCCCCGACGCGCTACTACCACTGGGGACGCCTAACCAACATCAACTCTCTAGTGGTGGGGGAGCACGCCACAATCCTGGCTGAGGTCGTTAGCTCTCACGTCGTCCAAAACCAGTCCCGCCGCGGGGTTCGCCTAATCGTGGGGGTCACCGACGGGAAGTCCCGGCTCACCTGCACTTTTTTCGCCAAGAACCCCTACATGCTCAGCCACCATCGCCGAGTCCTGAAACCCGGAGCAACCGTGCTCATCTCCGGGAAAGTCAGTGAGTACCGCGGCCAGATCCAGATGGTGCAACCGGAGTTCGAAGAAATCGAAGAAGACTCCGACGAACACGCTAAGCGGCGAGCCGGAAGACCCATCCCGATCTACCGCGCCATTGCGGGTCTTCCGTCCTGGAAGATCAGCTCCCTCATTCAAGTTGTTCTAGATGCGGAACGGCCCCGCCACTCGAAGGACGGGAGCATCTTGCCGGAGCCCATACTGGCTCGCCGCGCTCTCACGGACCACTGGACTGCCCTTGAACAGCTCCACACTCCCGCCGAAGACGCTGAATGGCAACAGGCGAAACGTACTCTGGCTTGGGAAGAAGCACTGGTCCTACAGACTGCCCTACTACTACGGAGGCGCCCGGCCCCAGGGCAGCCAGGGAGCGTCTCTACGCCTTTGAGTGAGCAGGCGCTAGCTACAAAGCTAGAAGAAGGTTTGCCGTTTCAGCTAACGTCAGGTCAGAAGAGTGCCTGGGAATCCATCCGAACCGACCTAGAAAAGACCCAGCCGATGCAACGCTTATTGCAGGGGGACGTTGGGTCCGGGAAGACAGTAGTCGCGCTCCTAGCCATGCTGCAGGCCGCCGGGTCGGGCAAGCAGAGCGCGCTCCTTGCCCCAACCGAGGTCCTAGCCCGTCAACACTGGGCTTCTTTAACAAAGCTCCTTGAACAGGCGAACGTCGATGTTCCCGTCCACCTGCTGACTTCAAAGCGTGCAGCAGCCGAAAAAGAGCAGGTCCTGCTGTCCTTAGCGAGCGGCGAACCAGCGATAGTCGTTGGGACCCACGCGCTCCTGCAAGAGGGCGTGGAAATCCCAGAGCTTGCCATGGTTGTCGTCGATGAACAACACCGTTTCGGGGTTGCCCAACGCGAACAGCTGCGGACGGGAAGATCCGACGTGCCCCACCTTCTGGTCATGACCGCCACACCCATCCCCAGAACCATTGCCATGACCGTCTTCGGGGACCTCGACACCGCGGTAATCCCTGAACTTCCCGCAGGGCGCCGCCCCATCCAAACCTTCCTGGTCGATGAGCGAAACACGGCTTGGGTAGACCGCGTTTGGGAGCGGGCACGCGAAGAAGTAGATGGCGGGGGCCGCGTCTACGTCGTCTGTCCTCGCATCGACGGAGACGACGACACAGAGGCGTTGCTGGCAGACGGGAATGAGCGCCGCCCCCTTCCCGCCGCCGAGGAGATCGCGGAACAGTTAGCCGGAATGGACCAGTTCAAGGGCGTACAGATCGGGCTTGCTCACGGGCGCCGAACTCCGGAGCAGAACGCGCGTGCCTTCAGCGAATTCCAATCCGGAGCCGCACCCGTCCTTGTGGCAACCACTGTGATCGAGGTCGGCGTCGACGTTCCTGAAGCCACCATGATGGTGATCCTGGACGGAACCCGCTTCGGACTGTCCCAACTGCACCAACTCAGGGGACGCGTCGGCAGGTCAGACCGCGACTCGGTCGCGATGATCACCCACGCAGGCGACATTGCCCCTCAGTCCATGGAACGACTAAAAGCCATAGCGTCAACAACCGACGGTTTCGAGCTAGCAGAGATAGACCTGAGGTTACGAAAAGAAGGCAACGTTCTTGGCAAGGCACAGTCGGGACGCATGTCAGACCTGCGCTTTCTTTCCGTCCGCAGGGATGCGGCCATCATCTCAGCAGCCAGAGCAACCGCGGAGTCCATCCTTGGAGAAGACCCCGACCTTCGCAGACACCAGGATCTGGCAGACCTGGTGAATGCTCGAAGCGGCGAACAGCTTATCTGGATGGAGCGCTCATGACCCGAGTCATTGCAGGAAAAGCCAAGGGAAGGAAACTTACGGTTCCACCTTCGGGCACCAGGCCGACCACTGATCGGATTCGCGAGTCCATCTTTGCTCGCCTGGAAAGCTGGGGGGTCCTGGAGGGCGCGAACGTTGCCGACCTTTTTGCGGGTTCCGGCGCCCTTGGGATAGAGGCACTGTCAAGGGGTGCGGCTCGCGCAACTTTCGTTGATGTTTCAGGACCTGCAGTCGGTGTCGTGAAGAAAAACCTGGCCGCTACGGGCTTCCAGTCAGTGTCAATCGTCATCCGAAAAAAGGTGCTTTCAGCCCTGAGTCAGCTGGGACCCGGCGTTTGCTTCAACCTGGTTTTCATGGACCCGCCCTACGACCTCTCAGAAACCGAACTGGAAGCCTGCTTAGAGGCCTTAGCCCCGCACCTTGCCCCTGACGCGGTCGTTGTCGTCGAACGTAGTTCTTTCTCCGCAGAGCCCACTTTGCCGGACCACTACTACTTAGAGCGCCAAAGCCGCTGGGGAGACACCGCGGCGTGGTTCCTGAGCTGGGACAGCGAAACCCAATAGGATGAAGTTATGACTCTGGCAGTGTTTCCCGGGTCGTTTGACCCGGTTACAAACGGCCACCTTTCCATTGTGGAGCGCGCAAGCAAGGTGTTTGACCAGGTGATCGTGGCGCTCGGTGTCAACCCCCTGAAACCTGGCTGGCTCCCGCAAGACGTGCGGGAACGCGTCCTACGGGAAGCGGTTTCCGAACAGCTCCCGAACGCGAATGTCCAGGTTCTTTCTTTCGAGGGCCTCCTTGCTGACCTGCTAAAAGAGCTAGAAGCCGACGCGGTCGTGAAGGGGGTTCGCGGTTCCGCTGACCTGCAGGGTGAAGCCGTCCAGGCCCAGGTCAACTTTGACCTGTGCGGCGTCGACACGTTCCTGCTCCCGTCGCGCGGCAACTCCTCTTACGTCTCCTCATCCCTTGTCCGTGAGCTGGCGATGTCGGGCGGCCCCATCAGTGCGTACGTTCCGCCCGCCGTAGTACGCACGCTCTCCGGTCCCGATAGCCCACTCACCGACACGTCCATCCCTAGGAGCCAAGATGCCTGAACGTTTTGAAGAAGAAACCTTTTACGAAGAAGAAGTCGCCACCCCCGCCTCAGATGCGGACGCCGGGTCTGGGTCCTACGGCCCCTCTACTGTTATCGCGGCGCTTGACCAGATTGGCGTGCTTGTTGAACGGGCCCGCACGGTCCCACTGTCAGCGAACATTGTCTTGAACAAGGCTGAGATTGAGGACCTGGTTCAGCAGGCCAGGGACACGCTCCCCGAAGACCTTCTCGCTGCTGACGCGGTGGTTGCCGATGCTGACGCAGTCCTTTCCAGGGCTGACTTCGCGGCTGACGCTACCGTAACAGAAGCGAACCTGAAGGCCCGTTCGCTTCTTGACGAAGCCCGGGAACGCGCTGACTCGGTGATGGCCGAAGCCCGGGGTGAGGCTGAACGTGCCGTTGAACGCGCAGACGAAGACGCGGCCCACACCGTGCAGCGAGCACGCGAGGAAGCCGAATCCATCCTGGCTGAGGCGAAGGCTGAGGCCAAGGCACTGGTGGCCGCTGATGCGGTGACCGCTCAGGCGAAAGCACAGGCGGGGGAAACCATCAAGGCGGCTTCCGCCGAGGCTTTGAGGTTGCGGCGCGGCGCGGACGACTACGTCACGAAGGTCCTTGGGCAAGTGTCCGAGATGCTACAACAGATGCTGGGCCGCACCGATGCCGGCCTCCGCGCAGTCGCAGAACGCCAGGGCGCGCAAACCGACATCAATCTTGACGGGAAGTAGGTTAGGGGTTCGTGGAAGCTGACGGGCTTGTTCTCTCTCTCATCAAACAGGGGACCGAACCCGGGACAGTAGGTCAGACGCAGCTACTTTGGGAAGTCCCCGAAGGCTGGGCAACCGAGGTAATGACGCTTACTCCCGGGCAAAAAATCCCCCTGGACGTCACAGTCGTCACTAGTGACGAGGGCGTTTCAGTGAGCGCGTCTGGAACCGCTGAACTGGTTGGTGACTGCGTTCGTTGCCTAGCCCCGGTCCACGTTCGTCAGCCGTTTAGCGGGACGGAAATCTTCGTCCACCCCGACCTCGCCGATCAGCTTGCTCGCGGCCAAGACCCAGACGTTGACGTTGAGGGCGACGAACTTGACCCAACGCTAGTCATCAACCGCAATACGGTCGACCTGGAACCTTTGCTACGCGACGCAATCTTGGCCGAAGCAGAGCTCACGCCTATCTGCAGTGATGACTGTCAGGGCATTTGCGTGCACTGCGGGATCCTGCTGAAGGACGCGCCAGAAGACCACAAACACGAGTTCCTGGACCCGCGCTTTGCTGCGCTCGCGGGCTTTTTTGACCGTGATGACTCGGGCGAATCCGAAACCCCTAAGGCCTGACGGTGGCTAAGAAAAACAGGGGTGGGGCAGCAAACCCCGACCTGGCGGAACTTGAAAAAGCCTGGGGGCTCTCCATTGACCCCGAGCTCCTAGTCCTAGCTCTCACCCACCGTTCCTTTGCGAATGAGATGGGCGGGTTGCCAAACAACGAGCGACTCGAGTTCCTGGGAGACTCCGTCCTTTCCATTGTCGTAACCGACAAGCTCTACCGTACGCACCCAGATGCGCCAGAAAGCGAACTTGCGGACCTGCGGGCAGCCATCGTCTCTCAAAAGCCTCTTGCGGGGGTTGCAAGGACGCTGGACCTAGGCAGCTACATCCTGCTGGGAGTAGGGGAGAACAAGACGGGCGGTCGGGACAAAGACTCGATCCTATCGGACACTCTCGAGGCCCTGATCGGCGCCACCTACCTTTCGCACGGGATCGAAAAAACTCGCGCCGTCCTACTCGAGCGCCTGAAGGACACCATCAGTGCAGCGGGAAGCTGGCAGGCAATCCAGGACTGGAAGACGCTACTGCGCGCCCACGCCCACCAGCATGAGCTTGAGGAACCTTCTTTTGAAGTCGAAGGTAGCGGCCCGGACCACCACCGCCGGTTCGCGGCAGTTACCATGATCGGCGACAAACGAGTCGCTTCCGGGGAAGGCCCCTCTCGGAAGGAAGCTGAGAACGACGCTGCACGCGCCGCGTACCTGGAACTTACAGGCGGCATTTTGCCGGATGGGAGCAGGTACCAAGCGGATGCCTGAGCTGCCCGAAGTTGAGACCATTCGCAGGGGGCTCGTAGAACACCTGACAGGCAGAACCATCACCACTGTAGAGGGGGAGGGGGCGCGTCTAGTCAGGAAGAACCCCGGAGGCCTTCCCCAGTTGGAGGGTGCGCTGCTGGGTGCGCGAATCCAAAGCGTGGAGCGACGCGGCAAGTTCATGTGGCTGGTCTTAGAAGGAAATGCTGAGGACGCGGTGGCGATCCACCTGGGCATGTCAGGGCAGGTGCGGACAGCGACGCGGGCCCCGGGGGAGCTGGATCGACACGAACACCTGCGTCTACGCCTAGATAACGGCGAGGCCGTCCGGTTCTTCGACGTTCGCATGTTTGGTCACCTGACCGCGAGTGACCTAGTGCAGGACAAGACGGGCCGACTAGTACCAGAAATTGCAACACACATCGCTCCGGACCTGCTGGAGCTCAAAGAAGACGACATCGGGCCGCTCGCCAAGCGTTTTCAAGCCAGCCGTCGCGCCATCAAGACCCTGCTACTTGACCAGGGACTAACGTCTGGCATCGGGAACATCTACGCCGACGAATCCCTGTTCCGCGTCGCGATCCACGGGGCGCGTCCTGCGGACGAACTGGAAGCCTCCGACCTCAGGAAGACGCTAATGGCAGCCCGAGACGTGATGGGGCGGGCGGTGGAGGCTGGCGGCACCTCGTTCGACGAACTCTACGTTGACGTCGACGGGAACCCCGGCTACTTCGAACGCGAACTCCGCGTCTACGGGCGCGCCGGCAGGCCGTGCCGGGACTGCGGCACCCTGATAACGCGCGAAGTGATCGGGGGTCGCTCCCACTTCTCCTGCCCCACCTGCCAGCCACCCGCCGCCTGAGGCTCGGCTCTACCCCGGTCGGTGGACGTGGGACTCTTGTCCCGTATCATTAGGGTTGTGCAGAACCGAAAGAATCATGGGGCTCCGACCCGCGTCATGATCATTGATGATCACGAAATCGTGCGTCGGGGTATCGCAGAAATCGTGGACCGGGACGACCGATTCCAGGTCGTTGCCGAAGCGGGCGGGGTTGAAGATGCAATCAGGCGGGCAAACCTTGTGAACCCAGACATTGTCCTGGTTGACCTGCAACTGCCTGACGGGACGGGGATCGATGTGATGGAAGCGCTCCGTGAGAGCCTTCCGGACACGAAGGCTGTCGTCCTCACAACTTTTGATGACGACGATGCGCTTTCGTCTGCGCTGGAGGCGGGTGCTAAGGCTTACGTCCTGAAGACCATTCGGGGCGCAGAGATCAACGACGTGATTCAAGCGGTTGCTGATGGTCGGGTGTTGCTGGATGAGCGCACTATCACCAGGCGTCGGGTGGACTCCCAGGATCCCAGCATCAACCTGACTCCTTCAGAACGGCGCGTGCTCAACCTGATCGGGGACGGTCTTTCAAATCGCGAGATTGGTGAGAGCCTAGGGATTGCGGAAAAGACCGTGAAGAACCACATCACTTCGCTTCTGGCAAAGATGGGGTTGAAGCGTCGCACGCAAGTCGCGGCGTGGGTTGCCGCTCAACGTGCTGCGCCGTGGCGTAGCGGCGAACAGAAATAGGTTAGGCCAGGGGAGCGCGCCACACGATTGCGGTGCCCCTGCCCCTGGGACCAGGGCCCAAGTCAAACGACCCGGACAGAACTTCTGCTCTACGTGCCATGTTTGCGATCCCGGATTCCCTTGTTACACAGGGTTCAACGCCGACCCCGTCGTCGAGGATCTCCACCACGATCTCGCCAGAGCGTCCGGAACCAAAGATTGACACCGTGACGCTTGCTGAATTGGCACGAGCGTGCCTAGCGATGTTGGACAGGGCCTCACGTACGACCGCAAGGACCTGAGGGGCGACTCCCGCGGTCACCTCATTCGCGTGGGTGGCACCCGGGACCAGTTCAGTACGCTCAACGTTTCCTCCAGGTGGCAGGCCTAAGTTGTGGCCGTCGACCTCGATGACCAGGGTGGGGGCGAAGCCAAGCAGTCCCCTTGCAAGTGATGCTTCTTCACGTAGGGAATCAACAAACCCAACGGAAGCTGGCACACCCTTCAACCCGCCAACGATGTGGCGGATCTGCTGAACCGAATCGTCGAGGGCCGTGAGGGCGCCGTCTATCTGGCTTCGGAGTGCGGCCGGGGCCACTTGGGCATCCACTTTCTTCTCAAGGTCACGTATTTGCATGCCGGTCGCGAACAGGCCCTGGATGGCAAGGTCATGCAGGTCGGCGGCGATGCGCTGACGTTCGGCTTCGACCTGGTGGAAAGCGTCAGCGTCCACGGCGACCAGGTCTAGGACCAGCCCGGCCTGTGCGGCAAACGCTACTCCTGCGCTCGCCTGCTCCTTGCTGAAAGGGCCCTGGGAGCCGCGTAGCAAAACTAAGACACCGGGAGGGCCCTGCTGAGAAACGGGTAGCAACATGGCGTACTCGGCGCCCGGCAGACTTGCCGCCCAGGAGAGCGACTTGAGTTCGGGCCCGGCCAGGAAGACCGCGTCCCCCTGCCGCAAAGATTCCCAGGCCGTAGGATCCGCGACAAAAGCAGAGCCAATGGGGCCGTCCGCCTCACCTGGTAAGAACGCGGCTTCACAAAGGGGAGTGCCCCCAAGCGTTGGCAGAAAAATCAGGGCTCCCTGCGCATTCGCGCCGAGGGCTGCGAAACGGGTCACCGCCTGCACCGTTTCTTCTGCGTCTTCCTGTAGGCGTACAGCTGAGACGAAGCCCCGACAGGCCTCGGCCCAGCGCTCTGCGACTCCCGCGGCACTCATTCTTGGCTCGCTGCCCACTTGTAGGTGGGGTCATTTTCTAAGAGCCACTGGTGTGACTTCGCGGATGCAACTTGTGCGGGTCCGTCCGAGGGAGTGATTTGTAAGACCTGGTCAACCATTTCTAGGGCTGAGAGTCGGTGGGAGACCACCACAAGACCGCGGGAGGAACGGGACCCGGTGAAGAGGCTCCGAAGAATGTGGTCCGCAGTTTTCCCATCCAGGTGTTCGCCGGGTTCGTCAAGCAATAGAAGGGGTGCCGGTGAGGCCAGTGCCCTTGCTAGCAGGAGCCGGCGGCGTTCACCACCAGAAATTGTGGTTGCTCCGACCCCGAGTAGCGTGTCGACGCCACTGGGGAGGCCCCTAACCCAGGTACCGAGCCCGACTTCGTCGAGCAATTCCAAGGCCTCTTCTGTGCTTACATCCCCGCGGGCAACCCTGATGTTTTCGAGCACTGTGGTTGCAAAGATGTGTGCATCTTCCGTCGTAAGGGAAACCTTGTCAGTCACTTGGTCGCGCCTGGCGTTCCACAGCGGAACGCCGTTCAGGTCAGCTTCTCCTGCCTTGGGTTCCAGCATTCCCGCCAGGGTGTACAGCAGGGTTGACTTGCCGATTCCGCTGGGTCCGACGATTGCAGTGATGCTGCCGGGAGCTAGGTCCAGGTTGAAGCCCTCGACCGCGACGGGGCGGCCGGGCCAGCCTACGCTGAGGTTTTTCGCTTGCAACCGGGGGCCGCCTTCACCCGACTGCGGGACGGGGTGTGTTTCGACCTGCTCTTCGGTTTCTGGCCCCAGCAGGGCTGTGATCCGCTGGGCGGCCCTGGCCGACTTGATCAGCTGGACGGTTGCGGGGCCCAGGTCGGCTGTGCCCTCGAACGATGACAGCGGCGTCAGGACCAACACGGCGAGCGCGACCGCGGCGACCAGACCCAGGTTGGTCTGAGGGATGGCGACGATAAGCACACCGACCACGGTGAGTCCCATGGCCAGACGGTCCAGCGCGGCTCCTAGTGCCGCCGGGCGTGCGGCTTTCTCACGTGCCGTGTTGAGGTCTTGGGAAGCCTGATTCAGCCGCCCCATCTCCGCGCTCAGGCGGCCGTCAACCGAGAGTTCATCTGCGGTTTCCAAGATTGTGAGGGAGGTGATCGCCAAGTCTTCTTTCGCCTGTTGCTCAAGCAGTTCTCCGGCCCGGGCTGAGCGGGCTGTCAGTGCGGGGGCGACCACTCCCGCAACAAGCAGTCCGGCAGCCAGCACGGCTGCGGCTGGGATCGAGAGGAACGCAAACCCAATCACGGTGCCCACGCCAACAATCGTGGTGACGATGACCGGAAGCATGGACTTCACGACGTAATCACCAACCGCGTCGATGTCTGCCCCAAGGCGGGAGAGCAGGTCTCCGCGTTGAAGGCTTGCCACCTGTTCGATGGGGCCCGCCATGACTCCGTCGTAGACCTCTAGACGCAGGGAATCCATCCCCTCTAGCGCGACCTTGTGGCTCGCCAGCCGTTGCAGGTACCGCATTAGCGCGCGTAGGACCCCGAACGTTCGCACGCCGGTGGCTGCGACTGAAAGTGCTAGGACCGGTGGCATCTGCGAGGCCCGGGCAATGAGCCAGGCAGAGGTGGCAGCTAAGCCAATGGCGGACCCCAGTCCCGCCACCCCGTAGACGACGGAGAGCACGAAGCTCGACTTCTTTATGTGGAGCATTTCCACTGTGCGGGCTAGCGCAACCCGCTCAGGCTTGGTTAGGAGCCACTTCATTTCTGTGCCCCTTCCTCGACAACCCGCATGCCGACCAGGTCGTCCTTCGGGAGGTAGGCGGTGTCTAAGAAGCCTGGCAACTCACCCGATAGGTCCTCTAACTCAAAGTCGTCGGCAAGCTGTGGGTATTGGGCCCGCTCCTGCTCGGTTGCCGCTTGGGAAGTAATGTTCAGGACCTGGTCTGCGGCCGAAAGAGCGGCTTCGCGGTGCGCGATGACTATGACGGTGCTTCCGCGTTCCCGGAGGCCCCGAAGGACGGAAATGATCTGCTCTTCGCTGATGGCGTCCAGGTGGGCCGTGGGCTCATCCAGGACTACAAGTGAGGGGCCCTGGGCCAGGGTGCGGGTTAGGGCCAGCCGTTGCCTCTGTCCGACGGAGAGGCCGACCCCGCCCAAGCCAATCTGCGTGTCCCACCCGTCTGGAAGTGAGGCCACGACCCGATCGAAGCCGGTGGCCTTAGCGGCTTCCAGGAGCGTGGAGTCTGGGACGCGCGCGCCGTCTGCCACGTTTTCGAGGACGGTGCCGGGAGAGATACTGGGGTGTTGCGGTACCCAGGCCATGCCCTCCCACCAGGATGCAAGATCCACCTCTGCAACAGGGGCGCGTGAGCCGTCCTGCAGGCCCACGGTGATTCGTCCTCGGGTTGCCGGCTCAAAGCCAAGTAGGACCTGCACCGTGGTTGACTTCCCCGTGCCGGAAGCTCCCGCCAGCGCGGTGATAGTCCCGGGAAGGATGACTCCATCCAGGTTTGCGGGGGCCCAGGACCCGCGTGAACCGACGCTGAGGTTTTCGATACGGATGGGCGTAGTCCCTGCGGGAGCTGGACTCAGGTCGCCGCGGGGCACTTCCGGTGTTTCTAGTATTTGGAAACACTGCTTGGCTGCGGCGATTCCGTTCGTGGAGGCATGGAACTGCGTGCCCAGCTGGCGTAGGGGCTCAAAAACTTCGGGCGCCAGCATGATGATCACCAGTCCGACCATGAGCGAGAGGTGTCCACTGACCATCCTCATACCCACTTGGACCGCGATCAGGGCCACCGACAGTGTTGAGAGGAACTCGAGTACCCCTCCCGACAGGAACGCCACTCGCAGGGTCGCGAGCGTCGTTCTGGTGTTCTGTTTGCCGAGCTTGATCAGGTGCTCACGCGGCCCTTTCTCCCGGCCCAGGGCTCGAAGCGTGGGCAGCCCCGTTAGTAGGTCCAGGAGCTGAGCTCCCAGCCGTTCCATTGCCACTAGCTTCTTTGAGGAGAAGCCCTCCGTCATTCGCCCGATAAGGACCATGAAGATCGGGATCAGAGGTACAACGATCAGTGCGATGAGTGCCGACCAGAAGTCCAAGACCAGGATGGCGATGAGGGCCAGCGGGGTGACCGTGACGGCAAGTAGCATTTGGGGGAGGTACTTGACGAAGTAGGGGTCCAAGTCGTCTAGTCCCCGGGTCACCAAGGTCGTGTTCTCCGCTGAGTTACGTGCCCGCCACCTGGGGCCAAGCCGAATCGCTTTCTGAACGACTTGGGAGCGTAGCTCCGCGATGGCCTGGTCGGCGGCGCGATGGGCCCTGGCCTCGCGAACAAAGATGAGCGCTGCGCGCACCACCACGACCCCCACCAAAAACAGCAGGGGTACCTTCACGTCGCTAAGGGTTTCCGATCTGCCGACGACAGGGGAGAGCGCAGCTGAGATCAAGAACGCCTGGGCGATCACCAGTCCCGCGGTCAGGACCCCCAGCACCGCGATCTCGATGATGTAGGTCCGGGCTGCTTTCGCGTACTTCAGAAGGCGTGGATCAAGGGGCTTCATGTGCCTATTGTTTCAGATGTGCGGCATGCGAAACGGCCCCGCCTGAGGCGGGGCCGTTTACTGCCAGGACCTAGTTCGCTTTCTTCCCGGTTAGGAAGTTAGCTTTCGGCCGGATCTTATCCGGGAGAATTCCGGGGTTGGCTTCCACGGAATCGGGGGAGACCCTGCCCCTGAAGACCCAGTAGGACCACGCGGTGTAGGCCAGCACCACGGGCACCAGCACTGCCGCGACGATCGTCATGACAACCAGTGTCGCGTGCGTGGAGGAAGCCCATTCGATTGGCAGTGAGAAGGCTTCGTCGATCGAGGACTTCATCACGTAGGGAGCCATCGAGGTGAACACCCAGGCTACGGCAGCTGCGATCGACAGGGATGAGAAGCCGAATGCCCAGGCTTCGCGCCCAACCAATGCGTTGATCGCTGCACCGATAAGGCCGAACGCGGCGATGGCAAGAGGCAGCCAGCCCCACGCATTCGCCGAGTACGCCAGCTGACCCCAGAGCACCCAGGCCGCCGCTAGCACCAGCGCGACCCCGGACACCTTGGCGCCCAACTTGACGGCACGGTCACGCATGGCTCCGGTCGTCTTCATGCCAAGGAACTGGGCGCCATGCGCCATGGTGACTGCAACCAGCATGATTCCGCCGAGCAGCGTGTAGGGGGTGAACAGCGACCAGAACCCACCGGTCAGGTTGAAGACGATGTTGCCGTCTGCCATTGCTGCCGGGACATCGGCGGCACTCAGATTCGTCACAACCAGGGAACCGTCAACGACAGCCGTGGACTGGGCTTCGATCTTCATTCCCTGAACGAAGTTCGAGAAGGCCACACCAAGGACCAAAGGCACGCCGTACGAGGCGACGATCAGCACGTCATCCCACAGGTCACGCCACTTCTGAGTGGCGACCTTCGCGCGCCACTCCAGGGCGGTGATCCGGACGATCAGAAGCACCAAGAGCAGGAATAGTGCCAGGTACATGCCAGAGAACCAGGTGGCGTACCACAGTGGGAATGCTGCGAAGGTGGCGCCACCTGCGGTGAGCAGCCAGACTTCGTTGCCATCCCAGTGCGGGCCGATGGTCCGCACGACCGCCGTGCGTTCCCTTGGGGTTTTCCCAACAACTCGCAGCAGCATCCCGACGCCAAAGTCAAAGCCCTCTAGGACCAGGTACATGGTCCAAAGGACCGCGATCAGAATGAACCAGAGAATACTCAAAAACATCATTAGTCTCTCCCTTCCCTAGTACCCGAAACTCAAGGCCGCGGCGGTCTCTTCCGAGTCGCCGTCCGCCCCCACGTCGTCCACGCCGTCGTCCCAAGCGGGCGTGATGCCCTCAAGGACGTAGCGGCGCATCAGCCAGACCCAGATGACTCCGAGCACGCCGTACAGCAACGTGTACAGAATCAGCGAGGCCAGGACTTGTCCCGCAGGGACCGCGGTAGAAATACCCATCTCCGTCAGCTGGAAGACGTTGCCAACAGCATCGCCTGATTGCAACGCCGCCCAGTTTGGTACAACCACCCAGGGCTGGCGGCCCATTTCGGTGAAGATCCAACCGAAGGATGCCGAGAGGAACGGCATTGGAATCGACAGTAATGCGAATCTGCCCAGCCAGATTGAGGTTGGGATCTTGTCTTTTCGCATAACCCACAAAGCCCAAAGCGCAAGCAGGGCAGAGAATGCACCAAGACCAATCATCAGGCGGAAGGACCAGAAGGTGACGTCTGCCGGTGGTCGGAAGTCGTACTGAGCCGCATCCCCGTACTTCTCCACGAATGCGTCGTTGTTGTTCAGCATCTCAACCAGGCGTTCCTGGGCTCCCTGGACTCCAATCTCGAAAGAGTCAAAAGAGTTAGAGGCCATGAACGAGGCAACACCGGGAACCGTGATGATCCTCATCGGTTCTCCATCGCCCTGCAGTGGGCACTCGCCGAACGCTGCGACTGTGAACGCTGCGCCTTCCACGTCAACACAGATGGCTTCAGCGGTAGCCATCTTCATGGGTTGGTGCTCGACAAGCTCCTGTCCCTGGAAGTGACCCGTTGTGACGGTCAGGACGCCGCCAACGACTATGGTCCACAGGCCAAACATGGTGATGGGGCGCCAGATCTCTTTGGCCTCGCGCATCCCGGCTTCACCACCATCGCGGGCGGCCCTGGTCATCCACCAGATGGCAATACCTGCGATGAATGTTCCAGCGAGCAGCCAGGACGACGTGATCACGTGGGTGAACTCCCAGGCGAGCACCGAGTTGGTGATCACCTCCATGAACCCACCGACACCGTCCAGTTCTGCCCTGCCGGTTTCCGGGTTGAAGATTGCGCCTACAGGGTGTTGCATCCACGAGTTCGCTGCCAGGATCCACAGAGCACTGAGAGTCGTCCCAATCGCGACCCCCCAAATCATTGCCAGGTGAACACCCTTAGAGAGGCGGCCCCAACCGAAGATCCAGAGGCCTAGGAACGTTGATTCTAGGAAGAACGCAAGTAGCGCTTCGATTGCCAGTGGCGCTCCGAAGATATCTCCAACGTAGCGGGAGTATTCGGACCAGTTCATGCCGAACTGGAACTCTTGGACGATGCCTGTGGCAACGCCGAGTGCGAAGTTGATTAGAAGGAGTTTCCCGAAGAACCTTGTTGCCTGGAGCCAGACGTCTTTCCCCGAGCGGTGCCACATGGTCTGCATGATGGCGACGCAAAGAGAAAGGCCGATGGTGAGGGGCACCAGCAAGAAGTGGTAAACGGTGGTGACACCGAATTGCCATCTTCCAAGGACAACGGGATCCAACGTAACCGACAGGACATCCATAAGGAATACCTCTCAATTCTGTGTAGATCAGCCTGTGTGGAAACAGCCTTTGTTTCCACAGTCACAAAGAAATTTACCGTAGTCGGCGTGCAGTTAGGTGCTGAGCGCGCTGCGTTTCCTGTTCGGTTCTCTCCCTTTGAACGTCTTGGGTGCCGCCCTGGCGCGTTTCACCGGCCGCCAGGGACGTTGGTCCTAGGCCGGGTGGGGGCTGGCTCAGCAACCTGCGGAGGGGAGCTCGCCACCTGGGGAGAGGGGTGATGTGTCGTTCACTCTCTCTAAGAAATGGTGCGCTAAGCTCTGCGTTAGGGCCCTGAGCCACACCGCTCAGGTCACCTGTACCCGGCCTAGGTCTCTTGTGAGAAGTGCTCACCATCAAGGCTTTTAGTCGCGTGGGACAGGGCGGCCCGCAGAATTTCCGCTAGCCGGCACCCCGGTAGCGGCGCGCAGACAAAGACTGTTTGCCCTCTGGTGTGGGAGGGCTGCAGAACATTGGAGAAACTTGAATAAGGAAGAAAAGGCACCGCAGGCGCCTGCAGCAAAACTCCTCTTCCAAGCCCCTGAGTTTGTAGCACCCGCGTTCCAGGAACCCCTGCCGGTCGCGTCTGAACCTTCCGGTCCTAAGCAGGCCGGGGGAAAGAAAAAGGGCACGAAGGGCGCAGGCCAAAAGAAAAAGGGCGGCGCCAAAGCTGAAGCAGACAGGGGCGCGCAAAAGGGAGACTCTCAGAAGAACGGTCAGAAGCAAGAAGGCGGCCAGGGCAAGGGACAGGGCCAGCAGGCTGGTCAAGGAAAATCCTCGTCCCAGGCGGAAAGCCGGGAAACCGACACAGAAAAGAAGTCGGACCAGCCGAAGGGTGAAGAGACGCCCGCCCCCAGCACTACCAGGCGCCGCAGGCGACGTCCTCGTCCCTCTTCCGAGGGCGGCTCAGACAGCTCAGACCAAGTTCAGGGCCTGAAGGGCTCCACCCGCCTGGAAGCGAAGCGCATGCGCAGGCGTGAAGGACGGAAGGATTCCAGAAGGCGGCAGTCGATCACCGAGGCCGAATTCCTAGCCCGCCGCGAAGCCGTTGACCGCGAAATGGTGATCCGCCACCGGGACGGGGCCGACCAGGTTGCCGTGCTTGAAGACGGGGTCCTGGTGGAGCATTTCGTTGCCCGCCGAACCACACAGTCGATTGTGGGGAACATTTACCTGGGCAGGGTCCAAAACGTCCTCCCCTCTATGGAGGCCGCGTTCGTCGATATTGGGCGGGGTCGGAACGCCGTCCTCTACGCCGGCGAGGTGAACTGGGACGCCCTCGGTATGGAGGGTAAGAACCGCAGGATAGAGACGGCTCTCAAGTCCGGTGACACCGTCATGGTCCAGGCGACTAAAGACCCTATTGGACATAAGGGTGCGCGACTCACAAGCCAGATCACGCTGGCTGGCCGCTACCTGGTGTTCGTCCCAGGCTCCTCAATGCTCGGAATCTCCCGGAAGCTCCCAGACACCGAGCGGGCCCGGCTGAAGAAGCTGCTTCGCGAAATCGTCCCAGAGAACTCTGGCGCTATCGTTCGGACAGCTGCAGAGGGCGCGACCGAGCAACAGTTGCGTGGTGACGTTGAGCGCTTGATGAAGCAGTGGGACAGCATTCAGAAGAAGGCCGAGACTTCCAGGAAGGCGCCAATCCTGCTCCGCGGGGAACCGGAGTTGGTTGTAAGGGTCGCAAGGGATCTTTTCAACGAAGACTTCAGGTCCCTGGTTGTTCAGGGCGACGAGACGTGGAAGACGGTCAGGGACTACATCGACGACCTGTCCCCAGAGTTGACGAAGCGGATGGAGCACTGGACGTACAAGGACGACGTCTTCCGAGCCAAGAAGATCGACCAGCAGTTGGCGAAGGCAATGGACCGCAAGGTTTGGCTACCCTCTGGTGGGACTCTTATCATCGAACGCACTGAAGCTCTCACTGTCGTCGATGTGAACACCGGTAAGTTCGTGGGATCCGGAGGCACGCTCGAAGAGACCGTGACCCGTAACAACCTGGAGGCTGCCGAGGAGATCGTGCGCCAGCTCAGGCTCCGCGACATCGGCGGAATCGTGATTATCGACTTTGTTGACATGGTCCTCGAATCAAACCGTGAGCTGGTGCTCAGGCGGCTCGTTGAATGCCTAGGGCGGGACCGGACGCGGCATCAGGTCACTGAGATCACGTCTTTAGGTCTGGTCCAGATGACTCGGAAGAGGGTCGGGGAAGGGCTGGTTGAAGCTTTTTCAACCAGCTGTGAAGTGTGCGATGGTCGGGGCTTCATTGTCCACGAGCACCCCGTTGAGCTTGGAGGGAAGCCCTACACGCACGGCAAGCACGGTCAGGATCCGGAGTCTCGCTCGCGCGGCAGAATCAAGCCATCCCAGGAGGATTCCACGCGTCCTGAAACCCATGTGGGTGATGAGAAGGTGAGAACGGCTCTGAGCGCGATCGCTGCGGCGTCTATGGCTCCCGCGACCGGTGACGATTCCGAGCAGGACCAACCTGATCAAGGCTCCGGGCGAGCCGCGTCTTCGCAGCCTGATTCCAAAGGCGCCGCACCTGACCGGGCTCCATCTAAGGAAGTTGTGCCCAGTCAGGCTGCGCGAAAGCAAGATCAGCCGAAGAAGCTTGACCAGATCTCAGCGAGTCTTCCAGTTGCGGAGGAACGCGCGCCGAAGGCATCTCCGACTTCGACCAGGCGTGTGGCTAGACGTCCCGCGGGCAGCCCGCCAAGGCGAAAGACTCCAGAGCAGACAGATCCGGTGAAGCAGGAGTCTGCTCGGGAAGCGGTCCGCTCTCTGCTCGACTCGGAGTGACCTGGCGTTAGGCACGCCACAGAGTGCCTAATCGCACAGGCGAAAGCGGGGGAAGCGGGCCCTGTCTCCTTGAACAGGGCGTCAGGGAGCGGCTAGATTTATTAGTCGGCGCACACCGTGCCAGGATCTTTCGAGGCTGGATTCAACCGAGTCCTTCCCCTGAATGGTTCTTCGAATCAACTAACTGAGAAGCGAGCAAAACGTGGTCTACGCAATCGTGAAGGCCGGCGGCCGTCAAGAGAAGGTCACCGTGGGCGACAAGGTCGTTATGGACCGGTTGCCGAACGGTGTTGGCGAGACCATCGAGCTTGAAGCCGTGATGGTTGGCGACGGGGATTCCGTTGTTACCGACGCCAAGAAGCTTGGCAAGACGAAGGTTCTGGCGGAAGTCCTTGATGACGACGCTAAGGGCCCGAAGGTCTCCATGGTCAAGTACAAGAACAAGACCGGCTACCGGAAGCGCATTGGACACCGCCAGAAGCTCTCGGTTGTCAAGATCACCGAGATTGCCTAACCGGGCCTAAGACACTGAGGGGTAAGAAAAATGGCAAGCAAGAAGGGCCTTGGCTCTACGCGTAACGGCCGCGACTCAAACGCACAGCGTCTCGGCGTCAAGCGTTTCGGCGGCCAGAAGGTTTCAGCGGGCGAAATCTTGGTGCGGCAACGCGGCACCAAGTACCACCCGGGCGATAACGTCGGGCGCGGCAAGGACGACACCCTGTTCGCACTGAAGTCTGGCGAGGTCGAGTTCGGCAACATTCACGGCCGCAAGGCTGTCTCCGTCATCGCTGGCTAACTACCTCGACCTGGTAGAACCGGGCAAACGAGTCTTTGAGCGGGGCGCGCCAATGGTGCGCCCCGCTCAGTGTTTTCCGCCAACACAAGCGGTTTTTGGCGGCGCGATGAGTAAGCGGTGGTGCCGGGTCGTCGATATCCTGTAGGGGAATCATGGGCCTCACGATGAAGTGGAGACTGTAAGCGGTCAAGGTGGCCCTGACGGCAAAGAAGGGCACTCTTGTGAAACTTGTTGTTGTGGGCGGCGTTGCCGCTGGAGCCTCCGTCGCGGCCAGAGCGCGGCGCCTCGATGAGGATGCGGAAATCATTGTTCTGGAGCGCGGACACCACGTCTCCTTCGCGAACTGCGGGCTCCCGTACTACATAGGTGGGGTCATCAAAGAGCGCGATCGGCTATTGGTGCAGACCCCCGAGTCCCTTCGGGAACTCTTGAACCTGGACGTGCGCATCGCTCATGAGGTCACGGAGGTTGACCCCGAGGGGAAAACCCTGACGATCCGCAACGTCGACACGGGTGAGGAGTACACAGAGAGCTATGATTCCCTAGCACTTTGTCCGGGGTCAGAACCTGTGCATATTCCGCTTCCAGGTGTCGATCTACCCCAGGTCCAGGTCCTGCGCCGCATTGGCGACACGGACCGAATCAAGGCACTGGTCGACAAGCGGATAGCGGAGCGTTCCAGCGAAGGCGAAAAGATGAAGGCCGTCGTCATAGGCGCGGGCTACATCGGCCTTGAGATGGCAGAAAACCTAGCGCACCGAGGAATCGAAGTGATGGTGGTGGAGGCAGCTGACCACATCCTGCCCCCGGTGGACCATGAAATCGCGATGCCCGTGATGAACCACTTGCGTTCCCGTGGCATTGACATTCATCTGTCGGCGGCGGCCGCTGCGATTGCACCCAAAGGCAAAGATCGGGTCACTGTTGAACTGAAGAACCACGTGAACTTGGACGCCGACCTAGTGATCATGTCGGTTGGGGTTCGCCCAGTGACCGACCTGGCGGTCGGCGCAGGCTTGGAGCTTGGGCCACACGGCGGCATCAAAGTCGACAAGCACATGCGCACCTCTGACCCCAACATTTGGGCGGCAGGAGACGTTGTAGAAACCGAGCATCCCGTGCTTCCGGGGACGTACCTAACGCCTCTGGCGGGGCCAGCAAACCGGCAGGGCCGCGTGGTAGCCGACAACATTTGCGGCAGAGACTCGGTGTATGAGTCCACTCAAGGCACGTCCATCGTCAAAGTGTTCGACATGGTTGTCGGCGGCACGGGGGCAACGGAGAGGCAGCTCATAGCGGCCGGCATCCCGTACCGAGCCGTGCACGTTCACCCTTCCGGACACGCCGGATACTATCCGGGGACGGCGATGATGCACATCAAGACACTTTTCGACCCCGAGACTGGTCGGGTTTACGGCGCGCAGGTCTCCGGTTACGACGGTGTGGATAAGCGTCTGGACACTCTTGCTATGGCGGTCCGGCAGCGGATGACAGTCTTCGATCTGGAAGAGGCGGAACTGGCCTACGCCCCACCGTTCGGTTCGGCGAAAGACCCCGTAAACATGGTGGGATTCGTTGCCTCGAACACAATCCGTGGGGACTTGAAGCTGTGGTACGCGAATCAGTTCCCCAAGATCGCGGAAGATGCGATGGTCGTCGACGTGCGGACTCCTGAAGAGTACGACCTGTGGCACGTCCCGGGCGCCATCAACGCCCCCATCGCGCAGTTCCGCGAGCAGATCAAGGATTGGGACCGGGACAAGCACATCCTGCTTTACTGCGCTGTCGGTTTCCGTTCTTACCTTGCCTACCGGATCCTGGTTCAGAGCGGGTTCACAAACGTCCAGACACTGTCGGGCGGATCGAACACATTCCGTGCTTGCTTCGAGATTGACGACGTGGGGGCGGCACCCCAGAAGCCGGAGATTGCGTACGCCAAAGCCGACTTGGAAACGGCACCCGGCGCGCCCCCGGAAGAGATTGAGCTGGACTGCACCGGCCTGGCCTGTCCCGGCCCGATAATGAAGCTGTCCAAGACCATGGCGGACTTGAACCCCGGCGACGTCGTGGAAGTTACGGTGTCGGATCCTGGTTTCGCGCAGGACGGGCCAGCCTGGGCGAAGGCTAACGGGAACACGGTCCTCAGCCTGGTTCCTAAGGGCCCGGGCTACGTGATGAGGGTGCGTGCCGGAGGGAAGAAGGACACTGCTGACCAGCTGGCGGGCGCGGACACCAGGGAAGGCATGTCTTTCGTTGTGTTCAGTGGCGACATGGACAAGGTCCTGGCGGCGTTCATCATCGCTAATGGTGCTCTGGCCATGGGCCTCCCGGTGCGGATGTTCTTCACCTTCTGGGGCCTCAACGCACTACGCAGGTCCAACCCGCCGAAGACAGAGCGGAAAGCCTTGGACAAAATGTTCAAGATGATGATGCCCGCCGGCCCGGACGACCTGAAACTCTCGCAAATGAACATGGGTGGGGCAGGGACCGCCATGATCAAGAAGGTCATGAAAGATCACGACGTGAAGTCAGTGTCTGAGCTGATCAAGTCAGCAATGGCTTCGGGGGCTGAGATCACTGCTTGCACCATGACCATGGACCTTCTAGGGATCACGCCGGACGATCTGGTCAAGGGCGTGAACTACGGGGGAGTTGCATCCTTCATCGCTGCAAGTAACAAGAGCGCCAGCACCCTGTTCATCTAGGCAGCCGGCCCCCAAACTAACCTCGAGGATCGGCGCGGGGCGTGGCTACGGGAGAACCGACACAGCGTCGGGAGCCCCGGGGCAACGCCCCGCTTGCCTGTCACTAAGATGGCCTTGGGCCAAAGGGCCCGCCCAGAAAGGGGGCCGCGTGACCAACTTTGTTGACCGAGCCAGAATTTTCGTGAAGGCCGGCGACGGTGGAAATGGCGTCGCCTCGGTTAGACGCGAGAAGTTCAAGCCCCTAGGCGGTCCCGACGGGGGTGACGGGGGCCGCGGAGGCAGCGTCATAGTCCGCGTCGATCCGCAGGTGACAACCCTGCTCAGTTACCACCACCGGCCCCACTACGTTGCGCCGAACGGCGTTCAGGCAGCCGGAGACCTGCGGCACGGCAAGAACGGAGAGGACCTGGTGCTTCCCGTCCCTGCGGGCACCGTCGTGAAGGACAGCAAGGGCAGGGTCCTGGCAGACCTGGCGGCAGACGGGGCCGAGCTTGTTGTTGCGAGCGGTGGTAAAGGGGGCCTTGGCAACGCAGCGCTCGCCAATCGTGAACGTCGGGCCCCCGGTTTCGCGCTCCTGGGTGAACCGGGCGAAGAAGCGACCCTGGTTCTGGAGCTCAAGTCGATCGCGGACGTTGCACTAGTTGGCTTTCCCTCTTCCGGCAAGTCTTCGCTGATCGCAGCCATGTCCGCGGCTCGCCCTAAGATTGCCGACTACCCATTTACAACCCTGGTTCCCAACCTGGGTGTGGTTGACGCTGGCGGCACTCGCTACACGGTTGCGGACGTTCCCGGCCTGATCCCCGGTGCTTCAGAAGGGAAGGGCCTGGGCCTAGACTTCCTGCGTCACATCGAGCGCTGTGGGGTTATTGCTCACGTCATCGACACCGCCTCGTTCGAAGTCGACCGCGATCCCCTGTCGGACCTTGACGCCATCGAGTCCGAGCTTTCCGCTTACCAGGGAGACCTTGGCGAGCTTGAAGGGTACGTGCCACTCGGCCAGCGCAAACGCATCGTCATCTTGAACAAGGTCGACATTCCAGACGGCAAAGAGATGGCGGACATGGTCCGTTCGGCTCTTGAAGAGCGTGGCTACGACGTCTATGAAGTCTCGGCCGTCAGCCATGAGGGATTACGGGAGCTCTCGTTTGCCCTGGCTGAGCTAGTGAAAGAGCACCGTGCTTCCCTTCCCGAGGGTGAAGAGGCCCGTCCCGTCATTCACCTGACGCCCGTTGGACGGATGAGCAGTGCGATCACGGTAAAGAAGACCCAGTTTGGGGGCGAAACGGTCTTCCAAGTGAGGGGCGCAAAGCCCGAACTCTGGGTGAAACAGACCGACTTCAGCAACGACGAAGCAGTCGGCTACCTGGCAGACAGACTGGCCGCGGCGGGGGTAGAGGACCAACTGGTCACCGCGGGCGCCCTGCCGGGAGACACCGTCGTGATCGGCCCGTTGGAAGGCGGGGTCATCTTTGACTGGGAGCCCAGCCTAGGTACCGGGGCTGAGCACCTGGGAGGGCGCGGGCAAGACTTGCGATTGGACCAGGTGGAACGCCCGACCAGGAAAGAACGCAGGGAAGCCTACCTGTCGCAGATGGACGCCAAGGAAGCTGCGCGTCAGGAATTGGCGGACGAGGGCAAGGCGGGTCTTTGGACAGACCCCGGGAAGGAATAGCCTTGCCCAAGCAAACCGGTCCCTCGGGTCCTTCCGCCCTGGCGGTTGACGGATCCCCCGAGCACGCACTGAAACCGCAGAGGCGACGCCGCATCGGGGTTATGGGCGGAACGTTCGACCCCATCCACCATGGTCACCTGGTGGCAGCGTCCGAGGTCATGCACAAGTTTGACCTGGACCACGTCGTCTTCGTGCCGACAGCAACCCAACAGTTCAAGGTCGGGAAGAAGACGGCTCCGGCCGAGGACCGCTACCTGATGACGGTGATCGCCACCGCTTCTAATAACAGGTTTACCGTCTCCCGGGTCGACATTGATAGGGGAGGCACAACCTACACGTACGACACGCTCCACGACCTGCGTAAGCGGGATCCGGATGCGGAATGGTTCTTCATCACCGGTGCCGACGCGCTTGCGGACATCCTCTCCTGGAAGAACGCTGCCGAGGTGCTGGAAAGCGCTCACTTCATTGGGGTTTCCAGGCCGGGGCATGCCCTGCAGGTTGCAGAAAAGCTCCCCATGGATGCGGTCTCGCTAGTGGAGGTTCCAGCCATGGCGATCTCTTCAACGAACGTTAGAGAGAGGGTCTGCAAGGACGAACCCATCTGGTACCTGGTGCCGGACGGGGTCGTCCAGTACATCCGTAAGTATGGGCTCTACCGCGACTGCGCCGACCCCGCCAAGTAG
>CAYFRQ010000001.1:24441-74873 GCA_964345615.1 uncultured Actinomyces sp. | reverse complement strand
GGGTTGCGGCGCGGCAACGAGCGCCCGCGCGTGCCCTGTGTCACCATAAGAACAACAGAATTTGTCAAGTCAAGGATGGCGATGGAGCAAACCTCCCAGTCAACGGAGATCTTAGAAGTTGCGTGCGACGCCGCGCTCGATGCCCTGGGGGAGGACCTGGTAGCTCTTGACGTTTCTAGGCGCCAGCCCTTCACGGACGCGTTCTTAATCGTCACGGCCGACAACCCCCGGCACCTTCGGTCGGTCGTAGACCAGATCACCGGGCAGCTACACCGCCAGCTTGGCATCCGGTGCAAGGTTGAAGGTGCGGGCGAGTCCGAATGGGTATTGATTGACGCGGGTGACGCAGTCATCCACGTTCTGCTACCCGAAGCCCGCGAATACTACGCACTGGAAAAGCTCTGGGGACACAGCCCCCGCATCGAGCTGAGCCTGAAAACCGCCTGAACCCTACCGGCATAGAGCTGGGACTGGTTCGCGCGACCCATCCGGCTTCACCAGGGTCGCGCCCCCGGTTCCGAGTGCCCGCAGAGAGCCACCCTGGATGCTCGGACGACTGACTCCCTCGGGGATGAAGACGGCCGCGCCCTCGGGGATCTCTAAAACCTCCACACCGTGTTCGCGAGCCCAGGCCGATGCCGCATCCGCCGGGAACACATCGGAGTGCGGGACGATCGAAAAGCCCTCAAGCAAACCCAAACCCTGTGCTCCAACGGAAAGAGGATCATCATCGAGCCCGGCCGCGATATCCATGGGTCCGCACGCTGCGAGCGCCCCTGCCGAGTCTCCAAAGTAGGTCCCACCCGACTCCGCCCAGCCCGCCAAGGCTTCTCGCCAGCCGGGCTTATCCAGCTCCACCCCGACCCTTCCTGGCGAGCCGCCCCCAACATAAACCAGGTCAAAGCCCTCAAGTTCCTCAGGGGAGTGTCCATCAAAGGTTTTCCAACTGGTCAAGGGAGCCTGTACGCCCGCATCGCGTAGGGTCCCCTTGAACCAGGCTTCAGCGCCACCTATATCTCCGGGACTCGATGCAAAGGGGAGATACAGCACATTCTTTGCGCCCTCAAAAACGGCGGCGGTAATCGGGCGTTGAAGCTCCGGGGAGCCACCGCCCATCAGGTAGAGGGCCACCAGTTAGTCCGCGCGCCCGAAGTCGCGGAGCGCATCGAGCGCACGCGCTTGGTCCAGGACTGGCATCAGTGGAAGCGGGTTCGTCCCCGTTTCTACAACGTAGTCGGTCAGCTGGTCGCGTACCACGTCCTGCAGCTCTTCCTTCGTCCAAGGCTTGGAGATGAAGTGGTCCAGGTTAGCGTCGTTCACGGCCCGCACCGTGTCCTCAAGGTCCGCCTGGCCCGTGACCAGGACCTTGCGGGCGTCGGCCGTTGCGTCCTCTGAAGCCATCTGGACCATGAACTCAACCCCGGTTGTGCCGGGCAGCCGGTGGTCGCAGAGGGCCAGTGCCAGCTGGTCTCCGTCATCGGCGATCTCAGCGATGGCGTCCCACGCGTCGGCCACGTCCTCGGCTGGTTCGATTCGCAGGTATGGACTGAAGTCCATGAGGTCGCGTTCCAGTGCGGCCCGGACTTCGGATTCGTCTTCCAGGATCAGAATCGCGAGTGTCACACTATCTCCTTAGGGGTCGTCTGCGGTAAGTCCACAACTACGGTGGTGCCTTCGGGGCTGGTGCAGATGCGCATGGTGCCGTGATGTTTTCCAACGATGGCTCGGGCTACTCCAAGGCCGATGCCCATCCCGAAGCGGACTTGGCCAGACTTGGTTGTGAAACGAGGTTCGAAGATGCGGGGGAGGACGTCCTCTGGGATGCCGGGCCCGTCGTCTGTGATCTCGACGCGAACCCAGCCGGGCCTTGGAATGCTGGTGGAGATCTTGACCGTCCCTTTCGGGGCGGCCTTCTCGGTGACGACAGGTATGGAACCCGTCGCGGTCTCGACCCTTGTCAGGCTCCCAGTGCTCGGCGGAGACTCCACTTCCCCGGCCTCTTCGGTAATGGCCTCAGCGGCGTTACTGATGATGTTGGTCCACACCTGTGCAAGCTGGCCCTCGTGCCCCTCGATGGTCGGTAGGTCACGATACTTGCGCTTGATTTCAACACCGTCAACCTTGTGGGACAGCAGGCGCACGGCATCGTCCAAGTTTTGGTGCAGGTCCATGTGCGCGGTGGAAGTTCCATCCGGGCGGGCGTACGAGCGCAGTGAGGAGACAAGTTCCGTGATCCGCGTCGACGCGGAGCGAAGGTTCCGGAGCTGGACGCCGATTGAGGCTGCCTGTTCGGCGCCCTCCAGGGAAATACCGGAATGTTTGCGCAGTTGCTTGACCAGTTTCGGGTCGCGGATCCCAGCAAGCGCCAGTCGCTGAGAGACTGCCGGGTCCTTCGTGATCTTGGTCAGTTCGCGGCGAAGCGCCCGCTCTTCCCTTGTTGAGAGCGAAGGCTGCTCCAAGCCGTCCGTCAGTGCCTGCTGTGCGAACCGTGCCCACTTCTGGTCCGGGGAGCTTGCTAGCAGAGCTGAGACGTCCTCATCCAAATACTGGCTGATCCGCCGGATCGCCGCCATGGGATTGTTGAGTTCGTGGGCGACACCAGCAGAGAGCGCCCCAAGAGATGCCAGGCGTTCCTGCGCCGACAGTTCGGTGCGGGCTTCTTCCAGGTTCGACAGTGCGGTTTGAAGCTGGGCTCGCTCGGCGTCCAGCTGGTCGGAGAGCTCAGCATTTTGGATGTGCAGAGCTTCAGCGCGCCGCAACCTGCGGTCAAGGGACCGGATGAACAGGGTGGCAACCAGCAGGGTGATGTCAGGGTGTCCCTGGATCGCCCAGTTGAGTTGCTCCACGGTCAGCCTGACGCCGGTGACCCGCGTTGTCGTGACAGCGTTCAGGAGCGCGCGCCGCCCCTCACTCACGGCGAGGAGCCCGATGATGCGGCCCGTCGATTCCTCGTGCATTATGATCTCTTCGCCCCCACGACTCTCATGGATCAGGGCGACACGGCCGCGAATGATGATCGTGACTTCCTCGACCCATTCGCCCTTGTTAGTGAGGCGTGTTCCCTTGGGCAAAGTGATTCTGGGTTGGGGTCCCAGGGACTGTTCGATTTGGTCAAGCACCATCCCGACGATGACCCCGTCGGCGTACGGCTGGTCGAAAAGGGAAGAGACAGAGAAGGTTGAGTCCGGTTTTTGGTGTTCCTTGAAGCGGACTATCTGCGCCTCGACGTTCTCTATGAACGCGGCGGGGTCCAGGTCCCCTGCGTAGCCGACCCAGTCGAGCCTGCCGATATCGGCAAGCCACTCGACGCCGTCCAGTTGAAGGCGGGTGCTTACGACCATGAAGCGGGTGTTTTCAAATGAGGGGAGGGAGCTGAGGGGGCGCAGAACCTTGTCCGCAGATTCGGACTCATGGGAAACCACGACAATGGCGAAGTGAACCTGACCGGTCGTGTCCTCTCCGGAACCGGTCGGGACGATGTCCTCGAGGGCCGCGACGGCTTCCGAGCTGGTGGCGAACTGGACGATAGGGCAGTCTGGCGGCATCCCCTCTTCAAGGATCGCCATGACGCGTGATGAATAGGCCCCCTCACCGACGACTATGCCGCAGGGCGCCTGGTGCGCTTTTGCCACTTCACTCACCTGTTCCACCTGCCGCTATACCAGAGAGAAGAACTGCCAGACGTGCGGCATGACCAGGGCTAGGAGCGTGGTGGCGACAATCCCGACCACGATCCCAGCTATTGCCATGTTCTTGATGGAGACCATACCTGTTGAGTACGCGATGGCGTTTGGGGGAGTGGAGATGGGTAGGGACATTCCGAGTGAGGTTGCGATCGCGACGATGGCTGCGATGATGACGATGTCTTCGCCGCCCAGGGAAGCGGCGAGTGTGATGGCAAGCGGCACAAGTAGGTTTGCTGCTGCGGAGTGCGACATGACGTTTGCAAAGCCCAGGCCAATGAAGGCCAAGGTCGCGACGACACCCATGAACCCGAGCGTTTCCCAGCTAACAGAGCTCACGATCCAGGCATCCATGCCGGTCGCACCGACCCCGGTCCCGAGCGCGATGCCACCTGAGACCAGCCACAGGACCGGCCAATCGAGTTTCTTGATGTCCGAGCCGTCCATGACGCGAAGTGCCAAGAGAGTCACCACGGGGACGAAGCCGATGGTGTTCGAGGAAACGCCGTGCAGTGGTTCGGTCATCCACAGCAGGATGGTTACGGCCGCGACAGCGTAGAAGATCTTTGCATTGCGTGACATGTTCCAGTTCGCGTCAACGTCAACGTCGATCTTCACGCCCTTCGGGATGAACAGGGCGATCAGGAACAGCCAGGAAGCAAAAAGAATCACGAGCGCGAACGGGGCGGCCATCATGGTCCACTCCGCGAAAGACACGTGGATTCCCGCCTGTTCCAGGGCGCCGATTGCGATGGCGTTCGGGGGAGTCCCGACGGGGGTGGCGATGCCGCCGACGTTTGCTGCAAGAGGGATTGCGAGCGCAACTCCCGCGCGTGCCTTCGGGTCCTTGATAGAGGTGAGGATCGGGATGACCACGGCGAACATTGTTGCGGTCGTTGCAGTGTTCGACATGAACGCGGACAGGACACCTGTGATGAGCATCAGGCCCAGGACAGTGGAGCGCGCCGACCCTTCGAAGGGGCGCAGCATCACCGCGGTGATGTTCTTGTCCAGGCCGTATTTCTCGGCGCCGTCGGCGATCATGAACCCGCCAAGGAACAGGATGATCACGGGGTTGGCCAGTGCTGCGAAGTAGGCGGAGGCGGGCAGGGCTGCTTCGGCTAGCTCCGGGCTGACGTCCGTTGATTCGAAGGGGCCGCCCTGCGCGATCATCAGGGCTTCCAGCAAAATGACCAGGACCGCGGTGGCTGTGAGCGGAATGGCTTCAGTGATCCAGAAGACAATTGCGATCAGGAAGATCGACAGCATGCGCTGTCCGGGTGCTTCCAGCCCTGGGATGTCTAGGAAGAAAGGGACCAGGAACAGGAAGATTCCCAGGACCAGACCGACCTTTTGAACGGTTTTTAGCTCAGTTGGCGCATCCTTAGCCCGGGATTTTCCGCGCGGTTTCTTCTTGGTGCTGCTTACCCCGGTCTTCGGGTAGTCGCGCTTCTTGGCCTCTGCGGCCGTGGCGCCCTGCGCAGCCGTGGTGTCAGGATTTTTGCTGGTGGGGGTCATAGGCACCAGGATACGGGGTGCCCAACAGTTTTTCTTAGGCCTTTTTGCCAACAGGTCGTGCTTTTGACCTTGGCACCAGCTCTTGAGCACTGTATGCTTGGCGAAAGCGCTTTCGCATGTTTCGTATCTCTGTTCCGGTGTGTCTGCAACCTCCTTTGCTGACGCTATGAAAGGTAAGACGTGACTAAACAACAGTCCCCTCCCCAGATCCCAACGCCTGTCCTCCCCATCGCAGAAACGCCACTGCGCCCGGTTGGAACCGGCCAGGTTCAAATCACCGGGGGCTTTTGGAAACACCTCCAAAACCTGAACCGGGAAGAAACTCTGCCCCATGAACTCAGCTGGCTCGAAAAGTTCGGCACGCTGAAAAACTTCCAAGCGGTGGCGGAAGGGGCCACGGCTGAGCGGGAACACATTGGGCGGGAGTTCGCAGACACCGATGTATATAAGGTTCTGGAGGCCCTTTCTTGGGAGGTAGGCCGCTTCGAAAACGCAGACCTGGAAAAGAGCATTCGGGAGCTGACGTCCCTTGCAGACAGTGCCCAAGCTTCAGACGGCTACCTCAACACTCGGTTCGGAAGCCCCGGGCGTGCCCCCCGCTATTCCGATATGGAATGGGGGCACGAACTCTACTGTTTCGGCCACTTGATCCAGGCTTCGGTGGCTAGGATCCGGGCGGGCGAGCCACTGGATGATCCGCTGGTCGCCCTGGGCCTATCGGTCGCCGACCACGTGTGCGAAACGTTCGGCAAGGACGGCCTTCCCCTGGTCGGCGGGCACCCGGAAATCGAGCCGGCTCTGGTGGAGCTTTACCGCGCGACCGGGGACGGCCGCTACCTGGAGCAAGCGCGACTTTTCGTGGAGCGGCGCGGACACAAAACACTGGGGGACATCAAGTTTGGGCGTACGTACTTCCAAGATGAAACACCGGTTCGTGAGATGGAGGTTCTAGAAGGGCACGCCGTCCGCGCACTGTATCTGGCCTCCGGCGCACTGGACCTGGCGGTCGAAACAGGGGACACCGAACTCGCCCGCGCGGTGGAGACCCAGTACCGAAACGCTCTTGCAAAGCGCACCTACATCACGGGAGGCATGGGCTCCCACCACCAAGATGAGGCTTTCGGACAGGACTTCGAGCTCCCCCCAGACCGCGCTTACTGCGAGACCTGTGCGGGCATCGGCTCGATCATGGTTGCCTGGCGCCTGCTACTAGCCACCGGCGACATCGCCTGGGGTGACGTCATCGAACGCACCCTATACAACGTTTTGGCGACAGCTCTGTCCGAGGACGGTCGCGCGTTCTTTTACGCGAACCCCCTGCATCAGCGTGAGCCGGTTGAAGCGACCGACCCGGAGGAGTGGAACCCGCGCGCTTCCGCTTCGCAACGTTCCGCCTGGTTTGAGGTTTCTTGCTGCCCTCCGAACCTTTCACGCACTATCGCTCAGTTAGCGGCCTACCAGGTCGCCTACAGCGGGGACCTTTTGGCACTAATCCAATACTTCGACTCAGAGATCAAGGTCGACCTTGAATCCGGGCCCGTGGAGCTTTCGGTCCGCACTGATTACCCGGACAGTGGGTCCGTGCGCCTCGAGGTTTCGCAGGCACCGCAAGGTGGCTTCAACCTGGAGCTGCGGGTGCCAGCGTGGGCGAAGGGCGCGACCATTATCCGCAATGGGACTGCCCAGGAAGCCATGCCCGGTGCGCTGACTTTGAGCGGGGTTAGCCAGGGAGAGAAGCTTGAGCTGAGACTCCCTCTGGAGCCTCGCTTCACACACCCGGACCCCAGGATCGACGCGGTGCGCGGATGCGTTGCCGCTGAGCTTGGCCCCTTAGTGATGTGCCTGGAGTCAGCCCACCAACCGGGAGAAACCCCCGTGGATCTCCTTGCTGTTGACCCGGCAGCCCCGCTGAAACGGGATGGTGAGCGCGTGCTGGCGCAGGGTGAAAGAATCGCTCCGGAAGATGCGGACTGGCCCTACGACGAGACTGCGGGCATACCGAACGCGGAACCAGCTGAGCTTGTGTTTACGCCCTATTGGTCGTGGGGACGCATTGAAGGGACCACAATGAGGGTGTGGGTTCCGAAGATCTGATGCCGAAGAAGCCAGCGAGGGTAACGCTGGCAGACGTTGCCGCCCGGGCCGGGGTCTCGGTAGCGACCGCGTCGAAGGCCATCTCTGGGCGGCAACGGGTCAGCCCCGCCACCCAGCAGAAGGTCCTGACTGCTGCGAGCCAGCTGAGCTTTCTCCCGAACCACCAGGCACAGAGTCTGGCCCGCGGGCGGAGCGGAACCGTTGGGTTGATAACTCACGACCTGGAGGGCCGCTTCTCTACCCCCATCCTGATGGGGGCCGAGGATCAGTTCGGCTTGGGAAAAGTCCCGGTGTTCCTGTGTAACTCCAGGGGTGACTCAGTCCGGGAGCAACACCACGCGGAGGCCCTAATGGCCAGGCAGGTGGACGGGTTGATCGTGGTTGGGGCCAGGCCTGACCCTCGGCCTTCTTTGGGGGCGCTCGCGGTCCCCGTTGTCTATGCTTACGCACCCTCGGAAAATGAGGACGATATGTCGGTGGTAGCTGACAACCTCGCTGCTGGCGCTTTGGCGGCTAAGCACCTGGTCGACGCCGGGCGAACAAGGATCGCGATGATTGGCGGAGACCGGTCGTACGGGGCGGCGATTCAGCGGGTTGAAGGTGCGACCCGGGTCTTGCGGGACGCGGGTCTGGATTTAGTGGGGGGCGAAGCCCTTTACGGCGCGTGGAGTGAAGAGTGGGGGCGGGGAGGTACCAGGGCTCTGCTTGACCGGTGGGGCGCGGGAGGTATTGACGCGATTATCTGTGGATCTGACGTGATCGCCAGGGGCGTGCTCGATGAGTTACGCGAGACCGGCTTGGAAGCTCCACGCGACGTCGCAGTCATGGGGCACGACAACTGGAAGTTGTTGGCAGAGTCGGCGCGCCCTGCCCTCTCGACCATCGATATGAACCTGGAAGAGCTCGGCCACCACGCTGCAGCCCGTCTAATGCAGGCCATGGACGGCAAACAGCAGAGTGGCGTGGAGTCGATCGAGCCGCGCCTGGTCGTTCGGAGTTCCACCAGCGGCTAAGCCTCCCGTTTTGCCCTGCCCTGTCCGGTGCGGTTTTCTATCCGTCCCAGCACTGTTGGGAACAAGCTCGTCTTCTGGAATTTCCTGGCGTCTGCAGGAAGGGGGGACACCGCTTGGAGGCCGCCGGGGTTGGCTACAGATCGCCCGCGGGACGTCTTGCCTGTTTGAGCAGTTCCGTTGGCGTTTGCCAGGAGATGCCTGGGAATCGGGAGAAGTCGTTGTCGAAAGTCGCTAAAGATGCGTGGTTATCAAGCGCTATGGCAGCTAGGTGTGCGTCGTTTGTGAGGTTGCCGCCAGCACCCGCCTGGTTCAGCAAAGCTGCAAGGGTCGCTAAATGTGCCGGTCCCGGCTCCAAGATCTTGGCATTAGGGGAGCTGAGCCACCGCTCCAGCTGCTCGGTTGCTTCATCCACGCTTAGTGGGCTTGGGAAAATGGATGGATGCGTGGTGAGCCTTATGAAAGCCAGCATTGCGTTCCAGGTAAAACCAACGGTGTCTGCGCCATTTAGAGCTAAATCCAGCCAGCGTTTGGAGTCTTCATGGTGGGTAGCGTCCTGGTTGACTGCGTAGATCAGGACGTTTGCGTCGACAACCTTCACTTGGCGGCCTGCATCTTTCGCACGATGTCGTCATCTTCCATAGACGCTGCGAGGAGTAGCGCCTTGTCCAGGTCGACGGCAGCCGCTCCCATTGAGCGGGAAGAGGTGTAGTCAGTCCTACGCTGCGGTCCACATGAGAAGCCACGACGAACCGCGTCGTTGAGCGCCTGTTTGAAGCCCACCTTGTTTTCACGCATTGCTCGGCGGATTGCCGCCTCCACATCGGGGTCCAAAGTCACCGTAGTCCGCATGGTGACAGCATAGCATCATCGCTCTTGATGTAGAGATGCAACAGGGATACGTAGCATATTCTGGTCAAAGAGGAGCGCCAAGCGTGGCGAGTCCCCATCAGAAGTGGTTCTTGAACGTTGCGGGGCTTGCCGGGGCGAACAGTGACTCCCAGCGCGGGCGCGCCTTCGGGGCCAGATCGGTGATCATGCCGGCGACCTCAAGGTTCACCACGGAGGATGAGGCATAGACCAGCTCGGCCAGGCCGTTGACGTTCAAAGTTGCTTCAACTTCGGCGTCCTCTCCTAGCCTCTCCACAGTGGCGCCACCCGCGGACAGGGTGAGCCGCAATGACCCGGCCGCGTACCCCAGGGGGTCTTCGACGCGGAAGCGCGCCTCCAGGCCGGCCGAGCGTGCTGCAAATGAATAGGACCGCGCTTCCAAGCACTGCACGGGATCCAAGACCCTTGCCCACAGCAGGTCGAAGATGGACTTGATGTCGACCGCGCGCAGGTCCTTCAGGCACAGCCTGAGTGGACTTTCGAGGGAGAACGTTTCCAGCTTGATCGTCCTGACTCCCTCCACGCGCGCCAGGTGGTCCCAAAGGGCGATCTCAGCGCGGGGCTCCAAGAAGTCCATGTCCTTAATCCGGAGGACCGGATCACCATCGGCGACCGTGTAGACGGCATAACCACACGCCTGGCCCGTCGGCGAGTAGCAGATGACGCCACGCAACTTGGGGTCGATTTGCCCGTTTTCCTCGTCGTAGAAATGCTCGAACGGGAAACCCGGGTTGCGTAGGGTCGACCCGCGCTGGCTGGGGTGCGCCAGGTGGCTGAGTTCCTCAACCTGATCGAGCAGTGTTTCGCGCAGTGCCCAGTCGACGTGGTACCCGGCGATTTGCTGCGCTGCTGACTCCTTGAGCGCGAACCTCTCAGTGCTCACCTCGACCGCTGCCTCCGGCACCACCGACTGGAAGCCGAAGCGGCCGTAGATGGCCGCCTGCGATGCGGTGAGTAGGGCTAGGGCCGCCCCGGAGTCGGCAGCCTGTGCCAGGTTGAGCTCCATCATCACCCGCAGGATTCCGTGCCGCTTGTATGCGGTTCGGACGTTTGCCGCGGTGAGCATCGCTGCCCGGACGGTTCCAGCGCCCAGGTTTGCCGGCGCCCAGAATCGCCCGAACGTTGCGACGGGGAGCCCGGTGCGGTCGTTTTCGGCACTGACCTGGGTTGCCAGGATCTGGTCAGTCTCCAGCCAGCGTTGCAGTTGAACCAAGGCCTCTTCCGAGGGTTCCTTGCAGTTGAACCCCATCAGCATGGTCTTCGCCCACGGCTTGGCGGCGTCGCTGTTCGGGTCCGCGAACTGAGTGAGCGTAAGTCCTGTACCAAGGCTCTGAGGCGAGGCGAGGGACGGGGTGGGGTCTGCTTGTTTCACAGGACAACCGTAGGCCAGGCTGATCTCCGCCGTTCTCAGCAGTGTCTGGCGTCACATTGGTAGACTTGCCAGATGAGCGAACAGAAGACTGGGCAGGAGCCCGCCGCGGAGGTAGCTGAGACTCTGGAGCCTCCCACGGGAAAGCTCCAGTCCACTCTGGCCGGGTTCTCCCTAAACCAAAGGCGCGCGCTTGGGGTTATGACCGTCGTCGCTCTAGCTTTCGGAGCATATTTCCTGCGCGACTATCTCATGTTGATTGCGCTTGCGGGTGTGCTTGCCTACCTCTTCAACCCGCTCTACAGGCGCTTCGGCAGGAAAATGGGGAGCGGGGGAGCTGCGACGCTGACCCTTCTGTCTGCACTCGCAATCGTGGTCATCCCACTGGCCGGCGTCCTGGCCGTTGCCGGAGTCCAAATCGCGCAGATGGTGAGTAGCGTTTCGAGCTGGGTCAAGAAGACCGACATGGGGGCGCTGGGCCGGCAGGTGCTTGACGCCATCAACGACGCGCTTGGGAAGATCCCCTTCATCCACATCGACCTCACCCTAGACAAGATCCAGTCCGCCATAGGGACCGTCGCTTCGCACTTCGGTGAGTGGGCGCTGAACCTCGCAAGCGGGTCTGTGGGCGGGGTCGTCACCGCGATCACCGGCTCCATCATCTTTCTTTACGTCTTCATCGGTCTGCTCACCGGAGGCTCCAAGATCGTGGGGATGGTCAGGGACCTCAGCCCACTTGACCCCGAGATCACCAGCGTTTACTTCTCAAAGACCGGCGCGATGATCAAGGCGAGCGTGGGTGGCCAGTTCATAATCGCGGCGGCTCAAGGCCTGGCCGCCTCGATCTCCATTTACATCGGGGGGATCCACCAGGGCTTCTTCATGTTCCTGATCTTCCTGACTGTCCTGAGCGTGATCCCGCTTGGTGCCGGCGTTGTCACGATTCCCATGGGGATAGTGATGGCTTTGTCTGGCAACGTTACCGGTGGAATCTTCGTGGTGGCATTCCACCTCCTCATCACCACGAACATCGACAACATCCTGCGACCGATACTGGTTCCCAAGACCGCCTACCTGCCGCCGTCCCTGATGCTGCTCGCGGTTTTTGCCGGCCTGGGAATGTTTGGATTTGCTGGGATCGTCTTCGGCCCGGTGGTCATGATCATCATCGTCACAACGATCAACCTCTATCGCGCAGAGGTAAAGGGAACGCCGTGGGATGACGACATCGGGGACGACGGCGCGACTCCTGAGAAGAAGAACCTGTGGACCAAGCTGAAGGGCCTTTTTTCGCGCAAGCGCGGAGCAGCTAAGACAAGTGCGCCGGACTCAAAGGCAAGCAGCGAGGCATCAAAACCCAGCTAACCAACCCGGTTCGGCTGCGAGTTGTAGCCCAAAAACCGGGAAAATACGGGAATTTCCGGCTACAACTCGCAGCCGAAGCGGAAAAGAAAAAGGGAAAACGAAACCCCGCCAGGATCACCAGCGGGGTTCCTAACGAGTCAATGTCTCAACCATCTTCTCGAGTGGAGCTAAGGGGATTCGAACCCCTGACCTCTTCCATGCCATGGAAGCGCGCTACCAACTGCGCCATAGCCCCGTTACGAGAGTAGATTCTACGGCCAAAGCCCTCCGTGCTTCAACCGCGCCACCCCCAATGAATGGTGGTGTGCGTTACGTGCGGGCGTTAGGTTTGAGGAAGGAGGCATCATGAGCACTGCAAAGGACAAGGCTGAAGCCGTTCAAGTCGACGGCGAAAGCGTGCGGTTCACGAACCCCACTAAGGTGCTCTACCCAGAGACCGGGACAACCAAGGCCGACGTGCTCGACTACTACCTGCGCGTCGCGAGTGTCATGGTCCCGCAGGCGATGTGGCGGCCCGCAACCCGGAAGCGGTGGGTGAACGGGGTTGGCACCGAGGAAAAGCCGGGCGACGTTTTCTGGATCAAAGCTTTGGAGCGGGGAGCGCCCAGCTGGGTGCCAACCGTCCAGATTGAGCACAGGGACCGAACCAATACCTATCCGCTAGTGAACAACGCGGCCGTCCTCGCTTGGTTCAGCCAGCTCAGCGTGCTTGAAGTGCACGTGCCGCAGTGGGGAGTGAACCCGCAGGGGCAGATCCTGAACCCGGACAAGATGGTCTTTGACCTTGACCCGGGGCCCGGCGTCGACCTGCAGCAAACAGCGGGCCTGGCGCTTGTGATCAGGGACCGGTTTGCAGAACGCGGACTGAAGACCTACCCCGTTACCTCCGGTTCGAAAGGTATCCACATCTACGTGCCGCTTTCGGGCGAAGCTACCAGCGAGCAGTCGAACGCTGAAGCAAAGCGTTTCGCTAAGGAGCTAGAAACCGAAATGCCCGGCCTTGTGGTCTCCAAACAAAGCCGCGCGCTCAGGCCTGGCAAAATCCTGGTCGACTGGTCCCAGAACAACCGCGCAAAGTCCACGATTTGCCCCTACTCACTGCGTGGCAAGATGCGTCCAATGGTCGCCGCTCCCCGAACTTGGGAAGAGATCGCGTCACCAGACTTGGCCCAACTGGACTACAGGGAGGTCTTGGCACGCGTTGAGGCTGGCGTGAACCCGATTGCCGCGCTTGCCTGGAGCGGAAAAGCGAGCCCCGCACGCCTCAAGACCCGAAAAGGTGCAGAGTCTTCGGGGAAGACAGCAGAAGACCGCCCCCAAACTTAGGGACGGTCTTCTGCAAGTGCCTCAGCCTGCACCGCGCCGCTTGAACCGCGCAGGGCTACGGGCCAAACAGTACCGAGGTCTACTCGTGACCCGGGATGTCCGACTCTGGCAGGCCAAGAGCCTCGTCCGCCAGCCGAATCAATTCAACGGCGGCAAGACGGATCTCCTCGTAGTGGTACTGGCGGGCACGGGACTCCGCAGCAACCAGGCCTTCACGGCAGACCGTCTTGTAGTCGCCGTAGGGGAACTCGTAGGCCTCTTTGGTGTCCGGGTTGTCATCGGGCCTATGAGCTAGGTGCCAAAGGCCCCACTGCTCGATCCCGTACTCCTCGATGAACGCGTCCTGCGCTTCGGTTCCCGGGTTGATGTTGTGCCAGTCACCGGAGATGTTCGAGACGCGGCCTTCAGCGATTAGCTTCTTCGCGAACTCAACACCTGCTGGGTAAACAACTAACGCCATGGGCTGTCCTTTCCTCGGCTGTGTTTGTCAACACAATCCTAGGCGCACAGCCGTAGCTAGCGGGTGAGGGCTACGGCCAGTCGCAACTCAGGCCCCGCATGTGACGCCGGAACTTGCCAAAACTGGGCCAGGGACGCTGGGCCAGTAGAGTTTGGCTCATGACGACAGGCGCCGCAGCACCACAGGGACTAGAGGGGTTCTCGCCGGCCGCCCAAAAGTGGTTCACGTCCGCTTTCGAAAGCCCAACGCAGGCGCAGGTAGAAGCCTGGGACTCTATCCGCTCGGGTAAGCACACCCTGGTGGTGGCCCCCACGGGGTCCGGGAAAACCCTGGCTGCGTTCCTCTGGGCGTTGGACCAGTTGGCGGCCCGTGAAGAGGTGGCTGAGGCCGCCAGCAATAAGGATGGGAAGGGCTCCGGTGTTAAGGTCCTTTATGTTTCCCCGCTGAAAGCCCTGGGCGTCGACGTCGAACGCAATCTGCGCAGCCCCCTGGCAGGCTTGAAGGAAGCCTCCCGCTCCCTAGGGCTACCCGTCCCTGACATTTCAGTTGGGGTTCGCTCTGGCGACACTCCCCAAAACGAACGGCGGAGGCTGATTTCAAACCCGCCAGACGTCCTCATCACAACTCCCGAATCCCTCTACCTGCTTCTCACCAGCAAGGGCGCTGAAACCCTCCGCGATGTCGAGACCGTCATCATCGACGAAGTCCACGCCCTGGCCGGCAACAAACGAGGCGCGCACCTGGCCCTTTCCCTAGAGAGGCTGGACCTCATCCTAGAGCGACCCGCCCAGCGAGTCGGCCTCTCAGCAACCGTCGAACCGGCCAGCGAGGTTGCGCGCTTTCTGGGAGGCGCCGCCCCCGTAAACATCGTGCGGCCCCCAGCCCGCAAAGAGTTTGAGATCACGGTCGAGGTCCCCGCCGCGGACATGACCAACCCACCGACCGAAGAACCCGACTTCCTAAACGCAAACTCGGATCCCAAAGAGGTCCGTCTGGGATCGATGTGGCCGGTGATAGAAAACTCTCTGTACGACCGCATCATGTCCGCTCGTTCCACCATCGTCTTCACCAACTCGCGCCGCCTGGCCGAACGCCTCACCGCCAGACTCAACGAGGTCCACGCCGAGCGCCTAACCCAGGCGGAGACGGAGGAGCAGCGAGACCAAGAACCGCCCGTCCTTGCCCGGGCCCACCACGGCTCCGTCGCCAAAGAGGCCCGCACCCAGGTCGAAGAAGAACTGAAAAGCGGTGAGCTCCGCTGCGTTGTCGCCACAGCCTCCCTGGAGCTCGGCATCGACATGGGCGCCGTCGACCAGGTAATCCAAATCGACCCGCCGCCCTCCGTCTCCGCCGGACTCCAACGCCTGGGCCGCTCCGGCCACACCGTCGGGGCCGTCTCCAAAGCGATCTTCTACCCGACGCACCGCTCAAAGCTTCTGGAGACCGCAGTAATCGCAGAGCGCATGACGAACGGCCAGATCGAAACAATGGTGCTCTCCAAGAACCCCCTTGACGTCCTTGCCCAGCAAACCGTTGCAGAGGCCGTTCACGGTCCCCTGGACGTGGGTGAGTGGTACCAGACCGTTCGCAGATCAGCGCCCTTTTCAAACCTCCCAGAATCCGCCTACCTGGCCACCTTGGACCTGATCTCGGGAAAGTACCCCAGTTCCCGTTTCGCGTCCCTCCGCGCCCGTCTGGACTGGGATCGCGCGGCAGGGACTCTCACCGCCCGACCTGGAGCCCAGCGCCTGGCTGTCACCAGTGGCGGCACCATCCCCGACCGCGGCACGTACCGCGTCGTGGTTACTGAGGAAGAGGGGAGTTCGCGCGTGGGGGAGTTGGACGAGGAAATGGTCCACGAAACCCGCGTCGGAGAAGTCTTCACACTTGGCACCACCCCGTGGCGGGTCCGGCGGATCAGCCGCGATGCGGTAGAGGTGGAGCCTGCCTTCGGAACCGTCGCCAAGACCCCGTTCTGGCGCGGCGATGCCCCCGCCCGTCCCCTGGAAGTTGGAAGGGCCGTCGGGCAGCTGGCGCAAAAGCTCAGCGAAGAAGGCGAGCGGGCCGGAGCGGCCCTGGCAAAGGTCGGGTTCGACCAGTTCGCAGTGGACAACGCCCTGGCATACGCGGCTGAGCAGTGTCAGGCGATGGGGAGCCTCCCCTCGGACACCAACTTGGTCGTGGAACGAACGCGCGACGACGTGGGGGACTGGCTGTACGTTCTGCACTCGCCGCTGGGCCTAAAGGTGCATGCGCCCTGGGCACTCGCGATCGACTCAAGGCTGCAGGGCGAGTGGGGGTTAGAAGGACGCTCGGTCCCCAGCAACGACGGCATCATCGTCCGTCTCCCAGACTTTGACGAACTGGGCGAGGGCCCGGACCGCGTTCCGAGCGCCGCTGAGGTGTTCCTGTTCGACTCGGGTCAAGTGGCGGACCTGGTCCAGGGCCAGGTCGCAGGCTCGGTTGTGTTCGCGGCCCGTTTCCGCGAGGCGGCCGCCAGAGCCCTGGTGCTGGGGGCAGGCAAACCCGGCAAGCGAAGCCCCCTTTGGCAGCAACGCTTGCGGGCTGCGAACCTGCTTGAGGTCGCCCGGGACCACCCCCAGTTCCCGATCACGCTTGAGGCCGTGCGTGAGGTCCTGACTGACGTTTACGACACCGGGGCGCTCGCGGACCTAATGGCTGGCATTGAAAGTCGCCGTGTTTCGCTGAGCGAAATCACGACGGAGACTCCCACTCCTTTCGCGCGTGCACTCCTGTTTGGCTACGTCGGAGAGTTCATTTACTCGGGGGACGTGCCAGCCTCTGAGCGGGCGATTGCAGCCCTCAGTGTCGACGCGCAGGTCTTGCGTGAGCTATTGGGAGAAGTGCCCCTGGCCCAGTTGCTGGAGCCGGAAGCCATCCAAGACGTTCAGGCGGAACTACAGCGAACCAAGGAAGGGTGGAGGGCCTTCGACCGGGCAACACTGCAAGATTTGCTTCGGGGCCTGGGGCCGCTAACTGTCCAAGAGATCGAAGCGCGGGTGGTGCCAGATGGGGAGACGTCTCTGCAGCAACTGATCCAGGAAGCCCTGGACTCCCGAGCCCTGATTGAGGTGCGTTTTGCAGGCATGCCTTATCTGGCAGCTGTCGAGGATGCGGGACTTTTGGCTGCGGCTCTTGGAGCCAGCCTTCCGGCGGGTGTCCCAAGAGCTTTCCTGGAGGCTCCAAAGGACCCTGTTTCGGAACTGCTGTGGCGCCACCTTGCCACGAACGGGCCGGTCACAAAGGGTGAACTCGAGCTCAGGTTTGGCTTGTCTGAGGCGACATTGGACTCCGCGCTCACGTCCCTGGAGGGCAGGGGCAAGGTTCTTCGCGGAAGCTTCCTCCCGGAGCAGTTTGCGGGCAGCGGGGAAGAACAGTTCGTTTGGGCAGAAGTCCTGGAGAGAATCCGTTCCCGTTCCCTCGCTTTGCTCCGTGGCTCGGTTGGAGCCTCAAACCCGCAGGCGTATGCGCTGTTTTTGGCGACCTGGCAACGCTTATCCAGGCCCCGTGAAGGGCTCGACGGAACGTTTGCGGCACTCGAGCAGCTATCAGGGCTTCCCCTTCCTGCCTCTACCTGGGAGTCTTTGGTCCTGCCTGCTAGGGTCCGGGACTTCGAGCCGGGCTTCCTGGATCAGCTTGTTGGAAACGGCGAAGTCACCTGGAGTGGCTCGGGCGCCATCGGACCGCGTGACGGTTGGGTTGAGTTCACCCGGGCTGGCATGCCGCCGAAAGCACAGGAACAGGCCGAACCACTAAGCGCTGAGCAAGAAACTGTCGTAAGTGTTTTGAGCGAGCGGGGAGCCCTGTTTGCGCCGGCGCTGCAAGCCGCGTTAGAAGCGCAGGGCACCACTCTGACGCAGGGGCAGCTGGCTGAAACTGTTTGGGACCTGGTTTGGATGGGCAGGGTCACCTCGGATTCTCTGACAGGTCTTAGGGCCAGGATCAGTGGCAGGCGCAGCGCGGTGAAGACTCCGCAAAGAAGGCCGCGGGCGCGTAGCCTAACCCGCAGGCACCTGGCGGCGCTGCAGGCAGGGCAAGGCCTGGGGGCAGGTAGCACCGATCCGACCCTGGCCGGACGCTGGTCGCTAGTACAAGACGCGTCCGCGCAGGATCCCGCTGGCCAAAGCGCCCTGTTGGCACTGCGCGCCGCTGAGCTGCTGGACCGCTACGGGGTCGTGACCCGCGGAAGCGCAGCGGGGGAAGACTTCCCCGGAGGGTTCTCAGCCCTGTACCGGATCTACAGTGACCTGGAATTGTCGGGAACTGTGAGCCGCGGCTATCTTGTGAAAGGTCTTGGTGGGGCCCAGTTTGCTCTGCCGGGCGCCGTCGAAGAGTTGCGCTCAGCCCAAGGTGACCTGTCGCGAGACGCCGGGGCTGTGGATACCCTGACGCTGTCCTCTACCGACCCCGCTAGTCCCTACGGGGGAGCCCTGAAGTGGCCCGACTGCTTCACTGAGACCGGCAACCCCAGGCGCTCCGCCGGCTCCCTGGTAACCCTGGTTTCCGGAGAGCCAAAGCTCTACGTGGAGCGAGGCGGACGAACAGCCATTGCAGACCCGGAGGCATCCGCTGAGGAACGCGCGGGTGCGTGCGCCAACCTGGTACAAACAGCAAGGAAAGCTGGACTGGCCTCTTTCACGATCGAAAAACTAAACGGGGAACCCGTGTCGCGTAGCCCATGGGCCGACTCCCTGCTGGAGGCTGGGTTTGAGCGAGTCCCCCGGGGTCTCGTGCTCCGAAAACCGCTGATGGGGATGGACCGTGCCTGAGGGGGACTCCGCATACCGCGTCGCAGCCAATCTCGACCGGGCTCTGCGTGGGGGAGTGGTGACCAGGTTGGAGCTTCGGACCGGTAGCAATGAGACGAGCGCACTTGTCGGCCAGCAGGTTCGTAGCGTCGAAGCCTTCGGTAAGCACGTACTTGTCAGGGTCGGCGACTACTCCATTCACTCCCACATGCTGATGGACGGCTTCTGGCACATCTACCGCCCCGGAGCCAAGTGGCGTCGCCCCGGCCACGAAGCCAGGGTAGTGATCGCCACGGAAAAGGCCGAGGCAGTCGGTTTCCTGGTTGCGCAGGTGCTACTGATTCAGACTCGTGACGAGGTGCGCCTGATCGGCCACCTTGGCCCCGATCCCCTGAAAGCGGAGTGGGACGAAGGTGGGAAGGAACGGGCAGCCACCAATCTGCTGGGGGATCCTCGTCCTCTTCACGTGGCACTCCTAGACCAGAAAAACGTTGCGGGCTTCGGGAATGAGTACGCAAACGAAATCTGCTTCCTGCTGGGGATCCACCCGGAAACGCCTGCAAACCTAACCGATGTCGAGCGGGTGTTGGATCTTGGCACCAGGCTGATTCGCGCGAACCGCGACCGGGTCCGGCGCACGACGACAGGAAACACGAGCGCCGGCCAGCAGAAACACGTCTACGGGCGCGCCGGGAAACCCTGCATGCGCTGCGGGACCCTGATCAGGCGCACCAGCCTTGGCGCGGCGGCCGGGCAAGAACGAGTCGTCTACTACTGCCCGACCTGCCAGACCAACCAAGACCGCTTCGGCCGCGAGTTGTTGCCGTAAAACCGGCCGTAAAGGCTCTTTCGGCGCTACAACTCGCGGCCAAAAGAATCAGGGTGGCACGTGCCGCGCAACACCGCTTCGGCTGCGAGTTGTTGCCCAAAAACAGCCCAGAAGCCAGGTCTTCCAGCAACAACTCGCAGCCGAAGCGAAAAAGGGGGGTAGCACCTCGGGTGGAGGAACCATCAGAACGATCACTCCAAGGAGGCCGCAATGAGCGATTCATGGATCCCAACTCTTATCACCTACACCCCCGAGGACGGGTTTGAGCTAGCGATCAAGATGTCACGCATGGGCGTCAAGAAAACCCAGCCCGACGTCGAGGTCTTGCACCGGCTCCGCCCGATCTATTCCGAGGACGCAGATTCTTTGACCGCTGCCTCCCAGGTGATTGCAGTCAACTTTCAGACGGTAGCGGCAGCCAACAACTACTGGCGCTAAAGCAGCTCTGAGGTCAGGGCCTGGTAGCGCGTCCACATGAGCCCAGAGTCAAACGCTTGGGCGTGCACCAGGTTCAAAACAGCGTTCGTGGCATCTGGTCCGCCCGAAGCGAAGGTAGGCGGAGTCTGCCCGTTTGAAACGGTGGGGGAAGTGAGCAAAGAGAGCTCATCCATCAGCCCGGCGTCCAGGAAGTGTTGCGAGGTCTGATCCCCGCTAGTTACAACCAGCGCGTGGATTTGGAACAGCTCCTTCAGCTTCCATGCCATGACCTCAAGGTCCAGCGACGCCTCTCCGGCGAAGATGTAGCTGATTCCCTGGTCCCGCAGTTCTTGGACCCGCTCAGGTCCTGCGGCGTGCGTCAAAACCAGGATGGGCCCCCCAGTCAGGGCCTCCAGCCTGCCCCATTTCTGCGAACCCGACTCACCAAGCGGGTCCAGGACTACCAGATACTCGCCCTCGTCCACCAGATTCACGAAGTCGTCCGCCTCCTCCCGGGGACCCTCAAACTGGAGGTCCCTCGAGAACGCGCCGGGCACGGCGGCGAGGTAAGCGTTTGCCTGGAAAGCTTGCAGGGCATCATCGTAAAGCGCGAGGTGAGCTGGATTTGCAGCTTCTTCTTCATGCCAGAGCCGCCCATCAAGGGTGGCCCCCAGGTGGACCACAATGAACGGGCGGAGATCGTACGGGTCGGGCGTTTCGGCACTAGAGTCAGTCATGCTTTACGGTAACAGTCTCCGAGGAGGGAATTACCGCCTAACCGGCCGCGTGAGTAGCCTGGAGGCATGGTACTGGCGCTAACCGTTTCTCTTTTGGCTGGGTTGGCAACCTCGATCGGCGGCCTCCTGGTGCTCAACAAGCGCACCCTGCAGCGGGAATGGCTTGCAGTGGCTCTTGCTTTTGCCGCGGGCGCAATGATCGTGGTGTCGCTGATCCAGATTGTCCCCCTAGGTGTCGAATACATGATGGAGGCGTTCAGCGAGCGTACGGCGCTCCTGATTGTCTGGACCTCATTCTTCGGTGGGATCCTTCTGGTGCTTGCGATCGACAGGCTCCTGCCAGAGGTGCTGAACCCCAACGAGATGGAGGGCAGGGAGGACTCCCTGGACGTCGATGACACGGCGTCAACTAAGTCCCTGATACGTTCCGGGGCGCTCGTCGCACTGGTCCTGGGACTACATAACTTCCCGGAGGGCATGGCGACTTTCTTCACCACCTATCAGGAGCCCCGTGTTGGGATCACTCTGGCTGTCGCGATCGCGATCCACAACGTGCCTGAGGGTATTGCTGTCGCGGCCCCGGTGTATGCCGCCACTAGGTCCCGAAAAAAGGGGTTCTGGTGGGCAACAATTTCGGGTCTAACAGAACCCGTCGGCGCTCTTTTCGGCGCACTGCTGGTCAGTTGGATCATCCCTGTCCAATTCTTCGGAATCTTCTACGGCGCTGTCGCTGGGATGATGGTCTTCCTGGCACTAGACGAGCTCCTTCCAGGGGCTTGGCGTTACCAAACGGATAAGCACCAAACCGTGTACGGCATGCTAGGAGGCATGGCGGCTATGGCACTGAGCCTGGTGCTGTTCGCTCAGTAGGACGGACGCGGCCCGCTTTGTTTTCTGCTTGAGGACGGGTCTTCTGTTACTAAACCATTACACTTTCCCCACTTGCTGACTGGTGCCCGCAAAGTACGGGATAATCACCATGCAAGGCTCAGTCGGAATCGGCATGAGTATGGCAACGATTTAGGAGAGAGATATGAAGCGGATCAAGAAGATTGGTGCGCTCGCAGCCTCTGTGGCGCTTGGAATCGTGGGCTTAGCCGGGTGTTCCGGGAGCTCGAGTGCCGAAGGCAAGGAATGCATCGGCAAGTGGGTCATTGAATCCATGGTCGCTGATGGTGAGGTCGCGACTGCTGAGGATCTGGCCGAGATGGCAGAACTTGGGTTCGACATGAATGAGATGTTCGCCCTCGACCTGAAGGAAGACGGCACTGCAGACATCATCATTTTCGAGGAGGCGACCTCCGGCACCTGGAAGGGAGCAGAAGGGGCCTGTGACGTCACAGTCGAAGGTGAAACTCTCACATTCCCACTCGAAGACGGTAACCTCGTGATGGAGGAAGAGGACACAAAGATCATCTTCAAACGCGGTTAGCTACCAGGGGGAGGGGCCTAGGTCGGTTTGACTAACGCGCCACTAAGGGACCACCAACCCTCAGACAAAGGCGGAGTGTCAACAAGAAAGACGCTCCGCCTTCGTCGCGCCATGATCTCGCTTTCGGTTCTAGCTTTACTCTTGACGCTTGCATTTTCGGGCGGAGCTCTAGCAGTCTGGGCAAAACCAAAAGGGGCTCAGGACACTCCTGCTACGGTCCAGCAACTCACTGAAGAAATGAAGACTGGCAAGCGTTCGGTGGAAGAAGTGAAGGCGAGTAGCGAGCTGCTAGAGAAAACTCAGGCTGAGGCCGACGAATACCAGCTGCTGCTGTCTGACGTCCCACCCGAGGTAGCAGCAATGCCTTGCGCGACAGAACTTCAAGACGCCATCGACGTTGTGCAGGCCCTTGAAGACGCACCTTTGCCGGAAACCGGAACCCTTCTAGAGGCTGAGTCCCACCTTGAGGCTGCGGCGCTAGCGGTCGCACAAAAGAGTCAGGAGTATTCCGACCTCTTAGAAGAGATTGCTTCAATCAGTTCCGGGGGCAACATCTCGGTTGTCGTCTTAGATGCGGACACCGGGCTGCCTTTGGTCCAGGTGGATCCGAACCGGGTCTTCGCGGCTGCCAGCACCATCAAAATCGCGGCAGCAGTTTCTATGCTCACCGCTATCGAAAACGGCACTTGGACCTGGGGGCGCTCCCTGAATGGCCAAACCCTTGAGCGCTGCATGGAGGTCATGATCGTCGAGTCCGACAACGACTGTCCTAACGCTTGGTACAACACAGTCGGGTTGGACTCTGTTGTCGAAGTTGTCCGCTCCGTCGGCGGGACTGGAACATCGATGGTCCCATACGATTTTCGCACTACTGCCATGGACCTAGCACTACTGCTCCAAGCGATTGAGACCGGCGACGTCTTGAACCAGGACAGCAAGGCTCACCTTCTAGGGCTGATGGGGAGGCAGAACTACCGCGACGGCATCCCCGCGGGACTTGGGCCGAGCGCCAAGGTCCAGGACAAGGTTGGTTTCCTCGATGGAAACCTTCATGATGCGGGGATCGTGCGCACTAAGAAGGGGGACTACGTATTCGTCATCCTGACCGAATACGAATCTTGGGAAGCAATCGCTCAAATCTCAGCCGCGATTTACGACTACCTCTAGGCGAGTAGACCTGCCTCTAGTCGAGCAACCCCACGTCCACCAGCCGCTGACGCAAAACAGTTTTCCCTTCAGGGCTCATTTCAACCAGCGGCAACCGGAGTTCCCCGGTGATCATTCCCATCATCTCCAGGGCAGCTTTCGCAGGGATGGGGCTGACCTCCATGAACAAGGCATCGATTAGGGGTAGCAGATCCAGCTGCAGGTTGCGGGCCCGCTCGTAGTCTCCCGCCTGCGTCCAGGCGACGATGTCATGCATCTGGGTTGGAAGCAGGTTCGCTGCGACGGAGATGACACCCTGTGCGCCCAGCGCTACCAGGGGGAACACCTGGTCATCGTTCCCGCTGTAGATGTCGATGCGGCCCCGCGCGATCCTTGCCAGTTCCATGATTTGCCCCAGGTTTCCTGAGGCTTCTTTCACGGCTTTGATGTTCTCAATCTCAGCCAGCTGGAGAACGGTCGAGGGTTCCATGTTGAGTCCGGTGCGCCCTGGGACGTTGTAGACGATTATTGGGAGGTCGGTCGATCCAGCAACGGTGCTGTAGTGCGCAACCAGACCCGCTTGCGTTGTCTTGTTGTAGTAGGGAGTCACGGCTAGAAGAGCGTCGGCTCCAGCATCCGCCATCAGCTCGGTTGCGTCCAGGACTTCCTGCGTTGCGTTCCCGCCGATGCCAGCGATGACGGGAACGCGGCCCGCCACCTGTTCGATTGCGGCCTTCGCGACTTCAACTTCTTCGCGAAGCGTCATAGTCGACGGCTCTCCTGTAGTCCCACAGACAACCAGAGCATCCGAACCACCTTCGATTTGGAAGTCGATGAGCTTTTCCAGGGCGGGGAAGTCCACCTTCCCATCTCTGAACGGCGTGACTAGGGCTGGGGCGGATCCGCGGAAAATCATTCCTGCTCCTGTCTGTGGACTCTGCAAAACCCTAGCGAATTCGACAGTTCTGGCGGGTGTGCGTTCGCGGGGTGAACCAGCTCATTGCAGTGCGGGTGGGCGTTCCTGCGCAAGGATTCACCCGAGGTGGGTTCCGGGGCAGGTGACCTCGGAAGTCTATGCAGACGCATTGACTTATACATGCGCGCGCATGTATTTTGGGAGCAGCCCGAAAGGGTCCTCAACAAGCAAGGTAGGCAAACGTGCAGTTTGGAATCTTTTCCGTTGGAGACGTCACCCGCGACCCAGTCAGTGGGGAAACCCCCAGCGAACACGACCGGATCAAAGCGATGGTGAACATTGCGAAGAAGTCCGAAGAGGTGGGGTTTGACGTTTTTGCGACCGGTGAACACCACAACCCACCGTTCGTCATTTCTTCGCCCGCTGTTTTGCTGGCAGCCATCGGGGCGCAAACCGAACGCATTGAGCTGTCCACGTCCACGACGCTCATCACGACGAACGACCCGGTGCGTATCGCCGAGGAGTACGCCCTGCTACAGCACCTGGTGGACGGGCGTCTGGACGTCATGTTGGGTCGCGGCAATACCGCACCGGTCTACCCCTGGTTTGGTCAGGATATTCGTCAGTCGCTCCACCTAGCGCTAGAAAACTACAACCTGCTCCACAGACTCTGGAATCAAGACGTAGTTGATTGGCAGGGCACGCACCGCACTGCACTGCAAGGGTTCACCTCGATACCAAGACCATTGGATGACGTCGCGCCCTTCGTCTGGCACGGGTCAATCCGCACGCCCGAGATCGCGGAACAGGCCGCCTACTACGGGGACGGATTCTTCGCGAACGGCATCTTCTGGCCCATGGCACACTTCAAGGCCCTCATTGAGCTTTACAGAACCCGCTACGCGCACTACGGCCACGGACGTCCCGAAGACGCGACCGTTGGTGTCGGGGCTCAGGTTTTCGTGGGGAAGAACTCTCAGGAAGCCAAAGCAGAGTTCCGCCCCTACTTTGATGAGTCCCCGGTCTACCGCGGGGGAGCCCCACTTGAAGACGTAGCTGCCCGCACGCCGCTTCTGGTCGGCAGCCCCCAGCAGATCATCGACCGGACGCTAGAACTACGCGACTACTTCGGTGACTACCAGCGCCAAATGTTTTTGATTGATCACGGAGGGCTCCCCGAAAAGACAGTCCTTGAACAGCTCGACATTCTGGGAGAGGAGGTCCTCCCGGTCCTTCGCGCCGAAACCAAGCTACGCGCGGCAGTAGGCACTCCGCCAGCACCAACTCACGCCTCACTGGTCGAGAAGAAGTACGGCGACGGGCCGGCGCGAGCTCCGAAACCCAACCCGAACAGGGGAGATAACGTGACGGGCACCAGCCCTTACCAGGACACGGACCCCAGCCTTCCCGTAAACCTTCCATTCGGCTGACCGGCAGGGCTCCGCGGAGCCAAAAGTTGAGAGGTGGGGGCGGTGAGAGACGATAGAAGCGTGGAAAGCAGTAGCGCGAGCATCCGGGCGGCATCGGACACCTGGGAGTCCCTGATGCGGGCCCACGCTTTGCTCGGTCGAAGGTTCGCGGGCGACCCCGCCTGGAAGCAGGCGTCCATGCGCGAGTACGACGTGCTTTACACGCTTGTGAAAGCCGCGCGCCCCCTACGACAAAGTGAGCTTCTAGATCAGGTCATGCTTTCTCAGCCTGCCCTGTCCCGTTTGCTTGCAAAGATGGTAGATAAAGGGCTCCTGGTTGAGTCAGCGAACCCAACCGACGCACGTTCTTCCCTGTTTGAACCATCCCCGCAGGGGCTAGACCTGCAACGCAGGCTTGGGAAGGCTCACGCCGCCCAGATTGCGGACGCGCTCTACTCCGTCCTCAGCCCGGAACAGTTGCAAGACCTGAAGACAATGATGGATCTGCTTGCCTGCGGACCCGGGCAAGCAGGCATCACCAGCGCCCGCTAGGATCAAGCCATGGATCCTCTTATGAAGAAGGCATTGACCTGGGTGATGCTGGGCTCAGCGGTGCTGATGTTCGGTTTCACCATCTTTGACGTTGCGTCTGGGACCCAGTCCACCGCGCTCTGGCTGAGCCTCTTGTTCTGGCCGTTGATCATCGCGATTTGCTGGTGGATTCTGGCCTCTGAGAAGCCAGAAAAGACTTCGAGTTTGAGCAGTGATGACTAAGGAGCCAGCAGTGGCAGAGGGGATCCACGAATGACCATCCAGTACGACCTGACGGGGTTTTACAACCTCCGCGAGGGTGGGGGCCTGAAGGCGGGGACCGGGCGTCTTCGCACCGAGCGGTTACTACGCTCCGATTTCCCCAGCAGCCTTGACGGTGAAGATCAGCTGTTCTTCTCGGAATTGCCGCTGGAAGCCGTGGTCGACCTGCGCACAGAAATGGAGCGACTAGCGTCCCCCCACTTTTTCAAGGAGAACGGCTTCAAGGTAGTCGACCGTCCCATCGAGGCGGGGTCGCTGGCCTCAATGATGGCCGGGAACATGACCATCGAAAAGATGTACCTGGAGACCCTACACAACTCGCCGCGGCACCTCACCGACGCGGTCGTTGACGTCGCGACGAACATAGGGGAGGGCACCGTCCTGGTGCACTGCACCGCCGGTAAAGACCGCACGGGGATAGTGATTGCACTAATCCAGTGGCTGCTCGGCGTGGACCAGGACGCGATTGTCGAAAGCTACTCGCTCACCCAGCAGAATTTAGAGGGGACGTGGCTCCAGCAGAAGATTGAAGAGGGAAACAAAGTCCTCAGTAAAATCCCAGGCGGCGAGCACATTGACCTGCAGTCCCTGATTCCGCTGATGACTTCTTCCCCGCCTGCCGCGATGGAAACGGTCCTAAGGACCATCCGTGAGGGCTACGGAGGCCCGGCCGACTTCCTGGTTCAGCATGGCGCTAAGGAAGCCGACCTGGAGACACTCGGTAGCGCACTCTTGGTTTCGTAGCGCGGATCTAAGCGAAAGCTGCCGCGACCGCCAACTTCAGAGCTCCCTGGAACTTAGTCTCACGTTCCTCAGCCGTCATGTCGCCGCTGCTGTCCAGCAGATGGTCTGAAACGGTCAGGACAGTGAGCGCTTCCTTCCCGAAGCTTGCAGCCGTCGCGTAGAGTCCCGCGGCCTCCATTTCGACCCCTAAGACTCCGTACTGCGCCAGGGCCTCAACCTGTCCCGGCACCGAAAGGTAGAAGTGGTCCCGGCTCACGATCGGACCCACGTGAACTCTGGGGTCATCCCCGGCCGCAGCTACAGCCGCAGCAACAAGCTTGTAAGAAGCGGTTGCAGAGAAGTTGATTCCAGGGATCCGCACCTGGTTGTAGTTGGAATCGGTGTGAGCACCAAGCCCAATCACCGTGTCGCCCACTTTCGCGTTGTGCGCAATCCCGCCGCAAGTTCCCACGCGGATGATCCGCTGCACACCGAACTCCCTGTAGAGCTCCGTCGAATAGATGCCGATGGAAGGCAGGCCCATGCCCGAACCCATGACAGAAAGCGGCCTTCCGTCAACTTCTCCTGTGAACCCCAGCATTCCCCGAACATCAGTCACCAGACGAGGGGTGTCGAACAGCATGTGTGCAATCCGCTCCGCACGTTTCGGGTCTCCGGGCATCAAGACTGCGGGCGCAAAATCGCCTTTTTCGGCGCGAATGTGGGGCGTTGCCATATTTTCCTCCATCGAAGTTTAGTGGCCAGCTCTGCTGGTTCTAAAGCCTACCCGGGTACCGGTAAGCTTTCCTGATGCTACAAAACACCTCGGGAGAAGACGCACCTATCGACGGCAACTGGAAACTGGTTGCTTTTGACCTAGACGACACCCTGGCTCCCTCAAAGTCCCCTTTGCCAGGGCCGGTCGGCGAGGCACTCAAGGCACTCCTTGACCTGGTCCCGGTCGCGGTCATCTCTGGCGGCGCACTCCCACAGTTCGAACTGCAGCTGTTGGGCTCGCTAGATGCCAGCAAGACCCAAAGCGATCACCTGCACCTGCTTCCCACCTGCGGAACCCAATATCTGCAGTTCAAGGATGGGGAACTGATCCAGCTTTACCGCGAGGGGCTTTCGAGTGAGGAGCGCGACCGGGCTACTGCCGCGCTAGAGTCCGTCGCCCGCGAACTTGGATTCTGGGAAGCAAACCCGGCGGGGGACATCATCGAGGATCGCGGGTCCCAAATCACGTTCTCAGCCCTGGGTCAGAAGGCCACCCCGGGTTCCAAGGCAGTTTGGGATCCAACAGGCCAGAAGAAGAACCTGCTCGCTTCCCGCGTCCAGGAACTGCTCCCAGACCTAGAGGTCCGTTCCGGTGGGTCAACGTCAGTTGACATCACCGCAAAAGGAATCGACAAGGCATACGGGATGGCCCGGCTAGCTGAGCAGACAGGACTGGCAAAGGAGCAGATGCTCTTCATCGGCGACCGGCTGGACCCGGCTGGAAACGACTACCCCGTTCGCGCGGCCGGCTACCCAACCATCTCCACCACGGGGTGGGAAGACACTGCCCGCATTGTCTGGGAGCTGGTGGACGCACTAAAGGGTGCGGCCGCGGCCGAAAACTAGCCCTGCCCTAACGTCTTTCAGGCCTAACGACTTTTAGGCTTGTCCTCTGGGAACTCGCCGCGGGCCACCTGCGGTTTCGGGGACCGCCACCTTCTGGCCATCAGCATCCGGGTGTAGGCGTAGAACCAGCTGCCCCGCGGGATGGGGTCATTCGGGTAGATCTTCCGCAGCCTGCGCTTCATGCGCTGCCACACAATGACGGACTCGATCACGGATGCAAACAGCAACACGTAGAAGGTGACCATGATCCCAATCAGGACGGCGTTCAAAGCCGGGTTGCTGGCACCCGTGAAAGACACGACAAGCATCACGGCCAGGAAAATCAGCATTGCTGGGAGCAGGAACTCAGACAGCGACCAGCGGGCGTCGATCCAGTTCCGCATGTAGCGGCGGATACGCCCCTTATCGCGGTATGGCAGATAGCGTTCGTCACCAGTTTGAAGAGCTTCCCGTTCGCGGGCGTACGCCTCATTGCGTGCCTCACGTGCGCGCTGCTTTGCTAGCTTCCTGTCGTTTGGCACCAGGGGCCGCAGGTTTGCTGCTTCCGCTTCTTTTCTGCTCCGCGTCGGCCCGCCCTTACCCTTCGGCTTTTCGGGCACGGGTTCTGTGTCACCGGTTCTCTTCTTAGCCACGGGCTCAGGTTAGCTGATTGGGACCGTGGCATTCACCTTGATGCCCAAGGGTAGATTTGGGGGATGAACGAAAAAGATGAACTCAGCGCAAAGGTCGAACAGGTTTTCGAAAGCCAACTGCATTTCCTGAAGGACTTGGTGGCAATCGAATCCGTCTCCTCAGACCCTGGCAGAGCCGGGGAAATGGAGAAAGGCGCACGCTTCGTTGCCGAAGCCTTCAAGAGCCTTGGTATGGACACGAAAATCTGTGTGGCGCCGAAACCGAGTGGGCAGCCGGGCGCCCCGGCAGTCATCGCCAAGAGGCACGTGGATGACGCCGCGCCCACCGTCTTGCTGTACGCCCACTATGACGTTCAACCTGAGGGAGACGCCTCCGGCTGGGATTCCGCACCTTTCCAAACGGAAATCCGCGGCGGGCGCATCTACGGGCGCGGCACTTCCGATGACGGGGCCGGCGTCACAGTCCACTACGGCGTCCTCGACGCACTAAAAGAGGACCTTCCCGTCAACACGACGGTGTTTATAGAGGGCGAGGAAGAGGTGGGCTCCCCCTCGTTCTCCGCCTTCCTAGACAAGTACAAAGAGGACCTTGAAGCGGACGTGATCATCGTCGCCGACTCCAGTAACTGGACTGAAGAGATTCCCGCCATCACCTCGTCCCTCCGTGGCGTTGCCACAATCGACGTGACTGTGAAAGTCCTGGACCAGGCAGTCCACTCCGGAATGTTTGGCGGGCCGGTCCTGGACGCGATCACCGTCGCTGCCAGGCTCATTACAACCCTGCACGACAGTGCGGGCGACGTGGCAGTGAGCGGCCTGGGTGGAAACCCCACCTCGGAAGTTGAGTTCGATGAGGCCTCGTTCCGCGCCGACGCGGGCACCGTTCCGGGCCTGGAGCTGAGCGGCACCGCTGACCTGGCCGCGCGGCTTTGGACGATGCCGGCCATCTCTGTGATCGGGATTGACGCCCCCAGCGTCGCTGACTCCGCTAACGCGATTGTCCCCGAGTGCACTTTCCGACTCTCTTTGCGGACCGTGCCGGGGACCGACACAGCCGCCGCTGCTGGCGCCCTGGTGAAACACTTGCAGGATCGCGTCCCGTTCGGCGCTGAGCTGAAGGTGGAGATCCAGGAAGAGGGTCCCTCGTACATCGCGGATCTGGAGAGCCCCGAGGCGAAACTGCTTCGCGAAGTCCTCACTGAGGCGTACAACGTGGACGCGGTAGCGGTGGGGCTCGGTGGTTCCATTCCTTTCATTTCTGAGTTCGAGCGCGTGTTCCCAGGTGCTGCGATTCTGGTTACGGGTGTTGAGGACCCGCAGACCAAAGCACATTCGAACAACGAGTCGCAGTCGGTTGCGACCCTGAGGAACGCAACGCTCGCAGAAGCAAGGCTGCTCGCGGCACTGGGGAGCTAGGGTGCGGATCCTGCTCGCTGGGCACTGGGAGCCCCCGGCAACGGACCCTTCCTATGGAGAAGGTTTCGGTGAGCATTCCGCGAGCGCGGTGCTCAAATCCGTGGAAGCTGGGATACGCGGGGTAGCTGAGGCGGCTGGGGCGGATGAGTCCCTCACGTTTGACCTGCTCCCTTTCGGACCCGGACCGGCATTCACGGAGGCCTTGGCACAGCAGTCTGCGAAGCGCCTGCTTTTCTTGGATCACTCGGAGCAGCACGACTGGGGACTGGCGGAGCTTGCGGACCTGATAGGAGTCCGGGAGATCTCTTTGGACCTTCCAGAGGAGGTTCTAAGTGAGCATTTGCTGGAGGCCCGGGGTAGGGCCCTACCCCGGGTCGTTGCGGCTGGAACCACGCGTTCGCTGCTGGGCCCCGGGGGGACCGCGTTCCTGACCCCGTCGCTGGACCCCCGCACGGAGGTGGCGAGTCCGGGGCAAGTGGAAAAGTGGCGGGGCGTTCTGAAAGAGAGCTGGGCCCAGACACAAGAGCGCGGTGGGAGCCTGCTACCGCTTGCGGGCGCTATTCCGGAGACCGATCCGACGCTAATCGAAGGGTCGGGGGCAGGTGGCGGACTCGCAGCACTCTACTTGGCACTCGGCGGCACGGTGCTACCCGCCTGGCAGGTCCTGGCCGAAGAGACTTCGCTTGGAAGGCGCATCGAAGAAGCTGACCTGGTCATTTTCGTCCAGCCAGTCCTGGATGCTCCCGGCCTTGCGGACACTCCCCTGGGATTGGTTGCTTCTGTAGCACAGGGGAGCGCAACCCCGGTCGTCGCCGTTGCCGACAGGAGCTCCCTGTCCGGCCCCGAGCGAGCCGACCTGGGGATCCACGGCGTCAGCACACTGCGCCCCTTCGTCAGTGTTGCCGCAGGTGATCCCTTCCAAGACTGCGGGCGCAGGCTGGGGCAGACTTGGCTCCCCCGGTGATCGCCGGTGGCGAACCACACCCAAGAACTCAAAAGCCACTGCACTAAACTGAACGAAATGACCCTGTTGGGCGAACTATTCCTTAGGTAAGGCCGGAGGCACCATGAGCGATCTGCAGACACAGGCACCAACCCACGACGTCACGATTTCTGAGGCTGCAGCAGATAAGGTTCGTAGCCTGCTGAAGCAGGAGGGCCGCGACGACCTACGCCTGCGTATTGCCGTGCAGCCGGGTGGTTGCTCCGGGCTGATCTACCAGCTCTACTTCGATGAGCGGCAGCTGGACGGAGACGCGATTGTTGACTTCGACGGCGTTGAAGTGATCGTTGACCGCATGAGCGCCCCCTACCTGAGCGGCGCTGTCATCGACTTTTCGGACACCATCGAACGCATGGGGTTCACCATCGACAACCCGAACGCGGGCAGCACCTGTGCTTGCGGCGAGTCCTTCCACTAGACCCTAGGCTTCCCCTTGTGGGTTGCCAACAGGCGCCGTCTTTGGACGGGTCGATCAAAGGATGAGAGCTGAAATGCGACGTAAGGTCTGGGCGAGTGCCCTGTCCCTGCTCCTAGGCCCGATGGCACTGGTCGGCTGTTCAACAGATCAGGGCCAGCAGTCGGAGCCGGAGTCAGAAGTCCTCACAGAAGAGCTGGTTTCGGGACCCGAGGTCAACCGAAACCCCGATTTCCCGCTACCCCAGGTGAAGGGGGAGTGGGGTGAGATTCCGTCAATCGTCCCGATCGACGACGACCCACCCGGTGAGATCACCGCGAAGCTGATCGTTCCTGGCGATGGGGCTGAGGTAGCTGCGGGTGGGATGGTGACCGCCTACTACACGGGTTTCCTCTGGGACGGAAAAACGTTCGACTCATCCTTCAACCACGGCGACGGACCCTCAACGTTCGACTTGAATCGAGTGGTGGACGGGTGGAAGTACGGCCTTGCCGGGACCCGGGTGGGGGACCGGGTGCTCCTGATCGTCCCACCCGAGTACGGGTACGGGGACACCGAACAGGGAAGCATTCCGGCAGACTCAACCCTGGTGTTCGTCGTTGACGTGGTTGACGCGCCGGGAACAGACCTGTCGGCACTTTCCGAGGCCACACCCACTGACGAAAAGCTCCCAAACGGACTACTGGTCGAGGGTGCCCTAGGGGCCGAGCCCATCATTGGGTTTGACGAAAACGCGGCCGCCCCCACAGAGGCCGTAGAACTGGTTTTGGCCGAGGGCAAGGGTGACGTGATCACAGCGGAGAACTCCGTTGTTTACCACTACAAGGGCATGTACTGGGGCACACCGACCTCTGCCGAAGGAACGTGGGATACCGGCCCGACGGTGATCCCGGCCGAAGACACGGTCTTCTTGGGGCACCACGTTGGTTCAAGGTTGCTGTTCGTGTTCCCGGCTGACGGAGATGCACAACCGGCTAACGTAATGGTCGTTGACATCGCAGCCGCATACTAGGGTTGGGTAAGGCATTGAGCCCAAGGAGGAAGTCGTGAGCAAAGACGCGGTGACAGTGGTGCTTTACAGTGCGGATAAAGCCCGCCGCAAAGACGTCATCGAAGGCATTGGCAGGTTAGCTTCCAAAGACAGCCCACCCATCACCTGGGTGGAGACCGCTACGTCGGCCGGGGCCCTCCACGCTGTTGAGGAACACAGGCCACCCGTTGTCGTGCTTGATGCCGACGCGCCCAAGGTTGGGGGGATGGCGGTCGCGCAAGACATCATCAATGAGCTTGAGCAGAATCCCGTGATCATCCTGCTCACGGCGCGCCCAATGGACAACTGGTTGGCAGAGTGGTCAGGTGCCAGCTACACGGTGATGGCGCCCTACAATCCCCTTGAACTACAACAGACCATGGCAGCGGCACTGTCTAGCATCTGATGGGCCTTTGGGAGGACCTGGGGCCAAAACTGGCCCAGGGAGCGCAGCTCGACTACGACCAATCACGCGACATGATGCGCGCCATCATGTCCGGCTCACTCGATGAAGTTCGGGTTTCCGCGCTACTTGCTTTGCTAGCCCTGCGCGGGGTCGACGTTGCTGAGCTGCACGGCTTGGCTGACGAAATGCGGGCCTTGGCTCGGCACATTGACCTTCCCAGCCAGGTCGTCGACATCGTCGGGACAGGTGGCGACGGCGCGAACACTGCGAACATCTCGACGATGGCTTCAATCCTTGCGGCTGCCACCGGGCTACCCGTTGTGAAGCACGGCAACCGCGCCTCAACTTCCGCCTCGGGTTCCGCGGACGTGCTCGAGGCCCTCGGCGTGAACCTGGACCTGGACCTGCCTCAGATTGTGCGGGTGTTCGACCAGGTCGGTATCGCCTTTTTGTTCGCGAACAAGTTCCACCCCTCCATGCGGCACGCGGCTCGCGTCCGCCGCGAGCTCGCCTTCCCAACGGTGTTCAACATTTTGGGTCCGCTCACAAACCCTGCAAAGCCTTCAGTGTCGGTTGTTGGTGTCGCCAAGGCTGAAGCGGCACCGCTGGTGGCAGGCGTCTTTGCAAGCAGGGGAGTGAACGCCTACGTCCTGCGGGGAACCGAGTACGGGCTCGACGAAATCACGACTGTCGAGCCCTGTCAGATCTGGGAGGTCCGCGGCGGTGAAGTCGCCGATTTCGTGGTAGACCCGGCAGAGCTGATTGGTGCTTCTGCTGCCACCCTTGAGCAGCTGCGTGGTGGGGACCCCGCCAGGAACGCTGAGATTGCCCGCTCCGTGCTAGCCGGCAAGCCCGGCCCGGTCGCCGACGCGGTCAGCCTGAACGCAGCGCTCGCGCTTATGGCTAGCAGCGACCAGGGCTCAGAGCCCTTTGACCAGCGCCTGGTGAACGCATTCGGGACCGTTCAGAGCGTCGCGGCAAGCGGGGAAGCCCTGCAGAAGCTTGACGACTGGATACTTGCTTCAAATGCGCAGTAGCCGGCGCCTAGTCCAGGTCACTCGCCCAGACCCCGCCTAGTCCAGACCTAAATGGAAAGCGGTTTCAAGGTCGCTGCTGGAGTAGGTGCGAAAAGCTAGGTGCGTGCGGATCTTCTCTATCCCAGGAATCTTCGCGATCCCGTCCGTCACGACTTCGGCCAACTGTTCGTATCTCTGCAGCCGCACCACTGCGATCAGGTCAACTTCGCCGGTGACTGAGTAGACCTCTTCAACCAGCTCAAGGTCCGCAACAGCCTGCGCCACCTCCGGGATCACATCGATCTTGCAGTTCATCATGACTATCGCGTTCAACACTGAAACTCCCTATTCGTGGCGTGACTGTTTCCATTCTACAAAGCCCTTCAGCGCGCCGGGTCACCGGCGGTTAGAATGGCTTGGGCTTCTATAGTTCCTTCCCAAGACGATGGGCGAAAGGCGCGAACGTGAGTACATATTCGGCTCTGAAGACCGTCGGCGGCCCCTTGCTACGGGGCGTCTATCATCCCTGGGTGCGCGGGGCGGAAAACATTCCGAAAGAAGGCCCGGCCATTCTGGCCTCCAACCACAACGCGGTTTGGGATTCCATTTTCCTTCCCATGGTTATAGACCGCGAAGTCGTGTTTATGGGGAAAGCCGACTATTTCACCGGGACAGGTGTTAAAGGGTGGGCGACCAAAAACTTCATGAAGGCTGTCGGGACCATCCCCGTTGACCGTTCGGGTGGGAAGGCAGCGCAGGCCGCGATGCAGGCGGGCCTGGACCGTTTGAATGCGGGACAACTGTTCGGCATCTACCCGGAGGGGACGCGAAGCCCCGACGGGCGCCTGTACAAGGGAAAGACGGGCGTTGCCCGCCTGGCCCTGGAATCGGGTGCACCCGTTCTGCCCGTAGCAATGATCGGTACACACGCAGCCCAACCGATTGGCCAGAAGATTCCGAGCCGCACAAACATCGGGGTGGTGATTGGGAAGCCACTGGACTTTTCCCGCTACCGCGCCCTCTCCAAAGACCGCTATGTGCTCCGCGCCGTAACCGATGAAATCATGTACGCGCTAATGCAGCTGTCAGGTCAGGAGTATGTGGACCTCTACGCTGCCGACGTGAAGGCAGAGCTTGCCGCGAAGGGCGAGTTCGAAGGCCCCATCCCGAACAGCGCCAAAGGTCCCGGAGGGCGGCCAGCCCCAGACACTGAGCCCCCTACCGCTCCCTCCGCTGAAGAACTTGAAGTCCTGAACGCAGCAGAGGACTCAGGCGGTGGGCTCAGTGCGGTTGAGGTTGAAGCAGAGCCTACCGAAAGCTGAGTCTGCCCAGACTTTAGTGGGCGCGTCGGCGGCGCCTGTTGGTGGCGGCTAAGCTGTCTTCGGACATCCTTGATTCGTCCCTGAAACTTCGAGCTCTTGAAAGAGGTATCAAAGTGGCCATCTCTCGTGTCGCTCTACTCACCGCCGGTGGCTTCGCCCCGTGCCTTTCCACCGCGGTAGGTGACCTGATCGAACGCTACAACGCCCTTGACCCCAACATTGAAATCATCGCTTACCAGCACGGTTACACGGGTCTGCTGACGGGGAACTACGTGGTGGTGGACCAGGAAGCTCGCGACAACGCGTCCGTCCTTACCCGTTTTGGCGGTTCCCCCATCGGAAACTCAAGGGTGAAGCTCACGAACCAGGCGGACCTTGTGAAGCGCGGGCTGATCAAAGAAGGACAGCACGCCCTTGAGGTTGCCGCAGACCAGCTTCGGCACGATAAAGTTGACGTCCTCCACACGATTGGTGGCGACGACACAAACACCACCGCTGCGGACCTGGCAGCCTACCTTCATGAGAACGACTATGAGCTCACGGTCGTGGGGTTGCCTAAGACTATCGATAACGACATTGTTCCCATCCGTCAGTCCCTAGGCGCCGACACGGCAGCTGAAGAGACCGCGCTGTTCGCGAAGCACATCATCGGTGAGAACCGGGTCGGCCCCCGGATGCTGATTATTCACGAGATCATGGGTCGCCACTGCGGTTGGCTAGCTGCCGATGCCACGAAGAAGTATCGGGATTGGCTGGACGAACAGCAGTGGGTTCCATCGATTGGGCTCTCTAAAGAGCGGTGGGACGTGGATGCCCTCTACCTCCCCGAAATGCACTTCGACGTGGCGGAAGAAGGCAAGCGGCTCCGCAAGGTCATGGACGAACGCGGAAACGTTAACATCTTCATTTCTGAGGGCGCTGGTGTCCCTGAGATCATTGCAGAGTTGGAAGCCAGTGGGGAAGAGGTGCGTCGCGACGCGTTCGGTCACGTCCGCCTTGATGAGATCAACCCGGGGCAGTGGTTCGCAAAGCAATTCGCTGAGATCCTTGGTGCAGAAAAGGTAATGGTTCAGAAATCGGGCTACTTCGCGCGTTCCTCGGCCTCTAACGAGTTTGATCTGCGTCTGATTCAGTCCATGGTCGACCTTGCGGTCACCTCCGCACTCGAGGGCACGTCCGGGGTGATTGGCCACGACGAGGAGGACGACGACATCCTAAAGGCGATCGCGTTCGACCGGATCGCCGGTGGCAAGGCCTTTGACATCAAGCAGGGCTGGTTCACAGACATGATGAAGAGCATCGGGCAAAAGGTCGAGCCTGCCGCTTTGCAGGACCACTAGGCCCCTTTTTCTTCCGGAAGATTTAGTCGATTGTTACCTTGGGATAGCTGGCGCGATAAGCCTGCGCGCCACCAACCTCAATACCAGGACCCAGCGGCCCTGGTGCATGCGGTCGACGAACTACGTGTCCGTCCGCCCCTGGTTTTTGCTGGCGAGGTTGACTCGCTACGGGAAGCCCTGGGGCGTGCGGGCCAGCAGGAAGCGTTTGTCCTGATCGGGGGAGACTGTGCCGAGACCTTCGCACAGTCCACCGCCGACCAGTTGAGGCTGAAGATTCAAACGCTACTGCAAATGGCGGTGGTGCTGACCTACGGGTCGTCGATGCCCGTGGTGAAGATTGGGCGGGTTGCGGGACAGTACGCAAAACCTCGTTCGTCCCCCGTTGAGGAACGGGACGGGGTGAAGCTCCCCAGCTATCTCGGGGACGCGGTCAACCAGTTCGGGTTTAGCGCGGAGGAACGAAGGCATGACCCGGATCGACTCCTTGAGGCGTACCAGAGGTCAGCGTCGTCCTTGAACCTGATTCGCGCGTTCACGAAGGGCGGGTATGCAGACCTTCGGCGCGTGCAGGAATGGAACCGCGGGTTCACGCAGAACCCCGTTTACGGGCGCTACGAACGCTTAGCTTCTGAGATCGCGCGGGCCGTGAAGTTCATGGAGGCCGCCGGCGCCGATTTTGACTCGCTGCGGGAAGTTGACCTGTTCAGCGCGCATGAGGCCCTGCTCCTGGAGTACGAGTCCGCGCTCACTCGCATTGATTCGCGAACGGGGAATCCCTACGGGACCTCGGGCCACTTCCTGTGGATTGGGGAACGCACCCGGGGCCTGGATGAGGCCCACGTCGAGTTGCTCAGTCAGGTCCGAAACCCGATCGGGGTGAAGATAGGGCCGGATGCTTCCCCAGCTGACGTCATCGGGCTCATCGATGCACTGAACCCGCAGGGAGAGCCCGGACGGCTGACGCTGATGACGCGGATGGGGGCGGACCGGATTCAGGATTCGCTGCCAGAACTGATTGACGCGGTGCAGGCGGACGGTCGCCCGGTCGCGTGGATTACGGACCCCATGCACGGCAACACGATCTCAACCACCAACGGCTATAAGACCCGCGACTTTGACACGATCATGAGCGAGGTGAGGTCGTTCTTCGACATTCACCGTGACCGCGGCACCGTGCCTGCGGGTCTCCACGTTGAGCTGACGGGGGCGGACGTAACCGAGGTGATTGGTGGGGCCGAGGGCCTGGATGACGCTTCGCTGGTGGAGCGCTACGAAACACTGGTTGACCCCCGCTTGAACCACCAGCAGTCCCTTGAGATCGCGTTCCAGGTCGCCCAGCTCGCGGCAGAGAACAATTCGCTAGGAGACGCTGACACCAGCGGCGAAACCGACTGGCACATGATTGAGGTCGACACGGCCTAGCGGGACTTAGACCGCCGCTGTCTACTGGTCGAATAGCCCAGACAGAGAGTCCCTCCGCCCATTGGCCGCGGAGGGCCGGGTGGACGGAAGGACAGGTGGGAGCCCCGTGGGCCGGAGGTCGGGGCTCCCGGGGGTTTCGCTAGGGCTCTACGGTGACTTTGATGGCTTCGCCGCGCTTCACAATGTCCAGCGCTTCCAGGGCGTTTTCAAGAGGCACACGTTTGGTGATCAGGTCCTTGACCGGAAGCTGCCCGGTGGCAATGTAGTTCAAGGCCTGCTTGTGATGCTCTGGGGCGCTGCCGTTGGCTCCGTGAATGTGGAGCTGGCGGTAGTGGATCAGGTTAGAGTCCGCACTGATCTTCGGGTTGGTCTTGGGAAGGCCTCCGAAGAAGGAGATCCTCCCGTTGCGAGCCGCCATTTCGATCGCTTGCTCCTGGGTGATGCCGGCAGGCGTCGCGGTGATGATCACGTCCGCGCCACGACCATCCGTTAGCTCCATGACTCGGGCAACCACGTCCTCGTTAGCCGCGTTGATTGTCCCGTCGGGATGCACTGCGTCAGCAGACATCTTCAGGCGCTCGTCGTTGATGTCGACCATCCACACCTGCCCCGCCTTGTGAACGCCGCGGGCAACCCGGGTGTGCATGCAACCAATCGGGCCGGCACCGAAAACGACAACGAAGTCTCCTTCTTCAATTCCCAGTTGTTCCTGGGCGTTGATTGCGCAAGCGAGCGGTTCGGCCGCGCTGGCTTCATCAAAGTCGACACCCTCGGGCATCCTGTTCAGGCCGTCGACCTTCAGGACCTCTTCGGGGACGATCATGTACTCCGCGAACCCGCCGTCGTACTGGTAACCAACGGAAGTCTGGTTCTGGCAGACCTCCATCCACCCTTTCTTGCACTCGTGGCATTCCCCGCAGGGCACAGCTGCGATGACCTGGACGCGATCGCCGACTTCAAAGTCGCCCAGGGCTTCTGGTCCCACTTCCACGACTTCTCCAGCGATTTCGTGGCCCATTGTGGTCACGCGGGTGATGTTCGGGTGGCCGTTGTCCCGGATTTTTACGTCCGTGCCGCAGGTTGAACAGTTCCGTACTTTGATCTTGACTTCTTTAGGGCCGCAGGTAGGTTCCTCGATCTCTTCGATTCGCAGGTCTCCGGGGGCATAGAAACGTAGGGCTTTCACTGATGCTCCTTTACATCTGGGTGCCTTCTCCAGCTGGGGCTTGTGCCAGCCGGGCAGGGGCGCCTTGCGCGATCAGGCTACACGCGACTTCCGCGCTCGGCAAAGAGTGAACGGCCTAAAAGACCGGGAATCCGATATCATGTCCTGCGTCACCACCGGTGATAATCGGCGGCAAAGAAGCCTCCAACTAGCCACCCGGGCGGGTAGACAAACCCATTAGAAAGGGCGAGCACAGTGGCAGAACAGGCATCAAAAACAAAAAGTAAAGAGAAGAGTGCATCGCGCGTAGCAGTCCAAAAGTTTGGGGCGTTCCTATCGAGCATGGTCATGCCCAACATCGGGGCATTCATCGCGTGGGGCCTCATCACCGCGCTTTTTATCCAAACAGGGTGGCTTAACGCAGGGGGTAGTGGCGGCCTTTCAGACGCCGGCTGGGTTGCCCGCTTAGGCGGCTGGGGAGACTATGAAGGGGGTGGCATAGTCAGCCCCATGATCAGCTACCTGTTGCCCCTCCTGATTGGCTACAGCGGCGGCCGTCTAACCTATGACGTCCGGGGTGGTGTGGTCGGCGCCATCGCCACCATGGGCGTTATCGCAGGTACTGACATCCCCATGTTCATGGGCGCAATGATCATGGGGCCGCTGGGCGGCTGGTCCATGAAGAAACTGGACGGCCTGTGGGATGAAAAGATCCGTCCCGGGTTTGAGATGCTGGTCAACAACTTCTCCGCCGGCATCTGGGGCGGAATCCTGGCCGTCCTCTCTTTCTTCTTCATTGGCCCGTTCGTACAGGTGATCTCGGGAATCCTGGGCGGCGGCGTTGGTTGGCTTGTGGACCATGGTCTACTGCCACTCACGTCGATTCTTATCGAGCCGGCGAAGGTGCTGTTCCTGAACAACGCCATCAACCACGGTGTACTCACGCCTTTGGGAACCACGGAAGCGGTTGAGACCGGCAAGTCGATCCTGTTCCTACTGGAAGCGAACCCCGGGCCTGGCCTGGGTCTGCTGATGGCGTTCACAATTGCTGGCACAGGCGCAGCTAAGGCCTCTGCACCGGGCGCTGCACTCATTCAGTTCGTGGGTGGTATCCACGAGATCTACTTCCCCTACATTCTTGCCAAGCCGAAGTTGATCGCAGCGACCATCCTGGGTGGCATGGCAGGCGTCTTCACAAACGTTCTGTTTGGAAGTGGCCTAAGGGCGCCCGCGGCACCGGGCTCCATCATTGCCGTGCTGCTGCAAACTCCGACCGACAGCTACGTTGGAGTGATTTTGTCTGTCGTCCTGTCGGCGACAGTGACGTTCTTGGTTGCTGTCGTGATCTTGAAGACGGATAGGACAAAGGACGTTGATCTTGATGCAGCGTCGGCGCAGATGGAGGAAATGAAGGGTAAGCCCTCGGTGGTGCGCGCTGCTCTGGTTGGAAAACGCGATGAGCCCATTCGCAACATCGTCTTTGCCTGTGACGCGGGCATGGGGTCTTCAGCCATGGGGGCTTCGTTGCTGCGAAAGCAGATTCGCGATGCTGGGTTCGCCGATGTCACCGTCGTGAACCGGGCTGTAACCCAACTTAACGATGAGTTTGACGTGGTCGTCACTCATAAGGACCTGGCCAAAGTTGCAGAGGATCGGACTCCTAGCGCAGCCCACTTCGCTGTGGACGACTTCCTGCAAAGTCCCAGGTATGCAGAGATTGTCCAACTGGTTGCGGCTAGTGAGACAGGCCAGGCTGCAACGGACGCCATTGCGCAAGCTGAAGCACCGGGTGAGCCTTTGTCGCAGGCGTTGGCGGAGCACGCAGCCACAGACCCGGACAACCTAGCCGGTTTGGTACCCGTTGTTGAGGTTGAGGAAACCGAGATTCTTCCTGTCAGTTCCATTGTTCTGAGCGGCAAAGCGAAGACGAAGGATGAGGCCATCGAGGAAGCCGGGGCCCTGTTGCTTCAGGCTGGGGCGGTGACTCCGGAATACGTTGCTTCTATGCACGAGCGGGAGAAATCAGTTTCGACGGCAATGGGAAACGGGCTCGCGATTCCGCACGGAACGAATGAGATGAAGGAAGGCATTCTCCACACCGGTATTTCTTTCGTCCGCTTGGATGAGCCGATTGACTGGGGTGGGAAGCCAGTCCAGTTCGTGGTTGGTATTGCCGGGGCAGGGGATGAGCACTTGGCGCTCCTGCAGCAGCTGGCTCGCACCTTCACCAATAAGGAGGACCTGGCGAAGCTCAACTCGGTAACGACGGCGAAAGAGGTCCAGGACATCCTGGGGCACTAGTCGTCCGCAATCCCGTCGGTGAGTCTAGTCGTCCGCAATCCCGTCGGTGAGTCCCGTTGGATTGGCCCTGGGGTTGTCCGTAAAGGTGAGTCCCGTTGGATTGGCCCTTCCGGCCAGTCCAACGGGATTTCTTTGACCGGGCCTGCTTCAAGGACCCAGCACGAAAATGTTAGGCGCGTGGTTGGGGAGCCTTCCCCAGGTACGTTCAAGGCACCCCATGTACGTTCTTAGGCTAAGAGCGGGTGGCTCCGCAGGATGTTTGAGGTTAGGCGCGTGGTTGGGGTGCTAAGCGCGTGGTTGGGGAGCCTTCCCCAGGTACGTTCAAGGCACCCCACGTACGTTCCAGCAAAAAACAGAGTGAGTGCTAAAAGGGTGAGGCGAAGTTAGACGACTGTTATCTGGATAGTGGTTCCGCGCTTCACCCATTCACCGCCGGCGATGGACTGGGACCCAACGGTGTCGAAGAACTGGGCAAGCTGTTGCACTTCCACGTGGAGGCCAGCAGCTTCAAGCCTTTCGATCGCATCGTTTCGGCTGAGTCCTTTCACGCCAGGTACCTGCACGTATTCCGACCCCAGGCAGTAGGTCAGTGTCACCGTGTCGCCCCGGTGCAGTGTTGACCCGGGCTCGGGGCTGATCGCAGCAACCGCTCCGATCTCGTAGTCATCTGAGTAGTCTTCAAGTCTCTCAACCTGCAGTCCCAGTTCAGTGATGGCTGCTGCTGCCTCGTCGTAAGGCTGGCCCAGGACTTCGGGGACCGTCAATGGTTCCCGGCCCTTAGAGACGACCAGATCCACGGGGGTGCGGTGGTCGATGGTCTCCCCGATTTCGGGGGACGTTGAAATCACTGAGCCCTCGGGAATGTCTTCGGACCAAGATTCAGTCACCTCCCCAATCTCCAAGCCAACAGCGTTAATTGCAGTCGTGGCGTCCTCTTCGGTTTCGCCCGCGACATCCGGGACGGTCAGCATTAGGACGCCGGAGGAAACGTATAGCGTGATTTCCTCGTCCTTATGAACCTTGGCGCCCGCCTCCGGGTTGCTGCGGATAACGTGGTCGACTTCCACGTCATCGGAGTGTTCGTAGGCAAGCACTGACGCTAGCGACATCTCAGCCAGGCTTGCCTCTGCTTCCGCGACAGTTTGGTTCTGAAGGTCAGGGAGTTCTTGATAGGCGCCCGGGCCGTATTCCTGCCACCACCACCAGAAGCCGAGCGCAACGCCTACCAGGATCAGCACGGCAGTGATCGCGATCAGGGCGCCCTTGCTGTCCTTCCCACGATTGGTTTGAGGGGGAGCGAGCGCGGTTCCCGAAGTTCGTACGACACTTGAGGTAGAAGGCAACAGGGAAGTTTCAGGCTGGAACTGGATCGCGTCTGTTCGTGCGAAGCCTCCCGTGCTGGTTGCGTCCGTAACGTCGCTGCCGCGCAGGGGATGGTCCAAGATCTCTTGGGGGACCTCGGATTTCACCCGGGCAACAAGCCCTGCTGCGTCATGCGCGGACAGGGGCCGGTTCGCGGGTTCACGGGCGGCAAGTGAAGCGACCAGGTTATCGACTTCGGTCGGCACCCATTCCTCGAGCGTGGATGGGAGGGGGATCTCTGCGTTAACGCGGGAGAGCGCTAGCTGGACTGGGTTTTCAGCGTCGCTCCCTGGCACCTGGCCGGTGATCATCTCGAACAGCATGATTCCGACGGCATAAAGGTCGGTGCGCCCGTCAGCCTCTCCACTGAGCGCGACTTCTGGAGCCAGGTAGGCAACGGTCCCCATGATGGTGCCGGTGGATGACATCGTGATCTCAGAAACGGCCCTGGCCAGGCCAAAGTCGGTGAGCTTTAGGGTCCCGTCGGACGCTACTAGAACGTTTTCTGGTTTCAGGTCGCGGTGGATAACGCCGGCTCGATGTGCCGCAGCCAGTGAGGTGAGGATCTGTTCGTGGGCATCAAGGGCATCGCCCAGCGTCAGAGGTCCATGAGTTGCGACGAACTCGCGGAGGTGTGGCCCGTCGATAAGTTCCATGACCAGGTAGCCCTGACCTTGAAAGACGCCCTGGTCGTAGACGGGAACAACACCGGGACTTGAGATGCGGGCCGCCGCACGCGCCTCCTGCCTGAAGCGGGCCGTGAACCGGTCGGACTCGGCCAGGTGGGGGTGCATGATTTTCAGGGCAACGGGGCGGTCTAACCGCTCGTCATGAGCGACGTAAACGCTAGCCATGCCGCCGCGAGCCATTCGCGAGCGGACCCTGTAGCGACCATCAACCAGGATGGAGATTAAAGGATCCGCGGTGTCCGAGTGATCGGTGGTGTCCGAGGGGTCCGTGGAACCGCTCGGGGGCGGAGCAGTAGGCGCCGCGAACCCTGAGGTGTCGATTGGTCCGCCTGTCACGATTTGAATACTACGTGATGGTGGTTGCAGGTGGTTTTGGCGCGCGGCTCTGATCAGCCCACCACGTGGCAGTGGCATATCGTTGAGAAATGAGTGAGAACAGTAGCGGCAATGTTTCCGCGCAGAAGGCCCCGGAAGGCTTCGAGATCTTAGATGCTAGGCAGGTGGGGCGGCGGCTTGGGCTGAAGGCGTCGCGTATCAAGCAGCTGGTGCGCGACGGGGTCCTGGTTGGTTTCTTTGAGGACGGCGCGTGGCGAGTACCTGCGGACCTTCTGGTGGACCTGGACTCTCCCCTCGGTCGGGAACCCGCGTCAGTAAACTTGTTGACTAAGCTGCAGCGGGCGCACGTTTTGTCCGAGGATGTAGATCCGCTTCCCGAAGCCACCCAGGTCCCGATTTGGAGTCTGCAGGGGACCGTGACTTTGCTGCGCGACGCGGGCTACAACGACCAGGAAATCATCCGTTGGCTGTTCACGGAGGACTCTGGCCTGGGGATGACGCCTGTTGCTGCGCTACGGAAAGGTATGCGCCACCGCGTCAACGCGATTGCGTCGACTCTGGGCTGGTAGACCGTCTTGGCTCGGGGTTGCCCGCCCAATCCCGCTTTGGCTGCGGGTTGTAGCCCGATTCTGTGCAAATAACGCCGTTATTACCGCACAACCCGCGGCCAAAGCGAAAAAGACCCGCGGCCCAACCGAGATTGGGTGGTGTGGCACGCCGCCCTAGGAGTCGCGGGACGTGAGCAGATCCACAAGGTATCGCAGCAGGTCGCGGGCGCCTGAGGTCAGCTCCGCGCGCTCCAGATTGCGGTTCGCCTCCTCAACCAGCTGCGCAATCAGTTCTTCGTGCGGCCCTTGCCCAGTCCTGCGCATTATTCCTACGACTTCGCCCACTGCGGCAGGGTCCGGTTGTGGGGCACCATATGCTTCCCGCAGGATTGCCTGTTCGGCAGGTGACGAGGCCTGCCAGGTGAGTGCAAGCAGAACAGTTCTTTTCTTTTCGACAATGTCAATGCCGGTTGGTTTGCCCGTGTCTGACTGGTCCCCGAACGCACCAAGGTGGTCGTCCCGCAACTGGAATGCAAGACCCGCAGGCTCCAGGATTGCTTCAAGGTCCTCCAATAATCTCTGGTCTCCACCTGCCAGAAGTGCACCGAGTTGGGCGGGTCTGACCACGGAATACCTGGCAGACTTCACCGTCACGACTTCCAGGGCTGCTTCTACCGCGTCCTGGTTGTCCGCGTCTAGACTGCGGAATCCCGCGGACATATCTAGGAACTGTCCCTGCGCGACTTCGCCAGCCATTCGCGCGTACCCGGCAACAATGGCCGGCCCACTCTTCCGTGACTGGCCCACGACCACAGAGAGCGCGTCGTCTGCGGCGGCAAGTAGCAGGTCCCCTAGAAGGATTCCTCCGCTTCGACCAAACTCGCCACCGTCCCCCAAGAGTTGGGTGGAATCATGCGTTTGGGTGAAATGGGCGTGCGCAGAAGGCGCTCCACGCCGCGTGGGGGAGTTGTCGATGATGTCGTCGTGTACCAGCGCACAGGCTTGGTAGAACTCGAGTGCCACGCTGAGCTCTTTGATTCCTGGCAGCTCTGCCGTCTCACGTAGTAGCGCCGCAGGGTCCAGGTTTTGTGGTTCCCCACACGCCGCTCCAACGTATGCGCAGAGTGCGCGGAAGCGCTTCCCGCCGCTGACAGCCACTTCCGCTGGCGCTGCGAGGGGTGTCTGGATTGCGCCCGTGGCGATCAAGAACTTCTGTAGTCGCGCCGCGAGGCACTGGTCGACGTCGGTTTTGATGCTTGAAACGGCGCGAGAAATCGCAAGGTTTAGGGAGTTCGAGGTGTCTGAGCGGGTCATGGGCTCTACGCTACCGGCTCAGATGCTGGCCTGGCTCCTGTCCTCGAATAGCAGCATTGCCTCTGAAAGCTATAATTGTAGCGATCTACTCCCGCAGGCCCTCCCATCGGTCTGGCTGGTTGAGAGACCAAGAAAGGCTCATTCGTGACTGCTACCGCCCCCGCTGCCCAGACTGATACTACTGAGTCCGCGGCGAAGAAGGCTCCTGCTAAGGCTACGGCTGCTAAGAAGACGACGACTGCGGCGAAGAAGGCTCCTGCTAAGAGTGCGGCTGCTAAGAAGACGACGGCTGCGGCCAAAGCGACTGCGGCGAAGAAGGCTCCCGCTAAGGCTACGGCTGCTAAGAAGACCAGCGCGACGGCGAAGAAGACTGCGGCAGCAAAGGCAACAGCAGCCAAGAAAGCTCAAGAAGAGACTGTCGAAGAGGTCGAAGAGGACCTAGACGCGCAAGAGCGGCCAGACGAAGTCGAAGAAGACGAAGAAGAAGTCGACGTTGAGGCCGAAGTCGCTGAAGTCGAAAAAGAGACAGGAGACGACGCGGACGAAGAAGACGAAGAAGAAGCGGAAAAGAAAAAGCAGGCCGCGAAAGAGACGCCAAAGCCCAGTCCGCGCGGTTTCATAGTGTCGGACTCTGATGAGGCTGGCGAACCAGTCCAGCAAGTCACCTCCGCGGGGGCCACCGCAGACCCGGTTAAGGACTACCTGAAGGAGATCGGGAAGGTCGCACTCCTCAACGCCGAAATGGAAGTAGACCTTGCCCGGCGCATCGAGGCAGGTCTCTACGCGGACTACGTGCTGAAGAACGACGGGGCCTCCATGAGCCCGAAGGAACGACGCGAACTCACTTTGCTTGCCCGCGACGGCCAGAACGCTAAGAACCACCTGCTTGAGGCAAACCTGCGATTGGTTGTGTCCCTAGCTAAGCGCTACACCGGACGCGGAATGCAGTTCCTAGACCTCATTCAAGAAGGCAACCTGGGGCTGATTCGTGCGGTCGAAAAGTTCGACTACATGAAGGGCTACAAGTTCTCCACTTACGCGACCTGGTGGATTCGCCAAGCTATCACTCGCGCAATGGCTGACCAGGCACGCACCATCCGTATCCCCGTTCACATGGTTGAAGTGATCAACAAGCTGGCACGCGTCCAGCGGCAGATGATGCAGGAGCTGGGCCGCGAACCTACTCCTGAGGAGTTGGCAGAAGACCTAGACATGACGCCTGAAAAGGTGATCGAGGTTCAGAAGTACGGTCGCGAACCAATCTCTCTACACACGCCCCTCGGCGAAGACGGGGATTCAGAGTTCGGGGACCTGATCGAAGACTCCGAAGCTGTCGTGCCCGCAGAAGCGGTTTCCTTCACCCTGCTGCAAGAACAGTTGCATCAGGTTTTGGACACCCTTTCTGAGCGTGAGGCCGGCGTCGTTTCAATGCGTTTCGGTCTTGGGGACGGGCAGCCGAAGACGCTTGATGAGATTGGGAAGGTTTACGGCGTCACCCGTGAACGGATCCGCCAAATCGAATCTAAGACCATGTCGAAGCTCCGCCACCCCTCACGCTCGCAGGTTCTGCGCGACTACCTGGACTAAGCAGGGCCTAGCGCCTGGACGCTGCCTGGTTCAGCGACCGAGCTGAATCAGGTTCACGGGGTCTTCTGTAAGCCTGTTACTGGCTGCCAGGACTGCCTGGCAGGACTGGTGTTTGTCTGTGCAGTGGGGCGCCCTGATTGCCCGAAGCACCCCTTCGGTCCGTGTCTTGCCTCCGTCTGAGTTCGCGTCTTGGTCCCGCCTCGAAAGTCTTCTCTGTCACGGTTGCATTCGACGTTGGCGTTTCAGGCTGTTGTTGGGGTGTTTTTTCGCCACAACCTGCTGCCGATTTGTAGTTGGTGTGTTCGGCGCGGGGTGTCAACTCTTCTGTGTGTGGGAGTGCTTTTTAGTTCAGGTGGGGGTTTATGCGGGCCCACGCGACTTCTTCAGTCGTACGTTCCACCAGGTAAGGGCGGTCGCGACAAGGATCATCCCCGCCATCAACCCCACGTCCATCCACCACTGGCTTGAGGTCGGTGCCCACAGGGGGTCGTCCGGGACTCCCTGCACCATCTCTCGAAGATCAATCGTGGAGGCTCCGGCGGCAAAACCCCAACGAGCCGGCACAAACCAAGAGACCTGCTCAAGTCCGGCCCTGTCGGTTACGGGGATCATCCCGCCGGTCATCACCAGCTGCACCATTACCAGCACCACCAGCACGGGCATGGTCTGCTCGGTGGTCTTCACCATGGATGACGCAAGCAGACCCAGCATGGCCGAAGCCCAGGCTGTCAGCCACACCACCAGTCCTAGCTCGAACCACTTCGAACCAAACACGGCGCCTTCACCGGAAATGTCTTTCCATATGCCTACGACCAGGATCAGTTCGATTGCCTGAACCGCAGTGAGCGCGCCAAGGATCAGGAACTTGGAGGCAACATAAGGTAGCGACGACAGTCCCGCGCTCTGTTCCCTTCTGTAGATGTGCCGTTCAGCAACCAGGTCACGGATAGACAGGGCCGCACCCATGAAGGCTGCACCCAAGACAAGTAGCACAAGCAGGTTGTTGGCCTCGGTCGGTGCGTCTAGGCCCGCCTTCCCGAATCCTGCCTCTCCAGGCACAACAAGTGCCAGGGCTCCCAGGATCAGGGGGAGTCCAATCAGGAATGCCAGGAGTCCCCGGTCAGCAACTGTCAACCGAAGTTGCCTGGCAATGAGGGTGAGCCCTTGGGACCAGATGTGGTTTCCCCCGCCCTTGGACGGTGCACCTTCTTTGACCAGTGGCGGCTGGGTGGGTGGTTTTTTGAGTTGGCGGTTGAGGTGCTTGGCGTGCGCGCGCCCGGGGTTTTGAGCAACGTCCGCGAAGATCTGTGCCCAGTCGCGACCTTGGAAAGCGTCTTTAGCAGCGTCCATTGGACCCCAGTAGGCTGTCTTTCCTCCGGGTGCCAAGAACAGGATGTTGTCGCATGTGCTCTCGAGTTGCGCAACGGAGTGCGTGACGACAACGACGACACGGCCCGCGTCTGCAAGTCGGCGGAGCATTTGCATGACCGTGAGGTCCAGCGCCGGGTCAAGGCCAGATGTGGGCTCGTCCAGCAGTAGCAGTTCAGGCCCGGTCAGAAGTTCTATCGCGGTTGAAACTCGTTTGCGTTGCCCACCGGAAAGCCTGTCGATGCGAGTGTCTCGGTGCTCCGTCAACTCGAGTTCCTGAAGGACTCGCTTGATGGTCTCTTCCCGGTCCTGCTTTGAGGCCCCAGGCAGGCGCAGCTTCGCAGCGGAGCCCATCGCCTGGTCGACGGTTAGGAGCCCGTGCACGACGTCGTCCTGCGGGACGAAACCTATCCGGGACCTGAGGCTGTCGTAGTTCTTGTGAACGTCGAACCCGTTAAGCGCCACCGTGCCGGCAGTAGGCCTGGATAGTCCCGCAACAACCTTAGAAAATGTTGACTTTCCTGCGCCGGACGGCCCGACTATTGCCGTAAGGGTGCCCTGCTCCAACTCAACGGAGACGTCATCAAGTAGCCGCTTGCCACCAGGAATCACCAGGTCCACTCCGCTTGCGACCAGGGCGACACCATCCTTTCCGCGAAGGACCGGGCCCAAGACCCCCGCCTCGAACTTTAGGTCAGTGTTACCAACGGTGACGACGTCGCCGTCTTCGAGCCAGATCTCTCTGATGCGCCGCCCGTTCACGAACGTCCCGTTCGCGGACCTCAGGTCCGAAAGGAGCAGGCCCTCCGGGGACAGTTCCACTCGGGCGTGATTGCGAGAGACCAGGGGATCGGTTACCGCAATGGTGGCGTCCAAGGTCCGCCCGATCAAACCCACCTGGTCGGTCGTCACGTTGAAGTTCCCGGACACGAAACGCCTGGCGGATGCACTGGTGAGCTTGCCCCGACCACCCGCCAGAGCTGCGATTTCTGCGGGGGCCAGAGATGTGGTGTCGTCGAAGTTCACGTCTGTCCGCAACGGCACCTGCCCCGCTCCGCCCAAAGACGTCCCGTTAGCAAGAGGGAGCGGCAACCCCGCCGCAGGCTGCAACCCGGAGTCCGGAGGTGGTGGCGCTTTCGGGGGCGGAGCAATTAGAGATGAGGTAGGGGCCGGTGGTGGCGTAGTGGTCGGCGGCGGTCCAGGTGGTGGTTCCGGAGTCGGAAGAGAGGG
>CAYFRQ010000001.1:0-24341 GCA_964345615.1 uncultured Actinomyces sp. | reverse complement strand
CGGGCGGTGCCGACTCGGGCGTTGTCAGGAACAGTTCTGGCGGCGGCGGTAGCGGAGGGGCGGAAAGCTCGCCAAGGTCCCCTGACCCCATGTCCTGAGCCGTGCCAACACCTGGCGGGGGTGGCGGGCTCTCTAGGCCCGGGCCCACGGGTTGTTCTAGCGGGCGCAAAGAGATCAGGATAGACCCCTCATCTGAGTCGACGCTCAGTAAGGTCGGCCCTTCAACCCGTAGCGAAGGGCACAACTGCCCCGCAACATACAGGCCGTTAGTCGACCCCAGATCTTGCATGCCCCACGAGCGTCCGTCGAAGGAGAGTGCGAAGTGCCTTCGGGAAATCTGAGGATACGGCAGAGTAATGTCCGCTTCGGGGGATCGTCCCACAACGAATGGTCCCGGCCCGGTCAGCTCCCAAGCCTGGTCGCCGCACGTCACGTTTAGAGGGGGAACTCCCGCACTCACTTCGCCCCCTTGTGGCCGGATTCGATTGGGTCCGCGCCAAGCCAGTTGTGGCGCAGTCGTTTTATGACTGCTTTAGCCTAGCGTTTCCGCGACCGGTTTGGAGCAGGTGGGATACGTCCGTTTGGATTGGTAGCAGGCCTGCTGAGACCCGTTTTCCTGCCCCTAGTTGGAGTGGTCCCGCAGGAGCCTAGTTAGAGCGGTCCAGCAGGAGTTCGCGGTCGTCCTGCACGAAGATTGCGCTCTCTAGGAGGGCTTCGATGTGGGCGCTGCCATGGTGGGCGCAAAAGAGTAGCTCGGATTCGCGCATGACGGCGCGAACCCAGGCGCGGGCGCCACACACGTCGCAACGGTCGAGCGCGTTCAAGTCGCGGCGCGGGTCAGTAAAATCCCAGACGGGCTGGGTAGAGGTTCCGGCTGCATCAGTTTCCATGTCTCAATAACATCACGCTGGGCCCGCTTAGGCACCCCATTCCGCGACCTTTCGCCTAAGGCGTACCCCTAGGCTCAGCCCAGGACGGCGGTGCAGTCTCCCGGCGGCCTTCGAGTTTCCTAGACTGCCGGTGTGGCTGATTTGAAAAGCGAATACACCGCCAGGCACCTCCAGGTCCTGGAAGGGTTGGAAGCTGTCCGAAAGCGACCCGGCATGTACATCGGGTCCACCGACCAGCGCGGACTGATGCACTGCGTGTGGGAGATCGTCGACAACTCAGTCGATGAAGCCCTGGCAGGTTTCGCTAAGAAGATCACCGTTACTTTGCACGACGACAACTCTGTTTCCGTCTCCGATGACGGACGAGGCATCCCCGTTGACGTCGTCCCCGGTGTGGGATTGTCCGGGGTTGAGGTCGTCTACACAAAACTCCACGCCGGGGGTAAGTTCGGCGGGTCCTCTTACCAAACCTCAGGCGGCCTGCACGGTGTTGGCGCCTCCGTCGTTAACGCACTGTCGGCCCGCCTAGACGTTGAGGTCGACCGGGGAGGCAAAACCTACGGCATGTCCTTCCGCCGCGGCGAGCCGGGCACGTTCAAAGACCCCGCCAACAAAAACATCGGTCCCAGCGCGTCCTTCACCCCCTTTGCTGAACCGCAGAAGATCGCCGTCATCGGAAAGGCCCCAAGGGGGAAGACCGGGACTCGGGTCCGGTTCTGGCATGACTTCCAAATCTTCCCTGAAACCGAGTCGTTCTCCTGGGATCAGCTGGTCGATCGGGCACGGCAAACCGCGTTCCTGGTCCCGGGCCTAACCATTGAAGTTCGTGACGAACGGGAGGGGCTGGAAGCAGAGGAGACCTTCAAGTTCGATGGGGGAGTCACCGACTACGTCGAGTACCTTTCCAAAGACCGCGGCGTGACCGACGTCTGGCACGTCCAGACGAAGGGAACCTACCAGGAAACCGTGCAGCAGCTGGGCGAAGACGGCCACCTGCGCCCCGTGGAGCTGGAACGCACCATGGAGGTCGACATCGCGATGCGTTGGGGAGTCGGCTACGACTCTGACGTTCGCTCATTCGTAAACATCGTCGCCACCCCGAAGGGCGGCACACACCTGCAGGGGTTCGAACAGGCGCTCCTCAAAGTCTTCCGGGCCCAGGTAGAAAAGCAGTCACGCAGGCTCAAGCTCACCGCCAAAGACGGGCGCCTCGAGAAAGAGGATGTGATGGCCGGCCTCACCGCTGTCGTCGCCGTTCGCGTTCCCGAACCTCAGTTCGAGGGCCAGACCAAAGAAATCCTGGGCACGCCTCAGGTTCGCGGCGTCGTTTCCAAAGCGGTCACCAACTGGCTCGAAGCGAAACTGGCTAAGAGCGGGCGCGCCGACAAGCAAGAAAACAACGCTCTCTTGGACAAGCTGGCGGGGGAGATGAAGGCCCGCGCTTCCGCCCGTCTCCACAAAGAAATCTCTAGGCGTAAGAATGCCCTTGAGACGTCATCCCTGCCCGCCAAGCTCGCGGACTGCAGGTCGAATGACGTCGAGGACACGGAGCTGTTCATTGTCGAGGGTGACTCTGCGCTTGGTACAGCGAAAGCGGCCCGCTCCTCAGCCTTCCAAGCACTGTTTCCCATCCGAGGGAAGATCCTGAACGTGCAGAAAGCCTCCACGTCGGACATGCTCGCAAACGCCGAATGCGCGAACCTGATCCAGGTGATCGGTGCCGGCTCAGGGCGAACCTTCGACCTGGACGCGGCACGCTACGGGAAGGTCATTCTGATGACCGACGCCGACGTGGATGGCGCCCACATCCGCACCCTGCTACTGACACTGTTCTTTCGCTACATGCGTCCCCTGGTTGAGGCGGGTCAGGTCTACGCTGCCGTTCCACCGCTGCACCGGGTCGAGGTCAACGCTAAAGGACGACGCAAAAAAGAGGTCATCTACACGCACTCTGACGCGGAACTGGAAGATACCCTGCGGAAGCTGAAGAAGCAGGGGCGGACCTACAAGGAACCCATTCAACGCTACAAAGGGCTCGGAGAAATGGACGCCCACCAGCTTGCAGAAACCACCATGGACCCGGCGTCCCGCAGGCTCCGCCGGGTGACGCTGGGCGACGAAGCCGCCCTGCGGGAGGCCGAGTCTGTCTTCGAATTGCTCATGGGAGCAACCGTCGCTCCGCGCAAAGAGTTCATCGTCGAAGGGGCCTCTCACATCTCTAGGGAACGCATCGACGCATAGATGAACTAGTGTTATCGGGTGAGCCAGGTACCAGCATCCCTTCCTCGCGCCCATGAGGCCGTCGATTGGGTCCTCTTGACCCCGGAGCACAGCGCCGAAATGCTGGAGCTGGTCAACGCTCTTGAAGAGAAAGACCGAGCCCTATTCCGCACGTCCCTTACCGAAGTTGAGGGCATGCTGGACCGACCTGGCGTAGCAGAGGTCATTGGCGGCTACAGCAAGGACTGCGGTGAGTCGCGCCTGGTTGCTTTCGGTTACGTTGGCCTTGCCCGCAGTGGTCTACCGCAGGCCATGTGCCACGGTGGGGTTCATCCCGACTGCAGGAAGCGGGGCATTGGGGAAGCGCTACTCCAGTGGCAAACCACCCAGGGCAAAAGGTTGTTGCGGGAAGCATTCCCAGACCAGGAAGGGTCGATTGTCCACGCGGTCGATGCAACCCGAAGCCGTTTTCACGCTCACCTTGAAGCCCTGGGCTACGGCTGGAGCCACTCTTTCGCCGAGTTGCGCCGGGAATCGTGCGGGGAGCTTGAGGAAGCGGAACTTCCCCGTTTCGTTGAGGTCGTCCCCTGGACAGAAGGGTGGGACGGCCCAGCGCGAAGAGCTTTCAACTTGGCTTCGAAACAGTCGGGTCACGTCGAGCAGCTCTCCATGGAGGCCTGGCTTGAACTGCACGGGAAGATGGACCGCGACCTCTCTTTTCTGGCGGTTGATCGCAGTACCGACCGCGCTAAGGTCGTAGGGCTGATAGAGGTCGGCCTCTACCCCGATGACTGGGAGGTCCTCGGGTGGAAAGAGGGCTACATCGACACGGTCGCGGTCTTTGACCCGTCCATGCGGGAGTCGGTCAGGCTCGCGCTCTTGCGGCAGGTCGCACAGGCGCTTTGCGATGCAAACATTGAGAAGGTCGCCGTTGGGATCGACCCGCAGGGCGACCCCGACATGATGTCCTTCTACTCTTCCCTCGGTTTCCGTCCGCACGTGTGGTGGCGCCACTACGCGCTCCCCGTGCAACCGGTCGCGTAGTTCCAGGGCCTAGGCAATGTAGGCGGCGACAGCGTCCAACTGCTCGCCAGACCCGTCCCTTTTACCCAACTCTTCAGGCAGGCTCACCGCGACCCCACCCGCAGTGGTGGCAACGGGCCTGTGGGGTCCGCTCCACGCCACGTCAAGCTTGTCCTCGTCCGCCCGGAACCGGTGCGCGCGAACACCCCCCGTCGCGCGTCCCTTCGCCGGGAAGTCTTGAAGCAGGGAGATCTTTGCGCGTCCCGGCACGGTTCCTGGGATTTCGCCGGAGTTACCAGAGACCGTCAAAACGGTTGCGTCTGAGTTTTCGGTCACTGAAGAAAAGAACAGGACCTCGTCATTCTTTCCCAGCCTGATTCCTGCTACGCCCCCGGCTGGCAGGCCCTGCGGGCGCACGGCGCTCACCGGGAACTTCAGAAGCTGTCCCGCCCTGGTAATGAACACGGCGAAGTCCGTTTCGAAACTGTTGCTGACACCAACGACCGCGTCCCCCTTCTCCAGGGTGATCACGGGCCAGCTGTCGCGCTGCGGGTGCGGGCCAGCCTTCACCCGTTTGACGACGCCCCGCTTCGTGCCGAGCGTCAGCGTCGTGTCATTCTGGCCGTCCGAGTACAGTCCCACGGGCTCCGTTTTCACCCCCGCGATGTCGGCGAACCGCACCGATCCGCTCAGGGTCTGCGCAAGGTCAGAGCGCGCTATCCCAGGGAGCGTTTCAACCTGGACTTCGTGGGCCAGCCCGTCTTCTGTAACCACGTTCACGGCGCCGCGCGTGGTTCCGGGCACCCAGGCGCGCCACAGATCAGAATCGGACGAGGGATCTGCGGGTGGTTCGTTCCCCGCAATCCGGCACATGCGTCCGTCCGGGGTCAGGATCACGGCGCAGGGTTCGTCAGCCATCTCGAGTGACCCGGGGTCGGGCGCTAGGGCCGTGGAGCCCTCTGCGTCCAGCAGGACCGTGCGGCGGGGGGAGTTCAGCTCCTCTGCCGTTTTCGTCAGGTCTTTCGCGACGGCTTCTTCCAACAGTTTCTTGGAACCCAACAGTTTTTCCAGGGCTTTCAGCTCGGTTTCTAGCTTGCTCTTTTCAGCCTCGAGTTCCAGCGTCGAGAACTTGGTCAGGCGCCGAAGCCGCAGGTCCAAAATGTGCTGTGCCTGGAGCTCCGACAGGTCGAAGGCAAGCATCAACCGGTCTTTTGCCACCGAGGAGGTGTCCGAGGAACGGATGATCGCGATCACGTCATCGATATCTAGAACCGCGCGCAGTAGCCCCTCAACCAGGTGCAGGCGATCCTGTTTTTCTTCCAGCTGGAAGCGCGCCTGCCGCTCCGTGACCTCCAGGCGGTGGTCCAGGAAGACACGCAGCATGTCTTTGACCGGCAGGGTGCGAGGCTGCCCGTCAACCAGCGCAACGGCGTTCATGGAGAAGGATTCTTCAAGAGGAGTGTGCTTGAACAGGAGCGCTAGCACCTGTTCGGGGTTGAACCCGGACTTGATGTCGATCACCAGCTGTAGGCCGTGGTCACGGTCGGTCAGGTTTTGTGCGGCAGAGACACCTTTGATTCGGCCGGAGTTAACGCCATCTTTGATGCGCTCAATGACGCGCTCGGGCCCAACCATGTAGGGCAGCTCTGTCACAACGATCCCGTTGCGGCGTGCGGTAATGCGTTCAATGCTGGTTTTTGCACGGACCTTAAAGCTGCCACGCCCCGACTCGTAGGCTTCCCGAACCCCGTCCAAACCCGGGATGATTCCTCCGCCTGGGAAGTCAGGACCGGGCAGGAAACGCATCAGGTCTTCGGTGGTCGCATCTGGGTTTTCAAGTAGGTGCAGCGCGGCGCGGATGGCTTCTGCTGGGTTGTGAGGGGGAATCTGCGTTGCCATTCCGACAGCGATCCCCGAGGCGCCGTTGACAAGCAGACCTGGGAAAGCCGCGGGGAGGACCTCGGGCTGCATGAACTGGTTGTCGTAGTTCGGGACGAAATCGACAGCGTCCTGATCCAGGCCTGAGGTGAGCAGATGAGCAGAGCCCGCGAGTCGCGCTTCCGTGTAGCGAGCGGCCGCGGGCCCGTCATCCAGGGACCCGAAGTTACCGTGCCCATCCACCAGGGGCAGGCGCAGGTTGAAGTCCTGCGCCATTCGTACCAGGGCGTCATAGATTGCCGCGTCACCGTGGGGGTGCAACTTACCCATGACCTCGCCAACCACGCGCTGAGACTTCACGTGCCCTTTCTCAGGAGTGAGCCCCATCTGCTGCATCTGGTAGATGATTCGGCGCTGCACGGGTTTCAGCCCGTCGCGGGCGTCGGGCAGGGCGCGAGCGTAGATGACCGAGTAGGCGTATTCAAGGAACGAGTCCCTCATCTCCGTTGAAACGTCAACGGAATCAATCCGCGTATCTTGAGGGGGAAGGGAAGAATCGTCGTTTCGAGCCATACGGGCCATTATTGTGTATGGAGGTATCAGTCCCTACTCTCCACGCTAGGAGCCCCCATGACGTCGTTTGCCAAGGTGCGCCGGTCAGGTTTCCATTCGGACCTGGTTGAGCGTGCGGTGCTTGAGCTGACAGGCGACGTGCTCCCGCGCCACTCCCTGTATTCCGTTCAGGCCTCTTTCGATGACGACGCGGTCTTCCGGCACATGGATTACGTCGGGATCGGCGAGGGCCAACTGGTCGCGATGCATTTGGATGAGGCGGCTTCGGGGATCCGCTGGATTTTGACCGCTGTCCCATTCCGGATGTTGGGCCCGGTGGATGTTGCCAGGGAGTACGTGAGCTTGCCGGGTGGGGGCGGGGCCCGTGGGGATGAGCTGATGATCCACATTTGCATGTCGTCTGTCACGTCTATTGACCTGGACCGAACCCAGTGTGACGACGCCGAATGTGACTACTTGCACGGTTACAACGGGCTCTTGAAACGCGACGGGATCTCACTGGTCTTGCGGGATGACGCCCCCGACTTCTCCTGCTCCTCCACGAAGGACGGCATGGCTTTCGTCCGCACGCTGACCGCCTTGATCGCGGGCTGACATGCAAAGGGAGAACGCGGCCTCGGTCGTCCTAAACAGCTTGGAAGCGGACGGACTTTCTAACCCCGCCTCCCCGGGACCAAAGTGGGTCGGCTCTGTCATTCCTGCAGCCCTATGGACGGTCCGCCCCGACTCTAAGTTCGCGGACCCTGCGGCCGGCCTCGCCTACGGCTTGGAACCGGCCGGGCAGGCAGTGGTCATCATGGCTGACGGTCTCGGGTTTGTCCCACTCACCGAACACCTGTCCTACGCTCACACCCTCCGCAGGTTCGCAGACCAGGGAGTCATCGCGCAGACAGTCCTGCCCTCAACCACCGCGGCAGCCCTAACCGCTTTCGGGACCGGCCAGTTGCCCGGCGCCACCCGCATGGTGGGGTACTCCGTCCGCACTGGGCCCGCGCGGACCATGACCCTGCTCAACTTCGAACCGGAGATAACGCCCGAGGAATGGCAGGAAAAACCGACCCTGTTTGAGTCCGCCGGGGAAGACGGCATAGAGCTTTCCCTGGTCACCAAGCCCCGCTTCCGAGACTCCGGGCTCACGCGCGCGGCATTCCGCGGCTCGAACTTCGTGGGGCGACTTTCCATCTACGAGCGCTTCGACGCCGCTTTGGCAGGGCTCGCTGCCGGCGCTCCACTCCAGGTGGTCTACTGGGCTGACATTGATCACACGGGTCACGGGAGGGGCGTTGGTTCCCCGGAGTGGCTTGCGGCCCTTGAAGAGTTCGACCGTGCCCTCGGCAAGTTCTTGAGCGCGCTTCCAAGTAGCACCACGGTGATCCTGACGGCCGATCACGGCATGGTGAACGTGGAAAACATCATCGATGTCGCCCAGGTGCCTGAGCTAGAGAAGGACGTTCCCATCATCGCGGGCGAGGGCCGCGCTGTGCACCTTCACGCTACGGACGGTAAGGCGGAGCAGGTGGTCCGGCGGTGGACGGACTACCTGGAGGGACAGGCAGACGTCATCCCAGCTGCCGATGTGGCGAAGCTAATCGGCAGGGGGCCCGGAGATGGGCAGGTGGGTGCCGCCCTGGTGCTTCTGCGCGGCAACACGGTGATCTTGGATTCAAGGAGTCAAAAACCCTCAGTGTTCCAAATGGTTGGGGTCCACGGTTCGTGCACGTACCAGGAAATGGCGATCCCGGTCTGGCGGCTGGCTTAGTCCTGCTTGGACCCGAAAACAATCTCATCCCACGACGGCATGGGCGCGCGCCCTGGTCGCTTGCGGGAAGTCGGGGGGATGTGGGGCGGGGGTTCCGTCACAAAGTCGAGCCTGCCCTGACCGGTTTCATCGCTGGGCTGTTCGGCCCCGTCCGGGGCAGGGGAAGCTGCAGGGTCGCACTCTTCAGCGTCAGCCGTGCCTGATTCTTGGCCCAGCTCATCGTCTCTGAGATCGCCCATATCATCCATGACCGGCGTGTACTTGCCGCGCGCCCGGTTTAGCAGGTCCACGAGTTCCTCAGCTTTACGCTGGTCCTCACGGGTCGGTGGTGGCGGGTCGTCAATATCCAAGTCCACGTTTTCCTGTGGGGCTTCGGTTGCCCTGGGACGGACTCTCGGGATCAGCGGCGCTGGCGGGAACAAACCCGTAATGGGCGGTGCAACCTCAACAGTTTCTGTAAGCTGCGCTGCGATGGGGTCCTCAGCTTCAATCCGGCCTGACCCCGGCGGTGCAATCCAGCTTGCCCGTAGTGTTTCTTCACCCTGCTGGTAGGTCAGGTGGACGGTCCAGTCTTGGTCTGGCTGCTTTGAGGCGGTCCACTCTGCGGTCTCGATGTCGACGCCGCGCGCGGCAAGCCGGTCGATCACAAGGTCACCCATGGTGGGCGAGTCGATTTCTGGCCCAACGCGGCTGGCCTGGGCGCTGGTCACTGCCCGGTCGATTTCTGCAGCGACGGGAGAGTAGTAACGCAAGACTCGTTCCGGATCAACACCGGTCTCTTCAGCGACTTCTGCGGGAGTCAGCCCTTGGCGAAGCAGGGCCTGTAGCTCTCCGGGGCTGACGCGGCCTGCCGGGGGCGTTGGCCGCTGACTGATGAGCAGGGCCCTTGAGACTTCGGCACGTAGCTCGGAGGACGCGTGGAGCCGATACTTGGCGCCATCACCGTCGATAAGAATGAGGGAGCCGCCGTCTTCGCTGCGCCCCTGCAGTTCTAGTTCGATCACGATCGTGACTCCTTCCCAAGGCCATGTTGCCATCAGAGAGCAGAAAAACCGGCCAGGCGCGACGCCAGTGCTTGGCTCTTTGCTCGATACCCGCCAAAGGGTGCTAGTATCCTGACGCACCTACCTGCCAAGCCCTTTTAAAGGCCGAAAGGAACTCGGATGGCAACCGACTATGACGCTCCCCGTAAGAATGAAGAGGACCTGTCGGAAGACTCGCTTGAAGAGCTGAAGTCACGGCGAGCTGACATTGGTTCCAATGATGTTGACGAGGACGAAAATGAAGCTGCAGAGAGCTTTGAGCTTCCTGGCGCAGACCTTTCTAAAGAGGAACTAACAGTTGTTGTTGTTCCCCCGCAGGAAGACGAGTTCACCTGCACCGTTTGTTTCCTGGTCCAGCACGCTTCGCAGCTCTCTGAACACTCTGAACCCGGCATGCCCATGTGCATAGATTGTGCGGGTTAGCAAGACGTGAACACTGAAGAGTCAGCACGGCGCCAGGGACCCAGGGACTCCGGGGGCGGTGGGGTTCCTGATGGCTACCTGGACCTGGGCGCCCTCTACGTCCCGAAGGTTTCCGGTCTTCAGCTTCGAGGGAAACTGGAAGATGACGGTCAGACGCTACGCCAAGTGCTGTTGCGACTCGGTACCTCGGGCATAGCTGTTTCGGTCGCGGCGGCTCCCAAGTCTGGGAATGCGTGGCCGGAGCTTGCTGCTCAGATCGAAGCGTCGATTGAGGGTGGCGGGGGAAAGGCCGAAGAGTTCACCGGTCCCTACGGAATGGAAATCAGAGCCCAGATCCCACAGGTTTCCCCGAACGGGAAACCCACCATGATCCCAACTCGGATCATAGGGATTGACGGACCGCGCTGGGTCGTCCGGATCGACGTGCAGGGCGCGGCGGCGACGGGGGATCCCGAGCAGAGTGCACCTATTGAGGATCTGATTGATCAGCTGGTGGTGAACCGCGGCGGTGAGCCTCGTATCCGTTTTGACCTGATGCCGCTTCGCTTGCCAAAGGAAGCAGCCTCTCTTAATGAAACTGAGTGAGCTGCTCCAAAAACTCCGTTTCAGGCGGGACGTAGACGCATCCGGCCTGGACAGGCACCGCGAGCTCACTTTGGACCAGATGGTGCCGGACCGAGCGTTGATCGCAAAGTGTCCCCCTCGTGCGATGTGCACGGTTGCTGGACTGGTCGAGGCGGCTCGCGTAGCCGACTACCGCGGCACCGAATCGTTTGTAGTTACGCTGGTCGATGACAGTGCGGACCTGGACCTGGTGTGGCTGGGGCGCACTTCGATTCAAGGACTTCAGGTGGGGGTTGCTTTGAAGGCGAAAGGGACTCTCTCCCAGTGGCAGGGGACTCTTGCCATGATCGACCCCTCCTACACGATTTTGAGTGGCTCCTACTATGAGTGAACCCCAAGACACCAGTGAACCTCAGGCCGTGGGCGGGTCCGGGAGGCCAGAGTCCGGGGCGCCGGCTCTCCCCGGCGCTTCCAGCTCGGGTTGGGTCGGCCAACTAAGTCAGGACGACTTTTCGCTAAGTGATTCAATCGGGGGAGTGCGGGGCTCGATCGAGTCCGTGCTGCCAGGCCTGGTTTTCGTCATCACCTACGTCCTGACGTACGACTTGAAGCTAACCCTGATCCTGTCCTCGGTCATAGCCCTGGCGTTCCTGGCGCTCCGCCTGATCCAACGCACCTCGCCAGTCCAGGCGTTTGCCGGCATCTTTGGCGTGGCAATCGGGGTTGCCTGGGCAGCGCTTTCGGGGAAGGCAGAAAACTACTTCGCGTGGGGCCTCATTGCGAATGGGGCTTCTTCCCTTGCCGCGCTGGTTTCGGTGTTGGTCCGCCACCCGCTGGTCGCATTGGTATTCGTGCCGATGCTCGGCCTGCCCCAGGGCTGGAAGGACCTTCCCGCCGGGAGAACACTCCTGAAACGCTCCGCGATTGCCACCTGGGTTTGGGCCGTCATCTTCGGGCTTCGTTTTGTGATTCAGGGGCTGTTGTTCTTGGACCAGAACACCGTAGCCCTCGGCACAGTGAAGCTGGTGATGGGGCTGCCGCTGTTCGCTTTGGGCGCGTGGGCGACCTGGGTCCTTCTGAGGGGCGAACTCGCCGCAATCGAAGAGCAGACGGCCCAGCAACAAGCCCTGCAACAGGCAGACTAAAACGGTCCTCAGCCGCGCCGTTTTCTACTAGCTCAGCTGCTCTGCTCTGCTGGAACGGCAATGGCGAGAGGCTAGAGAGGACGCCTGTAGGGGCTGGTCACCATTTCTTGCAGCTGGTGTAGCGCGGGGGATTCCAGCCTCCCGGAGATCACGATCAGTTCATCGCCGCCCTGAAGGGGCCCGGCGGCCTCCAGGGTGATGGGTGTGCCGTCCCTGACCACGGCAGCCACAATGAGTGAAGCCGGCCATTCGATTTGCGTGCCCGGGACATCCAGGACGGGACTGTCGTCGGGTAGCTCGATTGTGTAGACGGAGGTAGAGGTCGCAGCCTGGTCCAGTGTCAGCAGTTGCACTGCCTGGCCAACAGACACCGCCTCTTCAACCAGGGACGTGAGAGCCCTTGGCGTCGAGGCAACAACGTCAACGCCCCAGCTGGCGTTGTACATCCACTCGTTCTCGGTGTGGTTTGCTCTAGCAATCACTTTCGGGACGGCGAACTCTGTCTTTGCGATTAGGGAAACCACTAGGTTCACCTTGTCGTCTCCGGTGAGGGCGACAAGGGCATCGCACTCGCGAGTCCCGACCTCTTCAAGGGTTCCTGGCGCGCAGGCGTCCGCCATGACCCAGTCCGCATCTGGAATCTGGGCGACGCGGATTGCGTGCGCGGCCTCGTCCACAATCGTCACTTCGTGGCCTGAGGACAGCAGTTCTTTCGCTGCAGCGCGCCCTACGGAACCTGCACCTACCACGACGATTTTCACGATTCTTCGCCTCCGGGCGGTTCCATTAGGACGTCACGGACGGGTCCCGCGTCGGTCCCCTCAACAGCGATGTAGAGCTCATCCTCTTCCTGAACAACCATGTAGGGGCGGGCGACCTCGACGCTGGACAAACGCGAGACGAAGGCGACGTTACCGCCTGTTGCGCGCTCGACCTCCCTGAAGGGTTGCCCGTACCAGCTGGGGGCGGGACGCACGGCGACCAGGCTGACGTTTCCTGTCGGGTCAGTCCACGCGATCGAGGACCCGGGCGGCAGTAGGCGATTGAGTACCGCTTGGCCGATGCGTCTGGTCGCTGCAATGGTCGGGATGCCCAAACGTTCGTAGAGGGAGGCCCGTTCGGGGTCCGAAATGCGGGCGACAACGTGTTTCACACCGAAGACGCCCGCGGCGGTGCGGGTGGCGATGATGTTTGAGTTGTCTCCGTTTGAGACTGCTGCGAAAGCGTAGGCGTCCTCGATTCGCGCTTTCTTGAGGACTGATCGGTCGAACCCGCTGCCGGTGACCCTGCGTCCCGAGAAGTCTGCGGAGAGCCTCGAAAACGCGTCCGGGTTCTGGTCGATGATTGCCACGGAATGCCCGGCACTGTCCAGTTCGTCGGCTATCAGGGCCCCGACGCGGCCGCATCCCATGATGACGAAGTGCACGCCTACCAAAATACCACCGTGCTATCGCAGAAACGCGGGGATAATCTTGAGCGTGAAGTAGCCGCGCTGGCGGGCCCGGGGCATCATCGCTTGCGCCCCGGGGCCAAGATACTGTTGACCTAGGGTTTCGTGTCTGCGAGGCCAAGAACGGGGAGAGAACATGGCACAGGGTAAGACCGGTGGAGGGCGCAAGCCTCGTCGCGGCGGGAAGCCGCGGCGGGGGACGACAAGGCCGGCGGGGCGCCCGCAGCCGGTAGAGCTCCCCACCGAACCCATCACGCTTGTTGCGGGGCTCCCAGCTCACGGGGGTGCGGTAGTCGCGAAGGCGCCGGACGGTCGCACCGTTTTCCTGCGTGGTGCACTCAGTGGCGAGACGGTTCGAGCGAAGGTGACTGCGGACCATAAGAAGTATCTGTGGGCGGAAACCATCGAGGTCCTTGAGCCTTCGGAAGACCGGGTGCCACACGTGTGGGCCGAGCCTTCCGAGATTGGACTGGCTGCCGCCGACCTGGGGTTCGTCTCAGCACCCGCCCAACTGAAGTGGAAGTCAGAGGTCCTTGCGGATCAGCTTCGACGCGTGGGGGGTCCCGAGCTTGCCGAGCGAGTGGCGGAGCTCTACCCGGACGGTGTGCAGGTTCGCTCCGTGGGTTCTGGGGCGGGCCGCACCCGCGTGCAACTCACCGCAGGTAAAGACGGGCGTCTGGGAATGCAGCCCTACCGGTCCAACCAGGTTGTGGCTATCGAGCAAATCCCGCTTGCCGTCGACGCCATCGCTGATGTGAGCGCCTTGGACCCGAACCTTCCGGGGAGCCCATGGAAAGAGAAGTGGGCTCCAGGTGAGCGGGTGTCGCTGGTGGCACCAAACGCTGGGGATGCCCTGGTGGTGACGGAGAACGGGACCTACCGGCTTGCGGATGGTGAGCCCTTCAGTGAGAAGGCGTCGTGGGAAGTCACTGCAGGTGGGCAGACCGAGACGTTCCGCGTGAGCCCCTCAGGGTTCTGGCAAACCGACGCCTGCGCGCCCGCAGCCCTGGTAGAAAGCGTTCTGAAAGCGGCGAAACTGCGGCCGGGACAAACCGTGCTTGAGTTCTATTCCGGAGCGGGATTACTGTCCCGGTTCCTGGCGGACAGGGTGGGCCCTGCCGGCCAACTCCTGACGCTGGAGGGTAACGAAGCGGCTGTGGCCGATGCGGGGGAGAACCTCATTGACGCGATCGAGGACGACTTTGCCGTCGTCTACCAGGGCGCGGTTGACGCTGAATCGGTTGGCGAGCTTGCGGAGGCCGCGGACCGCAAGCCAGACGTGGTGGTCCTTGACCCGCCCCGAAAGGGAGCTGGAAAAGACGTGGTGAACGCGGTGAGTGACACGGGGGCGGACAGGGTCGTTCTGGTGTCCTGCGATCCCGCCTCCGCCGCGCGTGACATTAGGGACTTCCTGGCTTGCGGATATCAGCTGGAAAGTCTGAATGGGCTGGACCTGTTCCCGCACACGCACCACTTCGAAACGGTCGCAGAACTGCGCCGCCACTAGCATTTGGGTTCTTCCCGGGGGCTCGCGCCCACCGACTGCCGACACGCCCCCGGGTGGACCTAATAGAGTGGAACCGATTGGGCCTTGAATTTTGCACCTAGCCGAAGGGGACGCAGTGGCAGAGTTGGACAGCTTCAACGCGAAGGACACGCTGAAGGTTGGCGATAACGAGTACACGTACTACAAGCTGAGTGAGGTACCGGGGACCGAAAACCTGCCGTATTCACTCAAGGTGCTCGCAGAGAACTTGCTCCGCACCGAAGACGGCGAAAACGTAACCGCCGACCACATTCGGGCGGTGGCTGAGTGGGACCCAGAAGCCGAACCAGAAACGGAAATCCAGTTCACTCCGGCTCGCGTCGTTTTGCAGGACTTCACCGGGGTCCCCTGCGTTGTCGACCTGGCTGTGATGCGTGAGGCCTACCAGGCCATGGGCGGCGACCCGGATGCCATCAACCCTCACGTGCCCGCCGAACTGGTCATCGACCACTCGGTTCAGATCGACGTTTTCGGCGAGCCCACGGCGTTCGAGCGGAACGTAGAACGTGAATACGAGCGCAACGGTGAGCGTTACCAGTTCCTGCGCTGGGGTCAGGAAGCCTTCGACTCTTTCAGGGTTGTGCCCCCGGGGACCGGGATCGTTCACCAGGTCAACCTGGAGTACCTCTCGCGTGGAGTGTTCACGAACGAAGTTCACGGAGTGGTTGAGGCCTACCCGGACACCTGCGTTGGAACCGACTCCCACACAACCATGGTGAACGGCATGGGCGTGCTGGGCTGGGGCGTTGGCGGCATCGAGGCCGAAGCTGCGATGCTGGGCCAACCGATCTCCATGCTGATTCCCCGCGTCGTTGGTTTCAAGCTGACGGGAGAGATCCCAGCCGGGGCAACCGCAACAGACGTGGTGCTACGGATTACGCAGATGATGCGCGAGCACGGAGTTGTCGGAAAGTTCGTTGAGTTCTACGGCGATGGCGTTAGTGCGGTTCCTCTTGCGAACCGGGCAACTATCGGCAACATGTCGCCCGAGTTCGGCTCGACTGCCGCCATGTTCCCAATCGATGACGTGACCCTGGACTACCTGCGTCTTACGGGCCGGTCCGAAGAGCAGGTCGCGCTTGTTGAGGCCTATGCGAAGGCGCAGGGCCTGTGGCATGACCCTGACAAGGAAGTTGAGTACTCCGAGTACATGGAGCTTGACCTCTCCACGGTTGTTCCCTCTATTGCCGGCCCGAAACGCCCGCAGGACCGCGTCGACCTGTCCGAAGCGAAGGACGCGTTCCGGTTTGTGCTCCCGTACTTCGTGAGCGATGACAATAAGGTGAAGCCGACGGAGCTGGACTTGGCCTTGAAGGGGACGTTCCCCGCGTCCGATCCGGTCGACCCGGACACCACGGACACGGGTGGTTCGCGTCCGGTCGATGATCCGGGTGAGAGCGAGACACGTCCCTTCCGCAAGGTTCCGGTGACGCTTGAGGATGGGACCGAGACCGACCTGGACCACGGCAAGGTCGTCATCGCCTCGATCACCTCTTGCACCAACACCTCAAACCCGTCAGTGATGATGGCTGCAGCGCTATTAGCGCGGAACGCGAACCGCCTGGGACTGAAAACCAAGCCGTGGGTGAAGACCTCACTGGCCCCGGGGTCACCGGTCGTCACGAACTACTACAACAAGGCCGGGCTGATGCCCGATCTTGAGGCGCTTGGTTTCTACCTGGTGGGTTACGGTTGCACCACCTGCATTGGAAACTCCGGGCCGCTGCCTGAAGCGATCTCTCAGGCCGTTAACGACCACGACCTGTCCGTCGTCTCTGTCCTGTCGGGTAACCGCAACTTTGAGGGACGCATCAACCCCGACGTGAAGATGAACTACCTGGCTTCCCCTCCGCTAGTTATCGCTTACGCGCTTGCGGGAACCATGGACTTCGACTTCGAAACCGAGCCGCTGGGACAGGACCCGGATGGCAACGATGTCTTCCTGAAGGATATTTGGCCGGACCCGGAAGAAGTTCAGCGAGTTATCGACTCGACTCTCGACCGGGAGATGTTTGAGGATGACTACGCCGACGTTTTCACCGGTGATCACCATTGGGCAGAGCTAGAAGTCCCGACGGGTGCAACGTTCACGTGGGAGGACGACTCTACGTACGTGCGCAGGGCCCCCTACTTTGAGGGGATGCCTGAAGAACCCGAACCGATTGGGGACATCGAGGGTGCTCGTGTGCTCTTGAAGCTTGGCGACTCTGTCACGACCGACCACATTTCGCCTGCGGGCTCCTTCAGGGCAGACTCTCCGGCGGGCCAGTACCTACTGGATCGGGGAGTTGGGGTGCGCGACTTCAACTCGTACGGCTCCAGGCGCGGCAACCATGAGGTGATGATCCGCGGAACCTTTGCGAATATCCGCATCCGTAACGAGATGCTGGATGGTGTTGAGGGCGGTTTCACCCGGGACTTTACGAAGGAAGGCGGACCGCAGGCCAGCGTTTACGAGGCCGCGCAGAACTACGTTGCTGAGGGGACGCCGCTGGTGGTCTTGGCGGGTAAGGAATACGGCTCTGGCTCGTCTAGGGACTGGGCTGCGAAGGGTGTGGCTCTGCTGGGCGTTAAGGCTGTGATCACCGAGTCGTTTGAGAGGATTCACCGCTCGAACCTGCTCGGGATGGGCGTGCTTCCGCTGGAATTCCCGGAAGGGGAGGACCGCAACTCTCTGGGTCTTGACGGCACGGAGGTCTTCACGATCACGGGGCTTGAAGAGTTCAATGAGGGCCGCACGCCTGAGACGGCTCACGTGAAAGCGGTTCGCACCGAGGACGACGGGAGTGAAACGGTCATCGAGTTTGACGCGGTGGTCCGCGTGGATACGCCGGCTGAGCGTGAGTACTTCCGTAACGGAGGCATCTTGCAGTATGTGCTCCGGCAGTTGAAGGCTAAGGAGGACGCCGCCGCCTAACCTCACCCCGCCCCCACCCTCCCGCTTCGGCCGCGGGCCGCGCCCCTTCGTTTTGGCCGCGGGTTGTGGTCTTGTTTGGGACTGTGGAGCTGGGTTTCGTGGCTACAACTCGCAGCCAAGCTGGCCTACGTCCGCTTGGGCCGCGGGTTGTCGCCCCGCTTCGGCCACGCCCCTTCGTTTCGGCCGCGGGTTGTAATGTCGGCCTGCATCCGTGCGCCTTGTTTTCTGGTCACAACTCGCAGCCAAGCTGGGTTGCGCTTCGTCCCGGCGTGCTGTGCTTCAGGCCAGCTATCGACTCTAGGCTGCGCGGGGGAGTCCTGTCTCGACTGCGCTGATGTCGCTTAGAACCGGCACTTTAAGGCGCCCAAGTTCGTCTTGTAGTCTCATCGCCAGGGCGACCGGGTTGAAAAGCTCTCCGTACGTGACTGCGACGTAGCTCCAGCCTGCCCGCATCAGCGCGTCGCGCCTGGAAAAGTACTCGCGAACTCGGGACCCAGGGTCCGCGCCGGTGCCAATGAGCTTCGCCATCCCTTCAAACTCAATAGCCACTCCCAGCCGGGGAAGAGCCGTGTCAAGGTAGAAGCGCTCGGTGCCGACTCGGACTTTGTATTGGCTCGTAAGTTCGTCTCCAGACCACCTTCTGAGTAGGTCCGAGTCGACAACGTTGAGTAGGACCCACCGTAGCTCCCTCAGCATGCGAGTCGACTCCGGCGTCCGCAGCTTTGAGCACGGCCTCCGCTACCCTGCAGCGGTGTCTGGTGGGCAGACTGGAGTTCATTTCAAGTAGCGCGTTGCGCAGGGTTTTCTCGCGTTGACGGCTAGCACCAGGCTGATCACGGTCGAACTCCACGAGGTGGTTGAAGATTTTCGAGACGTCAGCAGTGGCTGCCAGCGGCGGCATGCGTCGGGCGATGTCGAGCGCCACCTGCTCAAGAGACTCCAAGACCACTTCTCTTTTCCTGGTCTTCTCTGAGGCAGTTGCTGGGGTTGCGGTAGCGCGCGCCCGGCGTCTTCTGGATTCCGGGATTACTTTTCGTCTAGCGAAGACCAGGGGTCGGGAAACGCTTTCTTCAACAGAACCCAGGGGCGTTTGCACTTCGGGAAGGAGAGACATTCTGCCCGGAGCTTCTGCTGGGCGGTATGTGACAGGAGGGTTGCGGACCCAGGTGTCAATTCCGTGCAAGATCAACGCAGAGGACATCGTCATCGCACGGTTTTCAAAGTAGGCGCCCGGGCGCAAGGCTTCGGCGAAGATGCGCGCCTGGGCAACCAGGTGTTCTGCCTGCCAGTGGTGGGTGAGGCCCTCGAACTTATTCTCGGGAAGATAGACGCCCCTCGAGATGCGCACTCCCAGGTTTTGTCCATCTCGTCCTTGCGCTCTCGTTGAAAAAACTAAATCCGCGGGGAGCAAGGTCGGCCTGTACTGGGTTTCGTCCATGGGTTAACTCTGAGCTCCGGGGAACTCACGGTGTTCTTGGTGTGCCTAAGCTGTGGAAACCGCCTTGAAAGCGAATCTGGGGATGCTTCAAGGGACGAGGTCGGCAACGACTAGCAGTCGGTCGGGAAGCGGGCAACTCGCGGCCGGGCCGGTGGTTTTCTGTTCGGGCCGCGGGTTGCAGACGTTCCGGCTGCGGGCTGTAGGGGAGAAAGGTGTCCAGAGAGCTCTAAGCGGGCGACAACTCGCGGCCGAACGGGCAGTAGGCAACAACTCGCGGCCGAAGCGGAAGTAAACTCGCGGCCGAAGCGGAAATAGAGGGGGAGGGCTAGCAGGGGAGGGCTAGGCGGGGAAGTTCTTGATCGCCACCGGCTCCCCGCCCTTCACAGCAAGGTCCCAAACCTCCCCATAAAACCCGAGCTCCGTCCTCAGAGCCTCATGTATCGAATGGTCATGCGCGAAGAAGTGTCCCTCACCGGAAAGCTCCACCAAAGCCACAGGCTTACCGAGCTCCTCCAGCTCCCGATACGTGGTCCGCACCCTTTCGATCCCTGCGAGCTGATCGTCCTCCCCATGCAACATGAACAGCGGGGCCTCCACCCGGTCAAGATGCATCAACGGGCAACGCCCTGCCATCTGCTCCGGCTCGACCTCAGTGACGCCCAGCAAACGCTGCGGGTAGTAGGCCTCAAACTTGTTGGCCGAGTTCATGTACTCCTGCACGTTCGTAATGCCCGCAACAAGCACGCCAGCTGAGAAGGTCCTTGAGTTCTCTAGCGCCGACAGTGCCGTGAATGCCCCGAAGGCTTCACCCCTAAGCGCCACCCGGGCCGGGTCCACCAGCTGGCGTTCAACCAGGGCCTTGACCCCATCCTCGATGTCGTGCGCATCCATGGTGCCCCAGCCGCCGTTCAGGGCCTCCCTGTATTCGCGGCCGTTCCCAGTCGAGCCCCTGGGGTTCGGCCGGAACACCGCGAATCCCCTTGAGGTCCAGTACTGGATCTGCGAGTCCATGCCGCTCCGCGCCGACATCGTCGGTACGTGGTGTGTCGTCACCAAGAGCGGAGGAAGCGTCCCAGGCTCGCCTTCGTAGTCTTCAGATCTGGGGGCGTAGAACACTCCATAGCTTTCAGTCCCATCCCTGTTTTCCCAGGTCAGGTACTCGGGGCGTGAAATGTATGGCTCGCTGATCAAAGCTTCTGAGGAAGGCCGGACCACGTGGGCCTTCGCATCCAGCACTTCGACGATAGCGGGGCAGTCGGTCGGGGAGATCCCCAGGTAAACGACACGGCCCGGCGTCGCCCCGATGTTTCCACCCGGTTCCCAACCCGTGTCCCACTCTTCAAGCAGTCCATTGTCGAGCCTGATTGACCCGATCCGCCAGGTGTTCCCCTGAGCCCAGCTGCACACCAGGTGATCGTGATCCAGGTTGTCGTACGAGTGCAGCCCCAGCTGCCAGTGTGGCCTAGAAAATGCTCGGTCAGATGGGTGCAGCGCTCTTGTTCTGAGCCTGGATTCCCAAGCATCAGCCGGTTCCCCTTCACGAGCCCTAAAGCCCTCGGTCCGATAGAAGTTTGCCCAGCCCGTTGAGTCATCAACGTGCACCAGGTCCCCATCCAGAGTCCACCGCGGCTCGTAAGCACAAACATTGGGGGAGTTGACCAGCAACACATCGGAAACGATGTTCCCAACCTCATCCAGCGCGCCCACGTGCAGCTCTGACTCCGTCCACGCCATCTCCGGGTGGTGCCAGGTCAGCCACGCTAGCTTCGTCCCGTCTGGAGACAGGGTCGGAGACGTAACGAAGTCAGTCCCCGAAAAGATCGTTTCGATCTGAGATTCGTCCCTTGCTGCCGACCCATCGAGCGGGATTGCGACCATCGAGTTCACCGCGTCTTTTTTGTCGCCGCCTTCGGGCCTGTCCTCAAGAATCGCATATGCGACTCCCCGATCCAGGTCCAGTTCGAAGTCGCCGTAGAACTTCCCGAAACTGAGGGGCGTAAGTGGCACCAGCTCCCTGTGTCTGTCCGCAACCCTGAAGAAATAAACGCGCCCGTCCGACCCGTCGGTGAGGACGAGGTTCCCGTCCTTCACCGCGTAGGCCCGCCCGCCCCGCTCATGCACGTGGGTCGCCACGTTCACTAGCCTTTGGCCGTCAAGCAGCGGCAGCACCTCACGCGTCTGCTGCATCGCGTCTCTGCGTAACAGCACGCTTCGGCCAGCCCGACGAGGGTTGTCTTCCACCCAATACACATCCGGCCCGTCGACACGTAGTTGGCTCAAGTTCACCGTCCGCTCCGTCAGCGTCTCCGGCGTGATGGGGGACTTCCAGGTCCCGTAGGGAGCAATCGTTTTCGGCATCGGTCCTCGCTCAGTTGACTACCTATTGTCCAGTGTAGTGCCCACCCTCAGATAGACTCCGTTCCATGAGGACGTCACAAGGGAATCCGGAGCGCCTTTTGGACCGGATCAACTCTCCCAGCGATCTCAAGAACCTAACTTCTGTAGAAGTAGTCGATCTTGCGGCCGAGGTTCGCGACCACCTGATCCAATCCGTCTCCAAAACCGGGGGTCACCTAGGTCCAAATCTGGGGGTCGTCGAACTCACGTTGGCTCTGCATCGAGTCTTCGATTCCCCCCACGACACCATCCTTTGGGACACGGGCCACCAGTCCTACGTCCACAAGCTGGTCACCGGCCGCAGAGACTTCTCCGCACTTCGGAAAGAGGGCGGTCTTTCCGGTTACCCCTCCAGGTCCGAATCCCCTCACGACGTCATCGAGAACTCGCATGCTTCCACCGCGCTTTCGTGGGCGGACGGCGTCGCACTCGCGAAACACCGGGACGGTGACGACTCCTGGACAGTTGCAGTCATCGGCGACGGTGCCCTGACAGGCGGAATGGCCTGGGAGGCCCTCAACTCCATCGCGGCCGGCCCCGACGTTCCCCTGGTGATCATCGTGAACGACAACGGGCGGTCCTACGCACCCACCGTTGGCGGTCTAGCCCACCACCTCAACTGGTTACGAACCTCAGAGGAGTACGAGAAAACGCTGGAACGCGGCAAACGCGCCCTGCTTGGTTTGGGGGAGTTGGGCACCCGCACGTACGAGGCCCTTCACGCCCTCAAAGCGGGCCTTAAAGATGCCCTTGCGCCGCAAGCCATGTTTGCTGACCTTGGCATCAAATACCTTGGGCCCGTTGACGGTCACGACCAGATCGCACTTGAGCTAGCCCTGGAACACGCCAAGGCTTACAGGGCCCCCATCCTGGTCCACGTCATCACTGAGAAGGGTCGGGGCTACACTCCCGCCGAGAAGGATCTTGCCGACCGTTTTCATGCTGTCGGCCAGATCCACCCTGAAACGGGTCTCCCAGTCGCCCAGAGCCGTTTCGGTTGGACGGCTGTTTCTGCTGAGGAGTTGGTCAAGGCCGCGAAGGCTGACGACAAGATCGTGGGGATCACAGCCGCCATGATGGCCCCCGTGGGTTTGCAGCCACTAGCCGATGTTTTCCCCGAACGTGTCGTGGATGTCGGGATAGCGGAGCAGCATGCCTTTACGCTTGCCGCTGGTCTTGGCTACGGGGGAGCCCACCCCGTCGTTTGCGTCTACTCGACCTTCATGAACCGGGCCTTCGACCAGTTGTTGATGGATGTGGCTCTGCATAAGGCGCCGGTCACCGTAGTGCTAGACCGTGCCGGCTTGACGGGTGACGACGGCGCCTCACACAACGGCATGTGGGACCTATCCCTTGCCGCCATGGTTCCGGGTCTAAGGGTGTGCGCTCCAAGGGACGAAGCAACTCTGCGCGAAGGCTTGCAAGAAGCTTTGGGCTGGCAGCAGGGCCCGACGCTGGTTCGCTACCCGAAAGGGGAGCCGCCGGAGGGCCTTGATGCCCTGCGCCAAGAGTCGGGGTGCGACGTACTTTTCGAGTCGGCCCACTCCGGTGCGGCCGACACCAGAGAGCCCAGAGCCCTGATTGTCTCGGTGGGTGCGATGGCGCCAAATGCGGTCGCGGCCGGGGAGCTCCTGGCAGAGCAGGGCCACGACGTCACCGTGGTCGACCCGCGCTGGGTGCTTCCTGTTACTGGTGACCTGGTCCGCCTTGCCTGCAACTTCGACGTTGTGGTCTCGGTCGAGGATGGGCTCGTGAGCGGCGGAGTCGGCTCCGAACTTGCCCGACGGGTCGCGCTAGAAGGCGGCCCACCTGTCCAAGTGCTCGGCGCGGATAAGCGTTTCCTGCAGCACAAGAGCCGGGCAGCGCTAGTTGAAGAACTCGGACTTGACGCGCAGGGAATCGCTACCAAAACCGCCGCTGTCCTGGACCGCGTGGCCCAAAGCTAAGCCTCGGGATAAAAGTCCCATAGGCCCCGTTTTTGAGGCGGCCTACCTCACTTGTTACCCCTGTAGGACCGTGCCCTGTGATGGGTTCCATCAGGGGCCCCCTGACCCTTTCTGAGCTGGGCCCCTAGGCTTAAAAATCCAGGGGAAGAACCTCCTGGATAAAGCTAAATATGCAGGGAGCAAACAAGCGAATGGCGATCAGCACCGAAGCTGCTACCGATATCACGGCCCAGACCGCCTGGAGGGGTTTCACCCCCGGCCTTTGGCAAGACCTGGTGGACGTTAGGGACTTCGTCCAGCTCAACTACACGCCTTACGAGGGTGACGCGGCCTTCCTTGAAGGCCCAACAGAGCGGACGACAAGGGTCTGGGAGACCCTTTCTGAAATGTTCCCTGAGGAACGTGAAAAGGGCGTCTACGACATCGATACGAAGACTCCCGGCCGCATCACCAGCCACGGCCCCGGTTACATCAGTGAGGATGACAACGTCGTTGTCGGACTGCAAACAGATGCGCCCCTGAAGCGCGCCATGATCCCGAACGGGGGCTGGCGCATGGTCGAAAAGTCGCTTGCCACCTACGGCTATGAGGTTGACCCGTTCGTGAAGGAGATCTTCACTAACTACCGCAAGACCCACAACCAGGGTGTCTTCGATGTGTACCCAGACTCGGTCCGTAAGGCCCGCTCCTCACACATTGTTACGGGGCTACCGGATGCCTACGGTCGCGGCCGCATCATTGGCGACTACCGCCGCGTTGCGCTCTACGGCGTTGATCGCCTGATCGCAGCGAAGCAGGTGGACAAGGCAGAGCTGAGTACACGTTTCTCCACCGAAGAACTGATTCGTGAGCGTGAAGAGCTCTCTGAGCAGATTCGCGCGTTGCAGGAGCTCAAGGACATGGCAGCAAGCTACGGCTTCGACATTTCCCGTCCTGCAGCAAACGCGAAGGAAGCCGTTCAGTGGCTTTACTTCGCCTACCTGGCAGCTGTGAAAGAGCAAAACGGGGCGGCCATGAGCCTCGGGCGCACCTCCAGCTTCCTGGACCCCTACTTCGAACGTGACTTCGCCGAAGGCACACTCACCGAGGCAGAAGCTCAGGAGATCATCGATGACTTCGTCATCAAGCT